>JASFOJ010000034.1:0-37460 GCA_050116575.1 Gammaproteobacteria bacterium | reverse complement strand
CGACCTACCGCCGTTAGCTGAATCTGCTATTTTTTAGGCGGTTTCACCGGAACGGGGGCTGTGAGTAACACACCACCGTCCACCCCGTTAACCCAATAAAAACCAACAGCACCATCCCAAAAACACGGGAAAATTATAACTTGGTGTATCCCGGGTTTGACTTGATAAACATCAAAGTAAAAGTAATTGATAAACGCCAAAATAAACTTATGGGCGAACATAAAAAATCTGTAGTTTCATAAAGTTACTGTCACAACAATGGTCGCCGACAAAGGAGAAGGTATGGATTCACAAAGGGACGATGACGTAAACCCTTTCCCGCCACTTACCAGCCTGCAACGCCTTGCCGTCAGCGAAAGTGGTTTTGTTTTCGACCCCGCCAGTGGGCACAATTTCACGGTCAATGAAACCGGTCTGACCATATTGCGCTTGGTGCAAAAAGACAATCACCTTAATAATTTGCTTGATAAACTGGCCGATTTGTACGATGCACCGCCACGTGAACTGGAACGCGATGTTCTGGAATTCGCCGGGATATTGCGGGACTACGTAGGCGATTAATACAGGGCAGCCGTCAATGACCATCAACCCCACCGTCGCCATTACCGGCATGAACGCCAAACCGGATAATCCAGGCCCCGGTCTGGCAGTAGCCCGTTGTCTGCGCGAATCCCCGGAGTTTACCGGCCGGATCGTGGGCCTGGGATATGATGCCCTGGACCCCGGTTTATATCTTAAGGAATTTTGCAATGCCGGCTACCTGATGCCGTACCCCTCCGCCGGCGACGAGGCACTGATTAACACTCTGAAACAACTCAAGGAAACTGAAAACATCGATGTGTTAATCCCCTGTCTCGACGCTGAACTGCCCGGCATGATCCGGTTGCGGCCGGTGATCGAAGATCTTGGTATGAAAGTCTTCCTACCCTCGCCGGAACAACTGCGTTTACGCAACAAAGACCGGCTCAACGAAATTGCCCAACACGCCGGAATCGAATGGCCCGAAACCAAATCCATTACCAGCGCCGGGTTTTTCTATAAATGTCAGGACCAGGGTTGGTCGTTTCCATTTCTTATCAAGGGATTGTTTTACGACGCGCAGATTGTTTATAGCGCCGAGGAAGCCAACGAAGCCTTCCGGCGCATTGCCGCGGAGTGGGGATTTCCTGTGCTGGTACAAAAGCTGGTCAAAGGCGAAGAATACAACCTGTCAGCGGTCGGCGACGGTAACGGTAATATGCTGGGCGCCGTAATGATCAAGAAAATGGCCACCACCGACAAAGGCAAGGCCTGGTCCGGTATCACCATTGACGACCAAACCCTGTATAACGCCAGCGCGAAGTTAATTAAGGCGATTAAATGGCGCGGGCCGCTGGAGGTGGAAGTGATTCGAGACCGCAATGGCGTTTATCAGTTAATAGAAATTAATCCGCGCTTTCCCGCCTGGATTTATATTTCCAGCGGCGTGGGCCGCAATTTGCCGCTGGCATTACTGCAACTGGCGCTGGGCATGGAGCCTTCGGGTTTTGATGACATCCGCACAGGCATGCTGTTTATCCGCTACGCACAGGAAACCATTACTACCATCCAGGACTTTGAGTCGCTAATAATGAATGGCGGGCATACATTGACAGACTAAAATTTATCAATAGCAGGAATCATTACCCATGGATAGCACTGAAACTGACGCCGAGAACGAAATAGAACATTCACCCACCAACGACAAAAAACCATGGGTGAAACCATCTATTACACCGCTGCGTAGCGGATTGCTGAATAAGGCCGGCGCCATTCGACACACCATATGGCGCGACAATATCGATGGGGTACCGGTAAATACTCTGCTGGAAGATTACGGATCACCTCTGTTTGCGGTGTCTGAGCACACCTTACGCCAGAATGCCAAGCGTATATATAGTGCATTTCAAACCCGTTACCCCAAGGTCGCCTTTGGCTGGTCCTATAAAACCAATTATCTGGGCGCCGTCTGTAGTACCCTGCACCAGGAAGGCGCGCTGGCGGAAGTGGTATCGAAGTTCGAATATGAAAAAGCGCGAACTCTCGGCGTGCCGGGCGATTGTATTTTATTTAATGGCCCTAATAAATCCCGTCCCGTTCTGGAACGCGCCATTAACGAAGGCGCTCACATACACGTCGACCATCTCGATGAACTTTATTTGATTGAAGACATCGCCAATAATATGGGCAAAGCCGTTGACATTGCCATTCGCCTGAACTTCGATACCGGTTATACCGAACAATGGAGCCGCTTTGGCTTTAATGTGGAATCCGGCCAGGCAATGGATGCCGCATGGCGTATCGCATCAAGCAAACTGCTTAACCTGGTGGGACTTCACAGCCATATCGGCACCTTCGTGATGGAACCGCTGGCCTATAAAGTCCAGGTCAAAACCATGTGCGATTTCATGAATGAAGTGGAACACAAAACCGGCTGCATGATCCGCTATCTTGATATCGGTGGCGGTTTCGCATCCATGAATTCCCTGCAGGGTATCTATTTACCGCCCGAACAGGTGGTACCCAGCATGGAACAATACGCCGAGGCCATATGTGACACATTGCTGGAACTGACCCATGACCGGGAAAGCCGCGGTTGCGCCCGCCCCACCCTGGTATTGGAAACTGGCCGCGCTGTTGTCGATGACGCCGAAGTGCTCATCAGCACCGTCGTCGCCAACAAGCATTTACCCGATGGCCGCCGCGCGGTGGTATTGGATGCGGGTGTCAATCACCTGTTCACGGCATTCTGGTATAACCATGATGTGTTTCCCACCCGCCATTTGTCCGGCCGGCCCGAAGAAACCGTGTTGTATGGACCTTTGTGCATGAACATCGATGTAATGCGCAACAGTATAATGCTGCCACCGTTAAACGTGGGCGATACGTTGGTGTTCAGCCCCGTGGGTGCTTATAACAACACACAATGGTTACAGTTTATCGAATACCGGCCCAATGTGGTCATGGTGCAGGAAAACGGTGATGTTAGCCTGATACGCGAGGCGGAAAACCTGGAAATTGTCACCCAGCAGGAACGGATACCCGGCCATTTAAACGAAGTGTATCCTAAAGGCGCTCCCCAGAACATTTTTGGCAAACACCAATCAAACTAACGGCATTGATCCGCACAATGCACGGATGTAAATGTTAAATGGTGATCGATGAACTTAACGGCCCTAGCAACCATACCCAAAGCCTATGCCGCCATTATATTCCTGCAAAATCCCGTGGCGGGTCTGTTGATACTCGCGGCTACGATGTTTTATCCCAATATAGGTCTGGCCGGTTTGCTGGGCGCGATAATAGCCTACACCATCACGCGCATCTGGAAATTTCCCGATTACGGCGGCCAAATACAGATTTTTAACAGCCTGTTAGTGGGCCTTTCACTTGGCGCATTTTACGTACTCAATATCTATGTCGTTGGTATTATCGCCCTGGGCGCCATATTGGTGACATTTTTAGCCACCGTGATGGCGGACTGGCTATGGCGCCTGGACCGGTTACCGGTGCTCAGTTTACCGTTTGTGATCGTGGCCGGCGTGATGGCACTGGTGGCCCGTAATTTTACTGACCTTAGTGACTACATGGGCCTGGCGCAAACGCCCTACACGTTGTTCACGCCTGCAGTAGACAGTTTTTTTAGCACTTTTGGTGCCATTTACTTTACACCGACTCCCATTATCGGGCTATTGTTGTTCGTGATTCTGACGGTGTACTCCCGTTATTTGGGATTGCTGGCAATAGTTGGCTATACGGTTGGCTACATGCTGTTAACCGCGATCATGTTTGAACCCCACCCTTCTTTTATTATCTGGACCGGCTTCAACTATATATTGGTCGCCATTGCGTTGGGCGGTTTTTTTACCGTCCCCGGCATCGCCAGCCTGCTGTTTGCCGTTACCGGTGTGTTGCTGACAGTTTTGCTGGTCATTGCCACCCGCAACCTGATACTGGTGGAAGGACTTCCGGTTATGGCGGTTTCCTTTGTCACAATCACGTTAATTATGATTATGGCTATGAAAAAACGCATGGGGTGGCAAAAGCCCTATCTGGCACCGGAGCCTGGCCTGCCGGAAATCAATTACGAAAAAGCGCGGCTGGCCAAATACCGGTTCGGTGACATTAACAGTACGCCGCTACTGGCACCCGTGTTCGGCACCTGGACCATCTACCAGGGGGTCAATGGTAAATATACCCATAAGGCACCCTGGCAACATGCGCTGGATTTTTTTATCATCCACGACGAACTCAGTTACCGGAATAACGGTGATTCCCTCGACGACTTTTACTGTTTTGGTGCTCCGGTATTATCGCCGGTCCATGGCGATGTTGTGCGTGTGTATGACCGCCTGCCTGACAACGAGCCTGGTGAAGTTAACACCCGCAACAACTGGGGTAATATCATCCTGATCCGGCTGGACAACGGTCTTTATCTGTTACTGGCCCACCTGATGCACGACGGTATCAAAGTCAAGGAACGCGAGCGCGTGTCACCTGGTAAGGTGCTGGCGGCCTGTGGCAACTCAGGACGTTCTCCGCAGCCTCATCTTCACATGCAGGTGCAACGCACGGCCCAATTGGGCAGTCCCACCTACCCTTTCCACCTGGCCAGTATCATCGCCTATAGTAAAGACAATACACCGGAATATCAGGTGGTTTGCCTGCCGAAGGAAGGGGACAAAATTGAACCGGCGGTTCCCGACGATCAGCTCACTAATCAGATGCATTTGCCGGTAGGCCGCCAGTTTGACTATCGGTTTACGAATAATGAATCCGAGCAAAGCATCAATCGTAAATTAACAGTAGAGCTCACTTTACTGGGTCAGTTTCGCCTGACCAGCGAAACCACGCACGCCAGCGCGGCTTTCGAAGAGACCAACGGGGTTTTGGCATTTTTCGACCGCAAAGGTCCCAAAGATATTTTGCTCAATATGTGGGTACTGGCCAACGGACTGACTCCACTGACCGAGATAGCACATCAATGGCGCGACGCCCCATCGTGCAGACTGTTGCCGTTGACATTGGCACAACGGATGACGCTGCAGTTTTTCAAACCGCTGGGTTGCGGGTTACACAGTCAATACCAACGCCATTGGGATCAGCAACAAGGCTGCTGGATTCAAAGCGGTCATCATACCTTAAAAATCGCTACCGCCAGTCACACGGCGCAAACGGTTTCCATGATTGATCCCGAACTGGGCTGCAAGGACATCAAGCTGGATTTTAATGGCAAATCCTGGCATGCCGAATTGTCGGAAACAGGATTGATCGAGGATATGGGGGTACCGCAATGGACGGCACAGGCGTCCCCACATGACCCTGATGTTATGCACCACGCGGTAAGCAACTAGCAACACGCAGATAACGTTATAAACGAATAACCAACGGAAAATATTTATGAGATGTTTTAAACACGGTAAAAATAGTCTGGTTGTTTTGTACAGCAGCGTTTTATTTTTTTGCCTATTGCATCAGGCACGTGCCGATGACGGTGACTGGCGAACCAAAGGCACAGCACAAGGGTATTTACAACTTTACAGCGGGTCCGATGAGCGAGAAGGCACCTACAACATCGGGGGATACTTCAGCGGCGACTATCTTGATTCCACCAATATCAGTTTCGGTTATAATTTCACTTATGTTGACTTTAAAAACAACGCTGAGCTAAGCGAACATGTTTTTTATCTGTCCGGCCAGCGTCATTTTTTTCCCGACAACCTGCCCGGCAAAATAACCGCCCGCCTGGATATTTATGCCGGCAGGGACACACTCCGTTACCGGTCCGGCAGCGCCCCCAGCCACCGGGGTCACCGCACGACCACGGTCACCGGCTCCTCCACCATTGAAGAAACCACGGACATTAGCGTTTATCAGCCACAACTGTCATTTATCAATTACAGCAAAACGCTTTACGCAGATATCGGCTATGCGCATTCAGAATATAACAACAGCCCGACGATCAAAGCGAACCAACTGACGCCTACGCTGGGATTTGGCTGGAATGACAGTTATGACTGGTTGCAGTTACGGGGATACTTAATAAGTGTCGACAACGCAGACACGGCTTACGATGACGATCAATTCAATTCCCTTGAAATGACCTACACCCATTGGTTCGTGGACAAAGGCGGCCCGCAAATGGAATTGGTGCGCTTTTCGGTGCTGGCTGGAAAAAGAGTGCTGGCGGTCGATCCTGATGCCGCGGCCATTTACGCGACGGCCGATACACAAACCGGTTCATTTACCGCCAGTGTTCAATGGAAATTGTCACCAACCACAAAAATGCTGGCCCTCGGCGCCTATGGCCGCAATGAAAACAGCGCCATCAATGACGAATACAACAGCCTGTTATTCTACGTTAACCTGCAACAACAATGGTGAGGCACGCTATGGTTAAATTCTTTGGAGTTAGTCTTTTGCTGATACTGCTGGTTAATAGCGCCGCGCTATATGCCGACGTGGACCCGTGGAAAGAAAGTTACCGCCTGGAAAATCTCTATCAATACGACGCCGCGATCAATGCCCTTAACAGTATCAGCGCGGACAATGAATTAGCGCTGTTGCGCCGGGGCTGGCTGTCTTATTTAAAGGGTGCTCACAGCAAATCCATTGACTATTACACCAAAGCCATCGCCAAAAACCAAAATTCCCTGGACGCACGTCTCGGGATTATTCTTCCGTTACTGGCACAACAACGTTGGCGAGAGGCCGCACAAAACGCCAATAAAGTCCTGAAAGTGGCGCCCTGGAACTACTATGCACATACGAGGCTGATGGTAACGGAGCAGGCGTTGAAACAATGGGCGCAACTGGAAAAGCACGCCCGTTTGGTCAGCCAGCGCTACCCCGCTGACGCCGAGGCACTGGTTTTCCTGGCCAGGGCAAACCGTCATCTGGGCAACGATAAAGCGGCTGCGCAGGCTTACGAGAAAGTGTTGGAATTGATACCGGACCACGTTGAAGCCCGGCAAAATCTGGAATAAGTTCCGACGAGTAGATCACTTATTCTATGTTTGTGCCTATGTTCCTACCATCTCCTGGCAACACGGCACGAAACGCTTTAAATGACTATACTTTTTTTGGTGGCGTTTTTTGCGATGGTGACGGTGCCCATGTAGAGCGGCCTTTTGGCGTTCTGGCCCGCTCATTGAGGTTTTCAACAAATTCGCTGGCATATTGGGTTACCGCCTGCTGCGTTCCGCGCATGTTTCCCACAATTTGTGAATTATCACACTCAACGACATAGCGATACCAATCGTCGCCGTCAGTACCGGCTGGTGCAGCGGTTTTTTCCACACTAACCACGGCGAATTTTCCAGGTAGTGACACGACATCTTTCTTAACAGCTGTCATACTCATATGTTCCTTTGATTCAAATAAAGTGAAGCCCACGGTAACATCGTTAATGCCGTCAACGACGCCTTGCACGACCACCTTTACCAGTTTCTTTTTCGAATCTTACCTTCAGGGATTTGCCTTCAAGGGATTTACCATCAAGCTCTGCAATGGCGGCGCGCGCTTCGTGGCCTTCCATTGCTACAATGCCAAAACCGCGGCATTTCCCCGTAAAGATGTCAGTATTGAGCCTTATGGAATGTACGGTACCATACTGTGAAAACAAGCTGCGTACTGATTCTTCGGATGCATCGGCGGGAAGATTACTGATAAAAACGTTTTTCAATGTTTAACCTCGTCGCGGTGGATGAATCCCCGCCTTGCGGAGGTCCATGTATAAATTTGTGCCATACCAAAAACCCTGCACGGGTGTGCAGGGTTTTTAGGAAATTCAGAGGCTGTGTGTTATTTGTCGATCTGAACGACGGTAGCTTGAAAGCCTTTGGGCCCTTTTTCCATTTCAAAAAGAACGGCTTGCCCTTCCGCCAGAGATCGAAAACCATCCTCCTTAATCGCGGAATAATGAACGAATACGTCATCGCTGCCGTCAGAGGGTGAAATGAAACCAAAACCTTTAGCGTCGTTAAACCATTTAACGGTACCTGTAACCATGTAAATTACCTCGATATTTCAATAAATTAGCTGTTGAATTGTAGATTATTCTCGGTGGCTTACTGGAGAAAAACGGCTAACGGCACTTCTCGACTGACCCGGATAACGTACAATTTCTGGGATTATACCTCTTTTTACAGTTTTTTACTATTTTCCAGTGTGATAACTACAATCACCGCGCTTTTGGAGAGAAAAATTGTCAGATCCCCCTCAAAACAACGACAATGTATTTAGAATCCGGTCGGCGTACAAAGTTCAACCAGCGCAATATGCCAGCTTGGCGGCCGAACCGCCTCCGCCCCCCTTCCCTTACACTAAACCGAAGCTTGCCATTTATAGATAAACCCGCTGGAGGAAGGCAGTACAAATCCGTTAAAACGACCGTCACGAGTTTCAATAGCGGCGGAATCTTGTTCCGAATTACTTCCCTCTGGTGCGATGTCATTTACACTGTCTATATCCGCCAGTTTGACCCACCGGCCGGGAATTCCAAAATCCACGTCAACCTGAACGTCATGATTATCATAGTTTAACATGACAAGCATGGTGTCATAGGCTTCACCATTGGGCCGGGTCCGCCAGCCAATGACTTTGTTGCCGCCACCATGCGTGTAATCCATCCATGGTGCGATTACCCATTGAAACTGACCGGTGGAATAAGGGTCATCCCCGGCCAGTTTCAACCCCGGATACCGCTTCCTCAATTTAATCAGGCGCGATGCCCATTGATAAAATCCTTCCGTGGCCAGGTCAAGGGGCCAATGGACGTTGACAATGTTGCGCGGTCGGTCCACGTTAAACTCCTGGCCCATATAAATCATGGGTTCGCCCAGCGCCACCATGGTAGAAAGCAACCCCAACCGACCTTTGCGATCCTTGGCCGCGGGGTTGTTCAACAAAGCGTTGGAGCCTACCTCAAATGCCACGCTGTTTTCGTCATGGCTTTCACAATAATTAATAACGTTGTTGGTATGACTGGCGAATTGTCCCTTGCTGAAATAAAACATGTCACCCATGTGATCGGGATTGTATTGCCATTGATTCTCGAAAGTCCCTTCACGCAACAGGGCTTTGCTCTTATCATGAAACTGGTCACACCACTGGGCATATCCGTCATAGCCGCTGCGATTCAAATCGGGCTGGTTAGGAAGATTTTCGGCAATCAACAGCACGTCGGGTTTGAATCCTTTCAGCTCGGATGCCAGGCGTTGCAGGAATCCGTGATTCATATAATTCTGGTTAGTGGCATCAAAACGGAAACCGTCCACATGATATTCCGCGATCATTAACTTGCAGGCATCGATCAGCATATTTTGTACATCTTCCTTTTCAGTGGCAATGCGGTTACCCCATGGCGTTTCGCCATTGAAATATAAACCGCCGTCGTTACGGGCAACTTCGTCGGGATGCTCCAGCACCGCCTGCCACAGGGGATTAAAGGAATTATCGGTATGATTAAACACCTGATCCAGCACCAACGCCAAACCATGCTGATGAGCAACGTTAACCAGTTGCCGTAAATCATTCGTGGTGCCGAAATCACGTTCCACTGTACAAAAAAGGGATGGGTTATAGCCCAGCACATCGGGTCCCTGCATACTGGGAAATTCCGCCAGCGGCATGAGCGATAAAGCAGTAATTCCCAATTGATCAAAGTAACCGTTTTTAATACGTTCACTGATACCGGAAAACCGGCCATGATGTTCGTCGGCAACGTCGGGATCACCATCGGTAAAACCATGAACACTCAATTCATACAAAATCAGGTCACGCGGGTCGGGGGTCTGCCATTGCTGGTCCTGCCAGGCAAAGCCGGAAGGATCGACGATTTGCGCGTTATTGGTACTAAAGTCATTAACCAGCGCCCTTGCATAAGGATCGGTCTGGTATCGCATGCTGCGGTTTTTACTGTCACGCGGCACTCCACCCTGCACACAAAATTTGTATTCATCATTAACTGCAGCTTTGTCGGTTACCACCAGCCAAATATTGGGCATGCCAAAGTAACCGCGATACAATTTCATTTCTATAAATTGTTTTGGATTCTCCTGATCATGGCCTGGCCGCTGCCAGTCATTAAAACTGCCCATGAGGTGAACCCGTGCGGCATTGGGATGATAAAAACCAAATAATATGCGGCCATCGGCCAGTGGCGTGGCACCCAGCCCGGAAAAACCACCGGTACCCGGAACATAAACGCCGGGGTTAAATGACAACTTGTTCAGAAATTCCTGTGCGGTTTCTTTTTCCGGTCGTCTCGGTTTAACATCATACACAAAGGCTTTGTCACTTTTGCACCAGATTTCATTGTCAACTGGTTTACCCCTGATCTTTTCCTGTGACCTGTAGATACGATCAAAGCTTTCGCCCTCCCAGGGACCGGCCGTGCCTTTGCCGTGCTTGAATTTAAATCGAAACTGCGGCCGCCGGGCGTTTACATTAAAAATCAACCCATAGTCGTCCCGTCCGTCGGGGGCAATATCGTGGGTTAAATTTAGATCCGTTCCGTCATACCATACCCACAGATGCGGATCATCAAATTCGAGTACGTTATCGTAGTGAATCGTGACAGACACTGGCATCGAGATTTCCTCCTCCAAAAATTGTCGGGAAAACGGCCGGATCAAACAAGATCGCGTATTATCTGTCAAACAACATTACAAACCCATGACATTGGACAAAGACAGGTAAATTTTTTAATCAACCAACAACCAGGGCAACCCCATGATACGTATTAGAAAAGGCAACCAACGCGGCTATGCCGACCATGGTTGGCTGGAAAGTCGACACACATTTTCCTTTGCCCAATACCACGACCCCGAGCACGTAGGGTTTTCAGTGCTGCGAGTAATTAATGAAGACCGGGTGGCGCCCGGCGCCGGCTTCCCCACCCATGGTCACCGGGACATGGAAATTGTCAGCTACATACTGGAAGGAGCCCTGGAACACAAAGACAATATGGGTAATGGTTCTATAATTCGCCCTGGCGACGTACAACGAATGAGCGCGGGCACCGGTGTAACCCACAGTGAATACAATGCCTCGGATTCGCAGCCTGTGCGATTCCTGCAGATCTGGATTTTTCCCGACCAGCGCGGTATCCAGCCCGGCTACGAACAAAAGCAGTTTGGCGCCGACCTAGCCCAGGGTAAGTTATGTTTGGTTGCTTCACCCGACGGCCGCAACGGATCAGTATTGATTCACCAGGATATTTCTATTTATGTAGCGCGACTTAACCCCAATGAATCAGTTACCCACCCATTGCGCATATCGCGCCGTGGCTGGATACAGGTTACCCGGGGCGAGGTTGCTGTTAACAATGAGGAACTTGCCGCGGGGGATGGCGCGGCTGTCGAGAACGAGGAAAGTGTAAAGATATCCGCCACTGATGATGCCGAAATACTGCTGTTTGACTTATCATAAGTAAATCATTAACGCGCCCTGAACAAAGGTATTATTGATCGTATCTCATCAAGTTCGCCCACCTTACAATGTTTTTACGGGCACTTGAAAACCCGCAAACCCGTCCATTCGGTAAATACTTCGAATGCCATCGCGACTTGGATGGTTGGCGTACAAAGCACGGCCAAAACCTTCGGACTGTCCGAAGTCCGCTGTTATGTATGCTATTCAAGAGTTTCTAAAATTATATCTGTCAACATCTTATTAACACGTTCAATAGCCTGGCGTGACTTTTGGGAACCCGTAAGTGGAAGTTTGCGAAAAGCCAAATATATCTTTCCCTCTTCACCAGCCAGTTCATAAATATAGATAATGTAAGGGCAATATAATACATTATGAGCGTCCGCGGCCATCATTTGCCGAGACAACGTGGCACTGCAAAATTCTATGGCTTCAGCGTGTGTGAATATATTTCCAGTGGCACCCACAGCCTCCCTCGTGCGTTGCAACATATCACTGATATGTGAGGTATTGCTGATTTTAACACCACGGTTCGATATAGCGAGCTTTAACAGTTCCTTATATTCATCATAATCACCTTCAGCCGTGACAGTATATATTTGAACACTTTTTTCAGAAACCGGTCCTGCCAACGCCGGCAATACCATCAACAAAAAACATAAGCTGTTCATGCACTGTAAAAAAGCCGTTCTTGTGGTCATATTCACCTCAATGTAAAGCCCGTTTTATGCAATTAGACACATTTCAACTACATGTTTGTCACGCCACGAATGATTCCCTATTGCTGCGTAAAATGTAATAACCTTACATGACTACAAGCCCTTTACTGGAGACCGGCAATAAAAATTCAATCGTTAGTTAATAAATTGATCAGCCAGCAAGTACAGGCCATTCTTACTGTCATGAGATACCATTGGTAGTTGTTAATATATCATAACTTGTTACGTGCAGAGACAGGCGCCGGCACCAGACAGAAATCATTGCCATATATGAAAATCCCCCTTTCCATCAACTGGAAAGGGGGATTTCACAGGAACTCAATGTTATCTAATTTTCCACATACTCCCTAAAAGAAATAGCAAACAGATATTGCCATCACCTCCTCTGTACTGCTAACAACTTCTGAAAGCACTACCAAAACTTGATGTTCTGTGGCAATAGTCACAATCCTGGGTGGTAGGACAGTGCCCTCGGTTTTTACCGCGTGCGATACCACCATCATGACATGACTCACAACCGGTCACTTCACTGTGATCCATATTAACACTGGTCCAGCCTCCTGGCGGCGTAATATGACAGGCGCCACAATTATCGGTTGTAGTGGGATGATCGCCAGGCTTACCAGGCACCGTGGAATTATCGTGACACGACACGCAGGTACCGATGACTTCATTGTGATCCACGTCTTGGGCGGCGACGGGAATCCATGGTGTCGGTCCAGGTCGGTGGCAGGCGGCGCAGTTGTCAGTAGTGTTAATGTGGCTACTACCTTTGCCGGTGGCTGTATTGCCATCATGACAACTGATACAGGTGCCGATGACTTGGGAATGATCAACAGAAGATGATGGCACGGGTGTCCAGGTCGCAGGGAATTTCTCGTGACACGCATCACAGACATCAGTAGTGTTGATGTGACCTGCGCTCTTACCCGTTGCGGTCGTGCCATCATGGCACTCTATACAATTGTTAACGAAATTGGTGTGATCAACCCCTGCCGGCAACCAGGCGGACGTGTTGTGACAAACATCACACTCGCCGTTGGTTTGAATATGATCGGCTGTTTTGCCGGTGGCGGTAACGCCGTCATGACAGGTTGAACAGGTACCTAACACTTCATTGTGATCAACGGTAATGGCAGGCACCCAGGGTGTCGGGCCCGGCGCATGACAGGCTGAACAGTTGTCCGTGGTTTGAATATGGGTAGCCGGTTTACCCAGGGCAATCACATTGTCATGGCAACTAATACAGGTGCCGATGACTTCGTTGTGATCCACGTCTTCCGGGGCCAGCGGTGCCCAGGGCGTGGGTGCCGGCAAGTGGCAGGCGTCACAATTGTCACTACTGTTGATATGGTTGGGGCCCTTACCCACTGCGGTTACATTGTCATGACAACTGGCGCAGGTGCCAATCACCTGGTCGTGGTCCACATCACTCGATGCCACCGGCGCCCAGGGCGTGGGTCCCGGCTGGTGGCAGGCATCACAGAGATCTGTCGTGTTGATATGTGTTCCAGGCTTACCTGTGGCGATTACGTTGTCATGGCAACTGGCACAACTGCCAATTACCTCATTATGATCAACGTCACTTGAAGCGACCGGCGCCCACGGCGTGGGGGCGGTGGCATGACAGGCATCACAGTTGTCGGAACTGTTGATATGCGATGGGCTCTTGCCCGATGCGATCGTACCGTCATGGCAACTTATGCAGGTACCCAATACCTGGCTGTGATCCACCGCCGATGGCGCCACCGGTGCCCAGGGAGTGGGACCGGGTTGGTGGCAGGCGTCACAGGCGTCGCTACTGGCAATATGCGTGGCAGTTTTGCCAGTGGCGATACTGCCGTCATGGCAACTCACGCAACTACCAATCACTTGACTATGATCCACGTTCGACGGTGCAACCGGAGTCCAGGTCGCCGGAAATTTCTCATGACAGGCTTCGCACATATCAGTGGTATTGATATGCGTTGCGCCTTTACCGGTCGCGCTGACGCCGTCATGACATCTTACACAGTTCGTCGTAAACGTACTGTGATCCACGGTAGCGGGTAACCAGGCCGTGGTCAAATGACATGAACCACAATCCAACGCCGTTTGCACATGACCGGGATCCTGACCGGTGGCAATAACCCCATCGTGACAAGAAGAACAGGAACCCAGTACTTCGTCGTGATCGACCGCGTAAGCGGGTGCCCACAACGCAGGGCCCGGCTGGTGGCAGGCGCCACATACATCAGTGGTATTAATATGGCTCGGGCCTTTACCTAGCGCGACCGTTCCATCATGACAACTGACACAAGTGCCGATAACTTCGTTATGGTCCACGCTATCCGGCGCCACCGGTGCCCAGGATGCCGGTCCCGGTGCGTGGCAGGCATCGCAATTATCACTGGTATTGATATGCGTCGCACTTTTACCCGACGCAATAACGCCATCGTGACAACTGGCACAGCTACCAATGACCTGGTTGTGATCCACCGCCGAAGCGGCAACCGGCGCCCACGTTGCCGGGAACGGTTCGTGGCAGGCATCGCATAAGTTGGAACTGTTAATATGCGTAGCGCTCCTACCGCTGGCATCAGTACCGTTATGGCAATCGATACAGTTATTGACAAAACCCGTGTGATCCACCGCCGCAGGCAACCAGGCGCCAACATTATGACAAACGTTGCATTCCTCCGTAGTAACAATATGATCTGCCGGCTTACCCGTTGCTGTGACACCGTCATGACATGAGGAACAAACACCGATGACTTCGTTGTGATCCACATCGGCGGAAGCCACGGGCTGCCATGGCGTTGGCCCCGGCGCGTGGCACGCGTCGCAATTGTCCGTGCTGTTGATATGTGTTGCGCTCTTGCCGGTCGCCGTCGTTCCGTCATGGCAACTGACACAGGTGCCCAGGACCTCGTTGTGGTCTACGTCGGCCGAAGCCACGGGTGTCCAAGGTGTGGGAGCCGGTGCGTGACAGGCGCCGCAATTGTCGCTGCTATTGATATGGGTGGCGCTTTTACCAATAGCAGTGGCGCCATCATGGCAACTAACGCAGGTTCCAAGCACTTCATTGTGATCAACGTCTGCCGCGGCAAGCGGCGCCCAGGGCGTCGGCGCCGGTGCATGGCAGGCATCGCAGTTATCCGATGAGTTAATGTGCGTTACGCTCTTGCCTGTTGCGGTCGTTCCATCATGACAACTCACACAACTGCCGATCACCTCGTTATGGTCTACATCGGCGGGTGCCACGGGCGCCCAGGGCGCAGGTCCTGGCACGTGGCAGGCATCGCAATTGTCACTGCTGGCAATATGAGACGTGCTCTTGCCTGATGCTGTCGTGCCATCGTGACAGCTGATACAGGTACCAATCACTTGGTTATGATCCACCGACGTCGCTGCCACCGGCGCCCAGGTGGATGGGTATTTTTCGTGGCAGGCGTCGCACACATCGGTGGTGTTAATGTGTGTGGCGCTCTTACCGCTGGCATTGGTGCCGTTATGGCAATCAATGCAGTTATTCACGAAATTGGTGTGATCCACTGCCGCCGGCGTCCACTGCGTGGTGGAATGACACACATCACACTCGTCTGTGGTTTGAATATGCGTCGCGCTCTTGCCCGTGGCGATAACACCATCATGGCAACTGGAACAAACACCCAGTACTTCGTTATGGTCCACGTCGGCCGGCGCCACCGGCTGCCACGGCGTGGGACCGGGTGCGTGGCACGCGTCGCAACTATCCGTGCTGTTGATGTGCGACGTACTCTTGCCCGTTGCGGCAGTGCCGTCATGACAACTGACACACGTCCCAATCACTTCATTGTGGTCAACATCGGGGGGGGCAACAGGAGCCCAGGTTGCTGGAAACACCTGATGACAGGCTTCACAGGCATCACTGGTATTTAAGTGTGTAGCCGTTTTACCCGTGGCGCTCACGCCATCGTGGCAACGGATACAATTGGTGGTGAAATTGGTGTGATCGACAGTCGCGGGCAACCAGGCTGTTGTTAAATGACAAACACCACATTCCTCTGTCGTCTGTACGTGACCTGGATCCTGGCCCGTTGCAATCACACCATCGTGGCAGCTTGAACAGGTACCCAATACCTCGTTGTGGTCTACGTCAGCCGGCGCTACGGGTGCCCATGGTGTTGGCCCAGGCGCGTGGCAGGCATCGCAGTTCTCAGTAGTATTAATATGGGATGTACTCTTGCCCGTGGCGATCGTACCATCATGACAACTGGCACAAGTTCCCACCACTTCATTGTGATCTACATCTGCCGGGGCCAACGGTTGCCACGGTGTGGGTCCAGGCGCATGGCAGGCGTCGCAATTGTCCGTCGTGTTGATGTGCGATGTACTCTTGCCCGTGGCAATGGTGCCATCGTGGCAACTGGCACAGGTTCCCACCACTTCATTGTGATCAACATTTGCGGGAGCCACCGGTTGCCAGGGTGTGGGTCCTGGTGCATGGCAGGCATCACAGTTTTCACTACTACTAATGTGGGACGTACTCTTACCTGATGCAATCGTGCCGTCATGGCAGCTCGCGCACGTACCTACCACTTCGTTGTGATCCACATCGGCTGGCGCTACCGGTTGCCAGGGCGTGGGTCCGGGGGCATGGCAGGCATCGCAATTGTCCGTCGAGTTAATGTGCGATGTACTCTTTCCCGACGCGATATTTCCGTCGTGACAGCTAACACAGGTGCCAATCACTTGCGCATGATCCATCGAAGCAGGAGTAACTGGTGTCCAGGTAGCCGGGAATTTCTCGTGGCAGGCATCGCACAAATCGGTGGTGTTAATATGGGTGGCACTCTTTCCACTGGCGTCGGTGCCATTGTGGCAATCGATACAGTTATTGACGAAGTTCGTATGATCCACACCGGCTGGAGTCCAGGCGTCCGTGGAATGGCAGACGTCACATTCGTCGTTGGTTTGGAGATGCGTGACGCTCTTGCCCGTGGCAATGGTGCCGTCGTGGCAACTGGAACAGACACCCAACACTTCATTGTGATCCACGTCGGAGGGCGCTACCGGTTGCCACGGCGCGGGTCCGGTTGCATGACACGCATCGCAGTTATCAGTAGTGTTGATATGCGATGTACTCTTGCCTGACGCGATAGCCCCGTCGTGGCAGCTCGCGCAAGTACCCACGACTTCATTATGATCTACATCAGCTGGCGCTACCGGCTGCCATGGTGTCGGACCAGGCGCATGGCAGGCATCGCAATTATCTGTACTGGTGATATGAGAAGTGTTTTTACCTGATGCGGTCGTGCCATCGTGACAACTAATGCACGTGCCGATCACCTGGGCATGATCCACTGACGCGGGAGCAACTGGTGTCCAGGTGGCCGGAAACTTCTCGTGGCAGGCATCGCAAAGGTCGGTGGTATTAATATGCGTGGCACTCTTGCCACTTGCATTCGTACCATTATGGCAATCGATGCAGTTATTCACGAAATTGGTGTGATCCACGGCCGCCGGTGTCCACTGCGCCGTGGAGTGGCACACATCACACTCTTCCGTGGTTTGAATATGGGAAGCGCTCTGACCCGTAGCAATAACGCCGTCATGACAACTGGAACAAACACCCACCACTTCGTTATGATCTACTTCCGCAGGGGCTACCGGTTGCCAGGGCGTGGGTCCGGCGGCATGGCAAGCATCGCAATTGTCCGTCGTGTTGATGTGCGATGTACTCTTGCCCGAGGCGATCGTACCGTCGTGACAACTCGCGCAGGTGCCTATCACCTCATTGTGATCAACGTTTGCGGAAGCTACCGGTTGCCAGGGCGTCGGTCCCGATTCGTGGCAGGCGTCACAGTTGTCGGAGCTATTTATATGCGAGGTGCTCTTGCCAGAGGCGATCGCGCCATCATGACAACTGATACAGGTACCAGTCACTTCATTGTGATCCACGTCGGCGGGTGCGACCGGTTGCCACGGTGTCGGTCCAGACGCATGGCAGGCATCGCAATTGTCTGTCGTGTTAATGTGTGACGCGCTCTTGCCCGAGGCGATCGTTCCGTTGTGACAGCTCGCGCAAGTGCCTATCACTTCATTATGATGCACATCCGTCGATGCCACCGGTTGCCATGGCGTGGGTCCTGGTGCGTGGCAGGCGGCACAATTGTCGGAGCTATTAATATGTGAGGTGCTCTTGCCAGAGGCGATCGCGCCATCATGACAACTGATACAGGTACCAGTCACTTCATTGTGATCCACGTCGGCGGGTGCGACCGGTTGCCAGGGTGTCGGACCGGCTACGTGGCAGGCGCCACAATTGTCAGAGCTATTAATATGCGAGGTGCTTTTACCCGACGCGATCGTACCGTCGTGACAGCTCGCACAAGTACCGGTCACTTCATTGTGATCCACATCCGTCGACGCCACCGGTTGCCAGGGCGTGGGTCCTGGTGCGTGGCAGGCGTTGCAATTGTCGCCACTGGAAATATGCGAGGTACTCTTGCCAGAGGCAATCGTACCATCGTGACAGCTGATGCAGGTACCACTTACCTGATTATGATCAACAGATTCTGGCGCCACTGGTGTCCAGGTCGCCGGTAATTTTTCATGACAGGCGTCGCACAGGTCGGTGGTATTAATATGAGTAGCGCTTTTACCGCTGGCATCGGTGCCGTTATGGCAATCGATGCAGTTGTTCACAAAGTTGGTATGATCCACACCGGCCGATGTCCATGCGTCAGTGGAATGGCACACATCACACTCTTTCGTGGTCTGAATATGGGTCGCGCCTTGACCCGTGGCAATAGTGCCGTCGTGACAACTGGAACAAACGCCTAGCACCTCATTATGATCCACATCCGCAGCTGCCACCGGTTGCCACGGTGCCGGTCCGGGCGCATGGCAGGCATCGCAATTGTCAGTGGTATTGATGTGTGAAGTACTCTTGCCCGAGGCGATGGTACCGTCGTGACAGCTCGCACAAGCACCGGTCACTTCATTGTGATCTACATCCGTCGACACCACAGGCTTCCATGGCGTGGGCCCAACAGCATGACAGGCATCGCAATTTTCACTGCTGTTGATATGGGTCGCTGTCTTACCCGACGCGATTACGCCGTCGTGACAATCTATACACGCCTGGCCGGCTATATTCGCGTGATCGAATACTGTTACCCATGATGTCGTAGTATGACAAGTATTACAGGACGACGTAGTGGCAATGTGGTTTGGATCTTTCCCGGCCGCAGTCACGCCATCATGACAAGACGAACAGACACCCGCCACCTGGCTGTGGTCAACCACCGTGACCGGAATCCAGTTGCTCGTGCTGTGACAGGCATCACACGCGTCGGAAGAATTAATGTGCTGGGACGACTTACCCGTTGCCTGTGTTCCATTGTGGCATTCGACGCAAGACTGGTTGCTGATCGAGCTATGGTCAAAACTCGATGTCAGCCAGCTATTGACATTATGGCAGCTCCCGCATTCCAGGGTAGTCTGTAAATGGCCCGCATTTTTACCTGTTGCCGATACACCATCGTGGCAACTGGAGCAGGCCATCGTGTCGACAGTACTATGGTCTATTGCCTGAGAGATGGTGGCAGTAAACGTCACCGTTGTGTGACAAACATCACAACTTTGAGTCACCGGGATATGGTTGGCGGAAACGCCCTCCGCCAGTTCATTATTGTGGCAATCGGCGCACTGGGTCGCCAGATTGTTAAATACTCCATCTGTATGACATTCCTGGCATGCCAACTCTGCGTGCGCTCCAACCAGCGCATAACCGGTACCGAGGTGATCGAAGCTTGACGAGTCAGCATCGTGCTCGACAGCTCCGTCCACGACAGCGTAAACGGGTACCGCGGTAAAACCGAATCCTAACAAAAGCACTAAAAGAATTAGTATCTTACGTACAGCATTGTTCTTATTTTTGGCCATCGTCAAAATCTACACCTCGAAGGCTTGTGTTTTTGTGAAGACAGTCACGTTCCGGACTTATTAGCGCCACCTGTTGAATACGCGTATGCGTGATGACGAAAGAAATGAAAAAACGAACAAACCATATGTCCAGACGTAATTCCGTGTTCGTACAATTCTGGCGATGTTAGTACTCCCAAAAACTTAAAAAATGGCCTCCCGCAAAAAGCGGGAGGCGTCCTCGCGGACTACTACAGTCAGGGTCAGCTTGAAGGGTCAAGAAGCAAAACCGACCGTCTTTCCATAACAGCCGGATTTGCACTTGCGGTCTGCTTTCCTATGGGCTTTGAGGGAGGTAACTGGTAATTTAAAGCAAATGCCAACTCATCGTGATATTTTTTAATCATATTACGATTGTGCATTTTCACGGATTCTTCAAAATTGGAGGCAGTCTTGTTTCCAACACCACCTTCATTTGACAAATTATCCATTACATTCCGGATAGTCTGTTTTGACCAATAATACAACTGGCGGTTAAATTCAAACTCCTTTACCGCCATTTGCTCAAAAACTCTGTCCGAGACTTGCTGTTCGCCGCCGGGTAAATGCTCCTGTGCCAGATTCAATACAGCATGTTTGCCGTACCGATTTTGCGGCTCCCGCTTTGTAACATAGGTAATACCCTGTTCATAACGCAACTGTTCCTGTCGGATCTTGACCGACACATACATTTGCAGATGTTCGTCGCGCAGCCGGCCGTCCATGGGAACCACGGGTGTTTTCTTTTGCTGTATGGCTTCGGGCTCTTGTTGGATACTCTGCGGATTTCCGGTATTTTGGGCCGGATTGGTATCGGAAGGCTGGTTGGAACCACAAGCGCACAGCAACGGCATTGTCACTATGGCAACTACGACATAACGCATTTTTCACTCCCCCACTAATTACAACAACACACAACCAGATACTTAAGTGCTACTTATTCTAAACGCTTAGGGGAGATGAACGTTTACGGAACGACAGGCTATTTTTTGAATTCAGGAAAAACAGGCGCTTAGACTTGCCTACAGGGTTTGCGATATCTAACTATCACAATACAACTATTCAAGTTATTCGATATACTAATAATGAGGCCGTAGTTATCGTACCGTACATATCGTAATAGCGGCACCGACCAATTTGAGATTGAATTGTTACTTATAATCCAGCAGACCATGTACGGCAAAGTGATAGATAGTCTGCTCAAGATAGTCTTTTAGCGGCATGAATTCGGTGGCTTTTTCAATGCATCTGAGAAATGCGGTATCGTTTTCTGCTTTGGCGAGCAAGTTACTTTCTATTTGCGTTATATCATTCTGCCCGGTGAGCAACGAAATGATATAGCGATCCAGATAATTCATCTGAATACTAATGTGGTGGGCCGACGCGAAACAACACTTGTCGCTAGCGTTATACACACGCGAAAGAGTATTGGCCTTGGGCTTCTCCGCCACTGTATTCTGCAACCCGCGCTTCACCATCGAAAACTGTACCGCCCGGGACAAAAACAGATGGAATAACTCTTCCAGCAGGTCGTCGCCATCTACCGCTTGATATTCACTGCCAATCTCCGCCAGCAGTTCACGGGCACGTGTCAGTAAGGCATCATAAGAATAGGAACTGGGATAGATCCTGGCGAGCTCAATAATTGCCGCTTTGGTCAACGGATGAGATATATCAAAGGAAGACCCAATCCTGTTATTGAAACTCTGCGCTTCAGTGGAAAAAAGGTCAATTTCTTCATCACTGGTCAATAGCGCAAAAACATAACAGTCTCGTAGTTTGTCGACGGCCAAATCGCGTTCAACGACGTTATCGCCGTGACATATGAGAGTTTGACGGAAGTGTCGTAAATAAAAATAATCCAGATATTGCTCATACTCTATAAGGTCGTCCAACTCATTCAGTTCGGCATCCGCATGTTGAGTTAGCGTTGAACCCAGCATGGTATAAAGATGGGCCTCGGCAAGATATTTCAATTGGTGCCGGCCAATTCTTTGGGCAAACTCATGGAAATACATCGGCTGGTTGTTTGGTTCAAGATAATCATGGAGCAAGTAGCCTGGGGAAATCGCCAGCAACTTGTCTGCTTCCTGCTTAAGCCATTGCTCACTTAAACTGCCACGGCCCTTCGATGGCAGACCCCGTGATAAAATATGGAGCAGCTCAATACTTTTATCCAGTTTTCGTTTCGGGGAGTCGCTTTTCCGGCTATGGTGCAGCATCATATCGCGCACCGCTGCCCGAAAATGCCAGCCGGGGAAGGTGTTATAACTGATATAGGCAACCCCGTTTTTACGCAACAGCAGCCGGCATAATTTAAGAATATAATCCTGGACCGGCCGGGGCACCCAGGAAAAAACGCCATGTACAATAATGTAGTCAAACGATCCGATACTTCTGTCCAGTTGCAGGATGTCTTTATGGACAAGACTGATGTTTTCTAACCCCAGTTCCTCAATGATCGCGTTGCCCTGTGCCGCTTGTTTTTCTGACAATTCAATTCCGATAAAGGTACTGTCAGGCCAGTAATAAGCCATGGGAATAAGGTTACCACCGCCGGCACATCCCAGTTCCAGAACCCGGCAATTGTCCGGTGCTGCGGCGTTAATACCGAACAAGGCGCTTACAATACAAAGATAATCCGGATGTGTTTCCGTTATCGGGCAATCTTCGTAGGGTATGGCGTCGTATGTAACTAAAGTTGACATAAAAATGTTACTTATTAGCTGTTTCAGTCGTAACCCAAGTAATTGAGCAGTTTCGTGGAAGCCAGCTTAAAATCCTTCATAAATTGCTAACCAAGATTGGCTCAGGACCAGTTTTCGTTAAACCCGTACAGCACTATCCGGACGGTATTAAAAATCATGATATCAAACCAGTTCGCCGTGTCTGTAAACCTCATCAACACGAGGGCACGGAATTTGATCAATGTTATTTTCATCATAAGCTTCAAATTTAAAAATGATGATCCTGAGGAAAATGAGCCCCGTTAAGCGGCAACGTTTTAAAATGATCCCCATGCCGGTCATAGTTACCGATTCCTAACTCGGCTTGCGCCGCGGGTTGCCCAACGCAACGTATAGGGTTAAATATCTCGCCTGCTGTGCTCATCAACGGCGGGGTCCAATATAAGTCTACGTACAACTTCGTAATTTCAATTTTTAAGATATTTTATCTCACAATCAAACATAAATCCCACCGTAGAAAATCTGTAACTGTTGTTTCCCATTACATCCGACGGGACTATACTTTCCATACCAGTTCCGCGTTATATGGGGTGAGAAGTCATTTCGCTCGTCATAAATCTCGAAATTACATGGTGATAGCTAGCAAATATAGGATGCAAAGTGTATCTAAACTTCGCCCGTTTATGCACCCCTGGTTTACACAACAACGGTCAAGTTGCATCAAAACCGGCTGGTAAGCAATAAATATATTTTCAAACCGGGAAACCCATATTTATAATACAGTGTACGGGCAAAGACGGGCGTCACAGAATTTTCAGGCGGATGACCAGAAATATAGAGATATCAGTTTTCATTAGCAACATTCCGAATTGAAAAAACGGACTTTTAATAGCTACTTAAAATCATGGAATCGACGATTACCTTAGATGATTCACTCGCCACGGTATTGGACGCCACAAGTGATGCTATAGCGATCGTAACCTTGAAAACTGGTCAATTTGCCGCCATTAACGACAGTCATTCACGCTTATTTGGCTTTTCCCTCGAAACGCTCAATAAACGCACCATTAGTAAATTTTTCCAGTTTGACAAGCCCGTTAGTTCCCAAAATATTCTTCAGCAGCTGGAACACGCAAAGCACTTTGATACCTTTCTGTGGCGATGCAGCAACTATTTAGGGGGTACAGTGAATGTTTCACTCACCTGCAATAGACTCAAGGTCTTGGATGAAACGTACCTGCTACTCAACAGCATACCGATATCCGAATCCGACAGTGCCACTAAATTTTCCGGTATGGTCAACATCGCGCAGGCATTCCCTGACTCCGAGGCGATATGGCGCTCCATTACAGAGAGTTCCGCCGACCATATTATGTTGGTCGACACTGACGGGACCATCCTTTACATTAACCATACGGTATCCGGTCTAACCGTAGAAGAGGTAATGGGCCGATCGGCGTTCGACTTTGTCAATCCGGACCAGGCCCTGCTATTAAAACAAAATTATGACCAGGTTATCCGCACCGGGCGCCCAACAACGTTTGAACTCGAGTATCGAAGTCACGATAGCGTGACCCATCTCGAAAACCGTATTGGGCCGGTATTGCGCAATGGCAAAGTTATCGCACTGACCGTAGCCAGCCGTGACGTGACCGGCTGGCGCCGCACGCTTGTGGAGCTTGAAAATAGCCAGCAGCACTTGCGCCATGGCTTGCAAGCTAGCGCGACCGGCATTTGGGATTGGGATCTAAAATCAAACAAAATAATATGGTCAGACGGCGTGGAATCCCTGTTTGGACTGGAACCCGGTTCGTTTGAAGGATCCTACGACGCTTATCGTAAGCTCCTCCCCCCCGATGACGCCGACAAGGTGGATAACGCTGTTCAACAGACAATAAAATACGACGTGCCCCTCTATGTGGAACACCGCTGCATCTATCCAGATGGCTCCCTGCACTGGCTCTGCGGGAGAGGTAAAATGTATCGCGATGATTCCGGCAAACCACTGCGAATGATCGGCACAGTAACCGATATCACGCAACGGCGCCGCGCGGAAGAAACCTTGCGGCACAGCGAGTTCGTGTTATCCAAATCCCAGGAAATTGCTCATATCGGCAGCTATTCCTGGGACGTGCCCAGCAACAAATATACATGGTCGGACGAGATGTTTCGTATTTTCGGATTATCACGGAAAGACTTTGACGGTTCACCCGAATCAGTGATTGAAAATGCTGTACATCCGGATGACCGGGACAAACTCTACCAGGGACAGGTTAAAATACTGCAGGAAAAGAAACCGCAACCGATGGAATTTCGAATTATCCGCCCGGACGGATCCATTCGATATGTCGACGCCAACGCCTATCTGAGTTTTGATAAAAATGGCGATGTCACCGGCATGATCGGTACCGTACAGGACATTACCGACAAGGTTGTCGCCCGCCAGGAACTGGACAAACACCGCCAACACCTGGAAGAACTGGTTACGGAAAGAACCGAGGAAATTCGAGAACAGGCCCTGATTCTGGAGCAAATCCATGACGCAGTAGTCGCCACCGACCTTGATGGTATTATTACCAGTTGGAACCGCGGCGCGGAGCGCATGTATGGCTATAATGCTGAAGAAGCCATAGGACATCATATTTCCCTTGTTTATTCTGAACGTGACCGCCAAACGATAATGGAAAAAATCATCGCGCCGTTAAAGGAAAAGCAAGAGCATGAAGTTGAAGTTAGGGTATGCCGCAAATCAGGTGAAATATTTTATGTGTTACTATCCTTATCCATGCAGCAAAACATACACGGCAAAGTCATCGGCATGATTGGTTATTCAATTGATATTACCGCTCGAAAAATCGCCGAGCAGGAAGTGCTGCGCCATAAAAACGCTCTTGAAGCCGCCAACAAGGAGCTGAAGGCATTCTCCTATTCGGTTTCCCATGATCTTCGCACACCGCTCCGGGCAATTGACGGCTTTAGCGCAACTGTGATTTCCGATTACTATGATTTACTGGATGCCGATGGCAAAGACTATTTAGGTCGCATACGCGCCAATACACAACGAATGGCGGCTTTGATTGATGATATGCTGCAACTATCCCGAGTTAGCCGCCACGTTATCGATAAAGTGACGATTGATCTGGGCCAGCTGGCGCTCGATGTTGCCCGAAAATACCAATACGAATATCCGAATAGAGATATTCAATTCGAAGTGGACGAGAAAATGCATGCCGAAGGAGACGCCGGCTTGATAAGAATTGCCCTGGACAATCTAATCGGTAACGCCTGGAAATATACCAGCACGACGGAACATCCCAAAATCCTGTTCCGAAAACAGCAGCAAAACGGCGCAACTGTATATTGTATTCAGGACAACGGCGTCGGCTTTGATATGCGCTACGCCGGCAAACTGTTTGGGGCATTCCAACGCCTGCACCATTCGGATGAATTCCCCGGCAACGGAATCGGACTGGCAACCGTGTCACGCATTATCAACCGTCACGGGGGTAAAATATGGGCCGAAAGCAAAATCAACCAAGGAGCCAGATTCTTTTTTACCTTACCGGCTAACCACCATTAAATTTCCTATCCAAGATCCGCCCCGTGCGCTTTATCCCTGTAAACCGATCTCCGAGTAACTCGTTTAATATAGAGTGTTACGTAACGAGCAGGGGGGAATTTTCTATATTACCAGGCGTTAATTAGGGGCTGGTTTATATTAGTTTTATCGCTAACCGGATTTCCGGCCCTGCGCAACTTTTCTATAGACACAGTGATGACAGGTGAAGACTTGTAATCATACACTACGCCCGGTATTCTCGTTACTTATTCCCTTCGTTAGTTTACTCCCGCAGTACTCTAGAGGTTGCCACAATGTATACAATGAAAAAGCTGTTCCTTTTATCCTTCGTCCTGACGTGCGTCTGGTCATGTGGTGGTTCCACCACACCCGAAGACCCGGGAGCAACCCAGGGGGGTGTTGACTCTGTTAGTTCCCTGGATGTTTTGGAAACCAATCCTGTTACCGATGACAATATCATCGCCACCGCCAGCGGGTTTTGTGAAAGCCAGAAACAACTACAGATCCTGTCAACCAGTTTACTGAGCGCTTACGCCGTCAAAGACAATGGCTCTGACATGAACTATATCAGCGGCACGTCAGAACTGATAGAAGATGGTTTGAATTTCGATATCAATATCGATAATTATCGCATAGAGGCCCGTGGCCAGGAAGTCGTCCTGAATGCATCCATTAGTGGCACCACCGAAAGCGGCGCTAACTTTACATCCGATATTAATAATCTGACCATCGAAGGCAACGGCGTAAATCTTAAAGTGAGCGGCAACACCTGGGACGGACGGGCTGATGATATGTTCATGAATCTGGACATCTCCGATTTAGTCCATGCGATTAATCTAAGCCTGGAATATACCAATATTAAAAAGGGGGAGTTCGATTTTGGCTACCTGAACCTTCCCGGTGTCGGCCGCTTCAAGTACAAATTTATCGACCATTTTAATGCCGATAACACCAAAGGCATGCTGTTTATCTATGGAGATCAACCGGATGAGTTAATTATTATTTCCGCCGACAATGGCGACATTACGGTTGTTTATAAAAAAGACAAGCAAGACCCGGGCACGCTCATTACGGGAACCCGTTGCGACTCTTAGTTGGAAATTAAGTTGCCAGCCATGCTACGGGCTGCTTCGTACCATCCATTGTGAAAAAAGCCGGAATTTATTTCCGGCTTTTTTTTCGAGTCTGTACACCTGTACTAACTCCATCAATTCTTGTCCGGCTAGTATCAGTCGTTCGCAACCAAGTTTGCAGGCTTCTTATTGCGCATTATCCCACCCAGCGAAACTACCCTTTTCATTGCTCCGAATACGCAACACCAGTCAAGGTGCAGCAAAGGTATGCATTTTGCTATCACTAATACTGGTTGTTCCAATTACGGCCGGGATAGCCGGCGGCAAACCTGATACTGCGACAAGACTGAAATGAGGATTTGCGCTAACACAATAATTTCAAACAGTTTTTTCAGCCGGGATGAATAGGTCGAGCTACTCAATGATGGAAAACAAAAACCACTAGCTGCCATAATACTGTGCATATAGTGCAAATTTGGTGCATGACGCCAAGAAGACAGAGCTATCCACACACACCGGCCGTGAAGACTAACGTATTGTTGATCCGGCCTGAAGACGGGCTTTGATTTAGAACAATATAATTTATGGTGAATTACTTAATATATGGCAGCGACATCGATACCACAGTATCAACCGAACCGGCTGCGCAGGTCGACGCAACTGCCTGGCCCACAAACGGTTTAAAATTGCCCGAAGCTCCCCGGACGTTGGGACATTTATTATCTATTGAGCGTAAACATTATGTTATCCCGAGTTGCAGAACGCGTTTACTGGATGGCCCGCTATGCCGAACGTGCGGAAAATATCGCCCGCATAGTGAATGTATACACCAACCTACTATTAGACCTTCCGCGCGCGACGCCCATTGGCTGGTATTCGCTGGTGGAAATCACCGGCAACAAGAAACTATTTAAAGAACTTTACAATGAAGAGCTGGAACGCAACATAATGAAGTTCCTGCTGGCAGACACCCGCAACACCGGCTCACTGTTAAACTCACTTAGCTATGCACGGGAAAATGCCCGAACCATACGTGGCCGTTTACCCCGCGAAGGCTGGGAGCACGTCAACAAATTGTATCTGAATGCCAGAGCGCAATTACCCACCGCGCTGTCCCGGCGCAATCGCTACGAGTTTCTCACGTATCTGATTGGCAGCGTTCAGCAACTTACTGGGTTATTGGCCGGCACTATGTCCCACAATCACGGCTACCATTTTGTGCGCATTGGCCGAAACCTGGAACGTGCCGACATGACCAGCCGCATACTGGATACCATGTCCGTCGAAACTTTCCTTGACGAAGACCAGAAACAAATTAGCCCTTACGATTACGTGTTGTGGTTGAACGTGCTGAAATCGCTGTCGGCGTACCAAAGTTACCGCCAGGATGTCCAGACATCTGTCAGCCGGGGCAATGTGCTCACATTTGTTATGAAAAACAGAGACTTCCCCCGAACCATCCTACATTGTCTATACGAAATTCAGAATTCAATACAGAAGCTGCCACGGCATTTGACGCCCATACGTTCCCTGAATCGTATTATCAAACGTGTGGAAACATCGAATGCATCCGCATTGACATCGAAACAACTGCACCGGTTTATAGATTCCTTGCAACAGGATGCTGCCGAGTTCCACAGTCAGTTTAGCAAGACCTATTTTTCACTATTGGAGGTTTCGCCCAAACGCCAATCCGACAACAAACAAGGTAAAAACATTACCACACGTAAATTACGCTCCAAACCAGCTAAACCGGCGCAGTCAAAGCAAGCAAAGGAGGCAAAGAAGTCAACTGCGTTCGCAATTGCTCCGTAGCTGGGCGACACAAGGATACCGATCATGTTAAGCAACTCCATTAATTTTCACCGCTGTGGTGACAAACAAAATTCCGATTTTTTTGAACAGTATCTGGTAAAACTGCTGGAAGAACGCGACCGTGTGGGTTTAACAGAACTGATCGGCGAGATGGACGCCATTATGATGACCGTTGACCCGGGACATTCAATAGACTACGTCGCGGAACTGGCATTAATGACGCCCTACCACTACCTGGTCACATTGGAAAGCGAAACCCATTGGACTCACGTCCTTCGGATCAACATGAACTCGCCGGATATACTGGTACGCGAAGTAAAAGACCCAAACATCAGGGGAATTTTTCGCAGCCTCAATGAAGTCTATCCCATTGGCGCCATAAAACCCAATTGCCGCTACATGGGTGAAATCTACCGAGTCAGCAACCTCCACGAGACTGTTGCCCTGCAAACGGAGCGCGAATTCCGCTTTTTCAACCAGGATGACAACCGGCGCCTGGAACTGCCTGGCAACGTCGCCATTACCAAACCTTCTCCTTACACGCATAACATTGTTGGCTATCTGGAGCGGCCTCAGGGCCAGATACGCGTATACGCACTGGGCATTAGCAGCATACGTGATGAGGTACAATCAGCTTGTAATGCCGCGAAGGAGATCCAGGCGCGATTGGGAATTGACGAGTTATTGCAACCCATCGATCACCTGGCAACGCGCGTATACAGCCAAAACCGCGAAGTGGCGATTCTAGAATACCTGTCCCTGAGCAGTTATTACTATTGGGGATCTTATGATATCAAGGACCAGAACTCATCAACCAATGTCACCAAAAGTGTACATTCCGAGGACCAAAACCACAGCCCGGCAAAAGTATTTACCGCCAATAACACGCCGTATTTCGTCAACCACCTGGAGAAACTTCCCTCCCCGACGGAGAACTTTGTGCGTAACTACGGCCCGCGCTTACATCATATTGCGTTTGCCGTGAAAGACGGTATGCACGGTGACGTTGAGAATATTGATTATGTCGTGGAGGCGATCAGGAAAAACGGTAAGGAGTTTTTACTGCAAATAATCGGCTCCCAAGCAGAAGGACTAAAGCAGATTTTCTCCAGCGCCTCGGAGCACTCGTCCCTGATCATTGAATATGTGCAACGTTTTGGTGATTTTAACGGCTTTTTTACCAAGCAAAACGTGGCGGAACTCACCCACGCCGCTGGCATCGAAGAAGAATTGCTGGAAATGCAGGAAGAGACATCAAACAAACACCTGATTCAACTGTAATTCCGTTGTCAATCGCCCGGCTTTGGCATAAAACGCCAGGTGCGTGGCTAGCGTTACGCATTGGGATTGAATTCTGTACTGGCGGCATCCATATTTTCAACGTCCACGGCGACATCCAGCTTATGTTTGCCACCACCGAAGATTATACCTTTCAAGGGCGTAACATCACGATAGTCCCGCCCCACAGCAACGGTAACATGCCTGTCCATGGGCATTTGATTATTGGTCGGATCAAAATCAATCCACCCCATTTTGGGTACGTATACGGAAAACCACGCATGAGATGCATCTGCGCCAATCAGACGTTGCTGCCCCTTGGGTGGCCTGGTCTCGATATAACCGCTCACGTAGCGCGCGGCCAGACCCATGGAACGGATACAGGCAATGGCGAGATGCGCAAAATCCTGGCACACCCCGCGCCGGTGTTTTAATACTTCAAGTATCGGTGTGGCGATCGTGGTGAAATGCGGATCGTAGGTGAAATCGCGGTGAATCCGTTCCATGAGATCCTGCACGGCATCGACAATTAAGGAGTGGCTGAGAAAAGAGCGCTCGGCATAGCTTGCCAATTCCTGATTCACGATTATCAACGGCGAATTTAATTTGTACTGCCTGGCATCCAGAATGTCACCATCGCGCCCGTCAATCAGACTTTGCGCGATATGTTGCCAGGTCAGGTTGCTGTAGCTTCCCGGGTCTCTACCTTCCGGTAGCGTCTTGACTGTGCTGACGGCCGTTACGCGCAATGTGCGATGTGCTTCCTGAATGGCGAAATAAGCAACCTGGTTACCGAAAAAATCCGTACGTTCCCGGTAATCTGCAGGCGGCGGATCGATAATGACTTGCGATTCCAGGCACCGCTGGTAAAAGGTACTTAATGGCTTAAAACGCGCTTCGTTGTGGCATACCGATACCGGTTTACTGTATTGATAAGTCGTCGTATGAGTAATTTTGTAGTTCATTCTTCAGAACCACCATGGGAATCACCTAATTGATGCGGCGCTTGCGGTGCAATGAAATAGGCCTCGCTCACCACTTCTGACATCTGGCCGATTAAATGCGACAACCGGGCTAACACCTGGTCCAGCTTTTGGTGCATTGAAGTTTGAGGGTCTGGCTGAGCAAGCGTAGCCGCATCGGTTAACCGCAACTGGGTACTTACTTCCAACAGCAACCGTTGTAACTCCGTCAGATTCCTAGCCGCAGCTTCCTGGGGAAATCGCCCTACATGCTCCTGCATTTTATTGAGCTGAAACATCAGCGACCGGGGATTATCATCATCGAACAACAATAATTCCAGTACCGTGGTAAGTTGCAGATACGACCGGTAACGGCGCCGATAGGTAATCAGGCTTTCATTACTCACCAGTGACGCTTCCAGCATCATGTTATCGACCACGGGAGTGTGCAGTGGTACTACGAGTGCACGCATAATTGAAATGATCATCAGGCCACGTTCGGTGCGGCGACCGAAATCCAGGAAACGCCAGCCCTGCTCATGGGTCATACTCTCGGTGGTTAAACCAGTTAGCGCCACCAGCGACGTAATTAACTGGTCCAGCATATCCTGCAGCTCAACCAGCGTGATATTATTTTTTGCCGAACGCTCCAGCCAGTTTTCGGTGATATCATCAAATACCCGCCAGGTGTCCGTAGACCAGCGGTCTCGCACACCATACGCCGCCTGTATCAGTGCGTTGATTGTATTGGTTAAACCACCAACCCGTTGAGAATTCAGCGTAATAGCCAGTAATTCATCATTGGGATAATCTATAAGCTGCTCGTTATTGTCCGCCACAAAACCGGGATAAGTGGTAGTAATATGCGTCAACGAGTAAAGCAGATGATGCAAACTGAGCGCCTCATTATCATCCCGTTGTTTCTCGGACTGTAATAATTTCTGGATAACAATTCGGACATAGCGGGCATTATCCTCCGCGCGTTCTGCGTAGCGGCCCACCCAATACAGGTTATCCGCGGTCCTGCTGGGAATACTGGCAATACTGGCAGAAGTAATTTGATCGGGGGACGGCTGTAGCCACAAGCTTACTTGTTTTTCCGGTTCGGAAGCCATGACCCAGGTATCCTTACTGAGACCACCGGCCTGGTTAGATACAATGTATTTGTCTTTTTCAATGGCGACACGCGTTAACCCGCCGGGCATGACCTGGTAATCAGTATCCCTGGCAACCATGAAACTGCGAATGATGGCCTGCCGGGGTTCCAGTCTGCCGTCAACCAGTGACGGCGTGGAAGAAAAACTCACGCGCTGCTGTCCCACGTAATTGCCAGGCCGCGCCAGTATACGCGCCTTCAGACTGGCCAGCTCTTTCTTGCTTAACAACGGACCGAACAATGGTTTTGAAGACGGGTGACGGTACAGGGGTTTAATGACCAGCTTCTCGAGGTTTGCCAGCACGTAGTCACGTTCTTTCTTCTGCCCGCACCACCAGGTCGCCACGGACGGCAGCCTTAATTCCTGCCCCAGGAAATGCCTGGCAATCTTTGGCAGGAACGGGATTAACCCGGGGTTCTCCAGGACACTGCTCCCTAAAGGATTGGCAATGGCAACATTGCCCCGGCGGGCCGCTTCCAGTAACCCCGGCACACCGAGCATGGAATCGGGACGCAGCTCTAGTGGATCACAGTAGTCAGCATCGAGTCGTCTTAAAATAACATCCACCTGAACTAACCCGCTTAAAGACTTTAACCACACCTTACCGTCGCGGACCGACAAATCGTCACCCTGCACCAGGGTGTATCCCAGGTAAGCTGCAAGATACGCATGTTCAAAATAGGTTTCGTTTCGCGCACCCGGCGTCAGCACCACAATATTAAGGTCATCCCGTTGCTGCGGCGCAATGGCGGCGAGCGTGCTGCGCAGGGAATGGAAGAACAGCGCCAAACGGTGCACCTGGCAGTCGCGAAACAGGCTGGGCAAAATACGCGTCATGGCCATGCGATTTTCCAGCGCGTATCCCGCACCGGAAGGTGCCTGGCTGCGGTCCCCAACAATCCACATTCGCTGATCCGGGCCCCGCGCCATATCAGCCGCATAAACAATCAACTGGTGTTTGCCCGCCAGCATTAACTGGTCACAAGGTCTTAAAAATCCGTTATGACTGTAAACAAGCTCCAGCGGCAATAAACCTTTTTTAATAAGTTGCCGTGATCCATAAAGGTCAGTCAACAGCAGATTCATTAATTCGGCGCGCTGCACCAGTCCCTGCTCAATGGAGGCCCACTCTTCGCTACTGATTAAAAATGGAACTGGATCCAGACCCCACGGACGATTCAAGCCACCGGGGTCCCCGTACACGTTATAGGTAACGCCATTTTCCCGCAGGATACGTTGCGCCTCACCGCGGCGCCGCTCCATTTCGTCCAGCCCCAGGTGTTGCAGGGACTCGATGAAATATTGCCAATGTGGATGCGGTTTGTTGTCCGCGGACCACATTTCATCATAGGCATCGGGATCGGCCTGATACCACGCATCGGATGATGCCGGATTGTTGTCAACGAGTTTCATTTACTATTACTATTGCCGGGTAATATCCATAATGATCCTGTCGGCGTTTCGCCATCAGATTAACGCCATTTTAGCATCCCGGTTGGCGACGCAGATCAAGAGTATAGGGATATTCCGGATTTATCTCTTCGATGGGGGGAGACATAGGGCCCGGCGGACGACCTTCCAAATAATACTTCCCCATGGACGCGGTCTCGGCAGGCGCCTGCAACACGCCAGGGGTATGCCCATAGGCCCAGAAACGACTGATTCTGCGGGTTTCCGCCTCGTAAGCATTGACGGGCAACACCTCATAATTGCGCCCACCGGGATGCGCTACATGATAGGTGCAGCCGCCGATGGACCGACCGTTCCAGGTATCGATTATATCCATTACCAGTGGCGAATGAACGCCAATGGTAGGATGCAGCGCCGACGGCGGCTGCCATGCCCGATAACGCACACCGGCAACGTACTCGCCCTGGGTGCCCGTATTGTGCAAGGGGACGCGCCGGCCGTTGCAGGTTACCACGTAGCGTGAATCGGTTAGTCCCGTCACTTTAACCTGCAAGCGTTCCAGGGATGAGTCGACAAAGCGTGCGGTGCCTACGTTAGTCACTTCCTCCCCCAACACGTGCCAGGGTTCAATGGCCGCCTGTAACTCCAGCTTGATATCCTGCACGTGTACCGTACCGTAGTGGGGAAAGCGAAATTCCAAAAACGGCGCCAGCCATTCCAACTGAAACGGGTATCCCGCACGTTGCATATCACACGCAACATCCTTGATGTCCGCCCACACATAGTGAGGTAACATATACCGGTCATGCAGTTGCGTTCCCCACCGCACTAGGTTGTGTTGGTAAGGTTGTTTCCAGAACCGGGCAATAAGCATCCGCAACAATAACATTTGCACCAGGCTCATTTGCGCATGGGGTGGCATCTCAAAGGCGCGGAATTCCACAATACCCAAACGGCCAGTGGCGGAACCGGGAGAATACAGTTTGTCGATACAAAACTCGGACCGATGAGTATTTCCGGTGACATCCACCAACAAATTGCGAAGCAGCCGGTCTACGAGCCACGGCTCCGGCACTTCCCCGTCGGGAATTTGCTGAAAGGCAATTTCCAGTTCATAAAGGCTTTCATGTTTTGCTTCATCGACTCGTGGCGCCTGACTGGTGGGACCGATAAACAAACCGGAAAACAAATAGGAAAGACCGGGATGATGCTGCCAATAGGTAACCAGGCTCTGCAACAGGTCGGGGCGGCGCAATATGGGACTATCAGCGGGCGTGGGACCACCAATGGTGACGTGATTACCGCCGCCGGTGCCGGTATGACGGCCGTCCAGCATAAACTTTTCCGTTCCCAACCGTGCCAAACGTGCTTGCTCGTAAAGAACGTTGGTGTTTGTCAGCAGTTCGTCCCAACTATGCGCAGGATGAATATTGACCTCGATGACTCCCGGATCCGGTGTCACCGAAAACGTGTTAATGCGCGAGTCTTTGGGCGGCGCATAACCTTCGATGCGAACCGGTATGTTAAGTTTTTCCGCCACTGATTCAACACTGGCCACCAGATCCAGATAGTGTTCCAGCTTCGTCAATGGAGGGAAAAAAATATAAATCTGCTTGTCACGCAGCTCGACGCAAATGGCGGTGTGGATTATCTTTTTGCTTTTGCTACTGGCCGGAATCTTTTCACTGGCCTTTCCTGGCTTGTGTTTCCCCCGTGGCGCGCCATGTTCCACGTGACGTTCGACAACTGATGTCCCGCCATCGGCATATTCCTGATCCATAACGCGAGCCGTACCAGGCACGTCTTCGCTGACAGAACTGAATCGCCGGGTGACTTCGCCAACATAATCACCCAGCGGTGGCAACGCCTCAAACAGGCTTTGTTCGTGCTGGGTTTCCTTTTCGCTCTCCCACGGCAATGAATCCAGCGGCAAACGTAGTCCCATGGGTGAATCACCGGGGATCAAATACATATGCTTGCGGCGAAATATCCAGTTGCTGGTTTGCCACTGATTCGCACTTTCATCCCACTCAACCGGCAAGGCAAACCCTCTGGGTTCGTTTAAATTCCCGGAAATCTTTTCGAGTACTTTACGCCGCTCATCCTGTTCCTTTAAGTCATGTTGCAAGGGCTCGAGGTTATCGGGCAAGTTGCCCTCTTTCCATAAATAAAAAACCGGATCTTCATAGCCGGGTACAGGTGACTCGGTTGACAATCCCAACGCCTGCGCAAGTTTTTGGGCAAATGTTTTTACGTCGTTGACGGTGAATGTGCTTTTTTCATCATCCTTCAATACCAGCTTTTGGTTACGCCATATGGGCACACCATCCTTGCGCCAGTAATAACTCAACGCCCAGCGTGGTAAAGGTTCACCGGGATACCATTTACCCTGACCGTAGTGCAATAATCCGCCTTCACCATACCGGCGGCTAAGACGCTCAAACAAATCATGAGCCCGCCACAGTTTGTGTTCACCCAATGCCGCGATATTCCATTGCGCGGATTCCATATCATCAATGGATACAAACGTGGGTTCCCCCCCCATGGTCAGGCGCACATCAGCGTTTGTCAGGTCTTCATCCACCGCCTGGCCCAGAGCGTTAATCGCCGCCCATTGCTCTGTGCTGTAGGGCATGGTAACGCGGGGATCTTCATGAATACGTTGAACTTCGTTATGAAAATAAAATTGAGTTTTACATTCTTCGGCATAGCCGGTAACCGGTGCGGCACTGACCGGATCCGGGGTGCACGCCAGGGGAATATGCCCTTCTCCGGCAAATAACCCCGACGTAGGATCCAATCCCAACCAACCGGCGCCTGGCACGTACACCTCGCACCACGCATGCAAATCCGTAAAGTCTTTCTCCGGACCGGAAGGACCATCCAGGGACTTTTGATCTGCGGTCAACTGAACCAGATATCCCGACACAAAGCGGGCGGCCAGCCCCAGATGACGTAATATTTGTACCAGTAACCAGCCACTGTCGCGACAGGAACCACTGGCAAGCTTCAGCGTCGTTTCACAGGGTTGTATCCCGGGTTCCATGCGAATACGGTAAAAGATTTCCTGTTGCAGCTCCCGGTTAAGGTCAACCAGAAAATCGACAATAGGTTTTTCATTGTCGGCAACCTTCCTCACCCACTTACGCAACAACGGACCGGATTCTATTAATTCCAGGTATGGTAATAGTTCTTTTTTTAACTGCGCGTCATATTTAAACGGATACGCCTTTGCGTATTTGTCGACAAAAAAATCGAAAGGATTGATCACCGTCATATCCGCGATTAAATCAACTTCGATACTGAGCTTTTTGACTCTTTCGGGAAATACCACACGCGCCAGAAAATTGCCAAAGGGATCCTGCTGCCAGTTAATAAAATGGTTTTCAGGTCCAATAT
>JASFOJ010000033.1:0-37938 GCA_050116575.1 Gammaproteobacteria bacterium | reverse complement strand
CAGTTTCTCGTCGTGATCCTGAAACAGGTGAATACACCATGGAAAAAGCGCCTCTGTACCACCTTGTAGGTGACATCGAGGACAAAGACCTGGCTAAACTGAAAGCAGAAGGTCACCACTAAGCACCTTTTAAGCATCTTTTTATGAAAGGACGGGCGTGATTTGCCAGGTTTGTAAAATCAGGCTAACAAACGATAGTTATTTTTGTAAATTAAGATGTGTAGAGTTATTTGTATTAGCTTATATTTATAAAATAAGGGACTGACATATTGTGTGTTGGTCCCTTTTTTATCTATCCGGTGAGTGGTTTGAACACGCTGTAGATAATTTAAAATAAAAAATCGTGTGTTTATGGAGTACGTGAGATGAATATAATTGAAAAAACAGATGAAGAGATTATAGCGTTGGCGAACCCAATGTGGGCTGATCTTATCAAATACTCGAATGAACAGAATTACGGTGCATTCACTCGAAATTTTTCGAGTTCATTGATTAAAGGTGCAAATGAAGTTGAAATCGGCAAACAGTTTGCGAGAAGCGATCTGACAAAAAACCTGTCAGATAACTATGATTACCTGGGCATTATACGCCGCGGTGAACATGTCACGGTTCTATATAAACAAAGACACAGCAAAAAAGAGGGTGAATGGCTGGGCAGACTGGTGCTGGGTTATGAAGACGACAAAGTAAAAATCTTTGGTTGTACTATTTTTTAGACCCATTTTTTAACACCGGGATTCCAATACAGCTTTATTTGCTAACAGGTATTTGCAGCGATGTCAGACACAATTCAAAACGAAAAATTTGTAGAACTTAATTATAAAGTCATCGATAACAAAACCGGTGACGTACTGGTTACCGTGGATTATCCCCTGGGTTATGTCCACGGTGTGAATAGTGTTCTGTCTGAACATGTGACAAAAGAACTGGATGGTAAAAAAGTCGGTGATATCATCGAGGTGCCGATTGACACGACACTGTTATATGGTGAAAGAGACGAATCGCTGGTATTTACCGATAATATTGAAAATGTCCCGGAGGAATATCGGGAGATTGGTATGACCATCACCATGGAAAATGACAAAGGTGAAATCAAAAACTTTATTGTTACTCGTTTCGATGACAAGACATTAACCGTCGATGGCAATAACCCACTGTGTGGCAGAGATGTCACTTTTAAGTTGGAGATTTTAACTATACGTGAAGCGACCGCTGAAGAGATCGAGCTTGGTGGACCGGTAGGTGCTGATCCTGACATCAATGAAATACTCGAACGTGCAGAATGAAATTTTCAAATAACATTATTATTTACCCAGTGAACAGGGTCTTAGAGGGTGCAATAGCAAGCTCTTTAGGCATGCTTAATGAGGAAATGGTTGAAGCGGCAGCTCCCGATACCCAGGTGACTGTGGCAGACAATTTTCTTTTTACACGCGGGAGCTATGAACAGCATAGTTTCAATACCAATATTTATGAACCACTGCGTGAAGTACTTGAATTGGCACTTACAGGGGCTAATCGCGATCGGGAACCATTAGCCTGGGCCGAGACACAGAATTGTCTTGGAAATATTCTGGCAGCACTCGGGCAGCAGCAGGGAGATGTTGAATTGTATGAAAAGGCAATTCAATGTTTTAACAGTGCGCTAGAAGAGTATGATCAGGAAAAGTCGCCGCTCGATTGGGCAACAACACAATATAATCTGGGTACTGCAAGTCAGGCGCTTGGCCGGTTGCTTGAAGATGCAAAGCCATTAAAAGTTGCTGTCGATGCTTACACCAATGCCTTGTTGGTTTGGTCGCGAGATGAATCACCAGAAGAGTGGATGACTACTATGCATCAGCTAGGTGATGCTTTTCATGCATACGGAATGTTTCTTAAAGGTAATCGTACTTTTCAAAAGTCTGTTGTCGCCTATAAAAATGCACTTGCCGTACTCGACGCAGACAACTATCCATTAGAGTTAACTGCGACACATAATAATCGTGCTGCCGTGTTACACAACCTTGGAGAGTCAGAAGAAAATCCCGGGCGTTTAGAGGAAGCTATTAAATCATATACTAAAGCCCTGACAGTTTGTATGGAGCAGCAGCGGCCTTTCCATTTGGCAGTCATTATTAGAGTGAATAAGGCGACAGCGCAAAATGTACTTGCAGAATTAACGAAAGATGCTGTGCTTGCGGAAGAGGTGGCTGATGAATTTGAATTGATACTCGAATGTTTTCCGCATGTCCTGCAACCACTGTGTTTAAAACATTGTGAAGCACAACTGGATAAAGCAAAGTCGCTTGCACTTGCGACTAGCGCATAGGAAAGGTGTTGAAGATTGTCGACTGAAGCAGAACAAAAAGTAAAGCAGGAAAAAAAACGAGACCCGAACAATCCATGCCTGTTTTGTAAAGACCCACGGGGTGTTTCACTGGAGCGCGAACTTGCTTACAGCGCCCGGGACAGCTACGCCGTGAGCCCGGGCCATACCCTGGTCATCCCGAAACGCCATGTTGCCAGCTTTTTCGACCTGACCCCCGAAGAGATCAATGCCTGCATGGAGCTGATTACCGAGGAGCGCAAGTGGCTGGACGAGGAGTTTAAGCCGGATGGCTACAATATCGGTGTAAACGTGGGGCCGGCGGCCGGGCAGAGCATATTTCACGTCCATATTCACGTCATTCCCCGCTACAAAGGGGATGTTGAGAACCCCCAGGGCGGGGTGCGGCATGTGATTCCAAAGAAGGGACATTACACCCGCTAGATGGTATAATTTAGTCAGTTACGTGGGAGGTTCGGATACTCTTTTTAAATTCCTCCCTTTAGTATACATAACCAAAGAGAATAGTAAGGAGATATAATATGAGTGACGCCAAGAAGCCATTTACCCGGCCTAAGGTTCCTGACGGCCACGCGTTCCACGTGACAACCCGTCAAAAAGAAATTACACCTGGGCAGTTTTTTGTCGGTTATGAAACCACCTGGGAACCGCACCAGAAAGAAGTTCCATACCAGACCCCCAAAAAGCCCTAGATCGTTGACTCTAGTACAAACGGCTGCGTGAACCACAAAAGGTCGCGCAGCCGCTAAGCCGCTAAAGTTGCTCTCGGCGCTCGTTCCAGACAGCGTTCTGGAAATGTGCTCCAGACATTTTCCACCTCACACATCCCTGTGTTCGTAACTCGTCCATCCCTGGACTCGTATCTCCTGCAGTCGCTTCGGCCATCCCTGGCCTCTCGCGACACTTGTGCTTCCTGCACATCGTTTATTTAGTCGTATTTATCAAATGCGCTCAGAGAGCTGGTAATCCACATTAATAAAAGCGCCAATCTCAGCCAGGAATTTAATTGTCCTGGCACCAAATCCCACATCGGGCACCGATTCATCTTTATCAACAGACAGTTCCAGTACTACGCCAATTCTGGGTGATAAATTATGGCTTTTAGCCACTTGCAGAATCTTGTCCTTGACTGGATCCAGTTGCTTGACGATGGTTTCCGTCAATTTATAAACATCTACATCATCAGTGACAGTATCCGTTGATAACTCCCATAAACTAAGTACGGGATTGTCCAGGCCACTGCGTGCTCCGGAAGCATCGATCGAGGTGGGTTCTATGCCCAGCAACTGAGTGATGTCATCGGGATTGAAATGATAGCCAGCCAGCGCGAAAAAGGCCCTTCCTTTATTAGTTGCCAAGATTTTATTCCTCCGAAACGATTCCTGATCTGTTAATTGTAAATTTTAAACAGGATTATAACGTATAGGTCAAATCGATGCCTGGACTTCCGGCTACCGCAGTATGTTTGAAGACCTCTGTAGAATGTTGTCTGAGCGGTTTTAGTTTGCTGATCTTTTACCTCGTTGTAGATTTGTCTATGCTTAATAACGTGTTCTGAACGCCTGAACTTCTATCCACAATAACAGTATCAAAGATACTTATCTGTTTTGAAACACTGAAGGAGACAACCCTGAGATGATCAGAATGTACTCCAAGAGACTGCTAACCCCCTATATTGGCGTAATCCAGGTTGCTGAGCTGGAGATTGCACGGGCTCTGAGCGCCGACGGCGTCAACTGGGCGATCCAGTACCAGTCCGGCGATCCATCAAGCCAGGCCAGCAAGCACACCACTGATCCGAGTTCCCATTATTGCCTGGTGGCAACTGTTGAACATAGCCGCGTGGAATCATACGCCGTCCACTCATTACTTGATCCCGATGATGTCCGATATGCGATCAAACACCTTTACGAGGCTGTCACCACCGCCGAGGTACCTTATGCGGCGGCAGACTGCTACGAATACTGGCTGCTGGACCACAGCGATGGCACGCCTCTGGCGTTGCTGCAGTCCAGTGCCGACAAGGAAGATATGGCGTTGTCACCTCCACATCCGACATGGCTTGCCATGCCCGCAGTCCAGCTGGAGGTTCAGGCACCGGTACCGGTTGATGAATCCTACGTGCCTCCGGTCAACTATCGCCTGCAGAAACTTATCGAGAAGCGGGCCGGCGCGAAACCGCGAGCGGCGTGGTTTGAGTGTCCTGATCCGGCTCCCGCCCTGCCTGATTCGCGAGGACTGGGAGAACGAAACACGGCGCGAGTCGAAGCCCGACCGCGTCGCGCCGACAAAGAGTGAAAATCGTGGATTAGAAGTTCCTCACATTTATATTGCAGTTTCCGCACAATGAAACTTTGCCAATCCACGGGCGCTGGACAGCCTGTCCCAATGTTGTTTGCGCTCGCTCAGGCGTAGCCAAGCGGGCTAGCTTTCCGGCGCGAGAGCAGGGAATTCAGCAACTGGCGACTGGCAATAATGCATTGCCGCAATATTTTGCGTGGAAATCTAAGCTTGATAGTTTGCGGGGTCGCCCGGAATATCAGTTGCCGTACAGTCGACAGGCCTACAAATATGATTTTTATCGATCAAGGAGCTATTATTGTTTGGCGTGGCACGCCAAATTAAATGGCAAGTCAAAAATCGGATTTTTCTGTTCCTGGAAACAAATCTACAGTAAATGAAAGCCCACCACGACTTGTGGTGCGTGGTGGGCTGCTGGTATCAGCTTCCGGTTTGGACTTCGATATGTGCTTGATTGTATTTTCCAATATAGCCTCTGCCGTTATCCAGTGGTACGCCATTGACCGTGCCTGTTACCGTCGCGCTGTGTACCTGCACCGGGCCAGCTACTGCGAATATGAGGTCATCCCATTGGTATTGAGAAGAGCCATCGGTAATAAATCCTCCACCATGAGGATCCTTTGTAACAGTGACATCTACAGGGCCACAACCTGTTGTATTGTTCACATCGCAAGTATTGATATCAACCGCGATACTGTCCACACCCGCAACCGTCACGGCGCTGGCGGGTATTTCGCCGGACCAAAAGTGGTAGCCTTCACCGGGCAGGTGGTAGTAGGTTGACAAGTGAACTGTTTGGTCGGTAGCTAAACCGTCCACCGATACATTGATACTGGCATAATTGCCATTAGAGAATACGGTTGCCTGCCCGTAGGTGCCTGAAGAAATATATTCATAGAGAACGTCGGCGTTGGCCGTTAATGCAAAAATTGAAGTAGAGATGGTGGTTAGTGCTGCTAACACATATTGTTTCATAAAACACTCCCGAATTACAAAGTTAAAAAAGTAAAAGGCGTTAGCCTTGTGGTTAGAGCCAGACAGCAAAGCAGGGAGTGTACCAATTTGTAACTTCCCGAAAATCAACAAGATTGAATTCAGTAAGGCTGTCACATGCGTCTTAAATAAACCACTTTTGTTCACTCATGGTGGATATGAGCCGCGCAAGGTGGCGTGTGTTTAGCAATAGGCGTTTACTATTAATAGTTAGTCCTGTTGTGCGAAAAATTATATTCATGCTGCCATTGACGACGACGGTTATTAACGATACGCAAAAAGTTACAAAACGGTTTGCTTGGTAACGACGAATAATTAAGCGGATTTATAAGGAGCAATACCCTATAGGAAATAGTTTTCCAAACATTGTTGTAAAGTCATCAAGCAGGAAAATGTAGTTGTGAGAAAAAATTCGCCATACGCCAAATGGCGGGCGTTGTTATTGTTTCGACAACAACCAAAGATGAAATAACGGCGTTTAACGATCAACGGTACTTGGCAACCACGACTTGTCGATAACCGAATCGACGTGATCTATATCGTAATTGGGAAAACCAGACGCACACAAAATGGCAGCCGGGTGCTGCATGGCCCCGGCTGGTATTGCTTAAGATCGAAATTAGTGATTTGCGCAGCAAATGCGATGTTAGTGACGGCGATGGCGTGACCTATAGTAATTTGACCACAACGTGGCGCCTCCTATATTTGAGGATTGCTCCCAAATAGCCAGCGTGTCACCGGATTCGGTCATGGAAAGCTGCGGATAAGTGGAATCACCGTCGAAGGTTTCAATGGACTGGCTGTTGTACCAGCCTTTATCGGGTGAGTAGTAAAAGGCGTAGATATCATGGAAATCCACATAAGGATTGGGGCCGGTCGTGGTTTTTTCCCAAACAGCAATTGCATTACCGTTTTCGTCCAGTGCCAATTGAGGTACGGAATAGGGTGCGGTATCAGAAACCTTTTGTTCCGTACTCCATCCGGATTTTTCATCATAGACGTTTGAATACATGTCAATCGGGGCAGTGCCAAAATAGACATATGTACTGCCACGCCAAAGTACCAGCGCATCACCGCGCTCATTGATGGCCGCCTTAATAGCCTGGGCATCGATGGTGGGGTCGGACTGGATTAATTGGCTGTCGCCCCATGTACTATTTCCCCGCCGCATATTAACTTTTACATTGTATTGATTTGTATCCGGATTTAGAGATCCCCATGCCACGATGGATTTGCCATTTTTGTTGATCGCGATACTTGGCGATAGCGCATCTTCTCTGGTGACGAATTCCGGGGACGTCCAGCCTTTATCTTTAATATAGGATCTGGTTACCAGCCCCGTTTGAGGATTGTCCGGGTTGGAGTCAAATTGTGACCACATTGCGACCGTGTTGCCTTCATGGTTGTTCACAATGGCGATGTCCACTGAAAGCACGCGCGCATCAGATTGGATCATAGCACTGTGACCCCAGCCATGGTTTTTATGGTAGTAATTGGCATATATATTTGTTCTATCATATTCCGGATTGTTCTGGCTCCAGATCGCGATGGCATTGCCGCGCTCGTCAATTGTCACCAGTGGCGAATACGCGTCTACCGCGTCACTTTGGATTTTTACGGGGGCACTCCAGCCTTTTTTGTGGTCAAAGTAGCTTGACCAGACTGTCGACATCGGCGAACTGTTAATGTTAAAAACAGGCCATGCAACAACGGCGTCTCCATGTTCGTTGATCGCGACGCTGGGAGGGTTGCCGACCTGCCCGACGGTATTCCCACTTATTTTTTCCGGTGTGCTCCAGCCGTGTTCCTTATTAAAACGGGCCACCCAAATGCCGTATGTGTTGTCCAGGAGAGTGTACTGTTGCCAGGTGGCGATGCCGTCGCCGTGTTCATTTATTACAATTTGTGCGTTGGGGGAGGTCCAGGTGTCGTCGTTACTGACTTGAACCGGACCTTGCCACGCGCTGTTGACGGGTGAAGCCGCGAAACTGGTAGTCACTGTCAGTAACAGAAACAATCCACAGCAAAGGATGGTGGTAGAAAACGCGAGAGTCGACTTTTTGATTTTATTGACGGGTCGCATTAGAAAACCTCCGATAGTTTTCGAAATTTATGTACACTTTAATCGCAGAAGACATGACTTAACTACGGAAAAACCAATAATCGATGCGTAGTTAAACGTACAACGGGCATGTGTTTTACCGGTGTTACGCGAATTTGCTGAGGCACAGAATATGCCACCCCGCGTGGCCGTCGCCAGCGGGTGGCGAGACACAGGCAATGCTCATAGGGCTGAAAACAACCATAGAATCCACTATTTTGGTTGAAGAAAACCGATATGTGATTCATCGGAATGAGATGTCGACGTAGTAACGCCGTAAAATCCAAGATGTATGCAGCGGTTTTAACGTCACTATTGCATATACTGCCGAGACTGCGTACTGCGGAGGGATTATTGATTATTGTCAATCCAATAATGAGATACCATTATGAAAGCTATCAATGACCGATCATGGTTTGGGTATTCTTCTATACAAAGAGGGCTGTAACCATAGTGTATGAACTCGAAATCACATTGTTGTCATAAATACATAAATTCACCACGTATTTACCACGGCATGAAAAATATCATTGTCTTTGTTTGGCCGGAGAGTAAAAATTCAATTCCAAATTTGTGAATTAAGGAGGGCAGTACTATGAATATTAGATATCGTAAGTTGGTTTTGCTATATTCCGCGGCCATAGCGTTATTCGGGATGTTGCCCTTTAATGCTATGGCGATTACCGAAACTGTTGAGACCATGCCGTTTGCGCCCGTCAAACAGGGCGAAATACATCCACTTGCAATGAAAGTCAATGTTCTTATGGGACAGATCGCGGCCGCCCGCGACGCGCTTCAGGAGGGTAAGCCTGATCAGGCCAATGAGGCGTTGGATAAAGCCAATAAATTACTGAAAGACCTGGACCATCAAACGTCCTCCGGGCAATTATCTGTGTGGATAACGTCCACCCATAAAGCGCTAAATGCTCACAGGGAAGATGCCTTTTACGATGCCGAGATGAAACCATTACACCGGTTGGATACCGCCAAGGCGGATTTGCGGCTTGGACGGATGGATCAGGCGAAAGAAATTATTGCTAACATGGAATATCCGCTAGCATTTGCCGAAATAAGCGTGCCTTTGCATAAGTTACACAGCGATATCGACAAGGCACAGTCGCTTATAAAGAAAGATAACTCCAGCGGGGCGGATCTTGCATTGATGAGCGCTCAGTTTGACGCAAGTGCTGATGCTGACCTGTTTGGCGGAGATTTTAGCTAACCAATCATAGATCGCAAGATGGGCTGTCGGCAGGTCCGCTGCCGCGGCCCATTTACCCAGCTTGCCGTGTATTTGGCAAGTATCTCAAATAAAGTTGAGTTTTGACACGCACAACTCGGGTTTGATGTGTTGATTTGTACAATAATTAAACTTTTCTCTAAGTGATTTTTTCAATTATTTTTCGGTAAACCACGATAAATCTCCGTCTTATTGCCTTCGGTGTTCCAAAAAGGTATAAACGATTTCGTCGCTCGCAGGCGTAATAATCTGTCTTTTTGTTTAAGCCGGCGATACGACACGGACTCAATTAAATATTTACTTTAAGGTTTTTCGGTGAACGTACGGATTGTGTGCTCGATCAGGCCGAAATCGTAGGTTGTCCCGGTTTTTAAGATACAATACGTATGAGGATATACACCAAACCAGCGCGTTAGACGGCAATCTACGGGACAGTTATAGCAAGTCCAGAATTTGGGCGCCTGGTGATAATCTACTGGCGAAGCGTCGATAGGCCAACAAATGGGAGAATATTGCTATGAATAAACCTATGATTTGTGTCGTACTGTTTGCTTTGGCATGTTTTGCTCGACTATCCGCCGCCGAAGATGACGCAAGGCAGTTAGTTGAACTGCCGGAGATGATGCAAAAACATATGTTGTCAAATATGCGTGATCATCTGATGGCGATTAACGAGATTTTAAAAGATATGGCAAGTGATAATTTGGCAAAAGCGTCAGATACAGCCGAATACAGGCTGGGAATGAGTTCGCTCGATACCCATGGGGCAAGCCACCTGGCTAAGTTTATGCCGGAGGGGATGCGTAAAGCCGGGACCAATATGCATAAAGCGGCAAGCCGTTTCGCTCGGGTAGCCCAGGAAGGGGAGTTGTTGCCGGCCTACCGTGCGTTATCGGAGGTTACTTCCGCCTGTGTTGCCTGTCATTCCGGTTACCGTATCCGATGAATGGCTTATTGTGTCGAAATCGTAACGAAGTTGGCAATAAGATATGGTATTGTTTTTTTCGGAATGAGTTGATATTAGCGACGGCGCTTTTAGTTAACGGCTCTGGAAATTGCATTACTCTAAAACGATGAGTTAACGAATATTTTGGATATGAAGGCGTGTCGGTATATTTAAAAACACTAAATCAACAAATAGCATTTACCGCAGGCATTTTGATTGTTGTCGTTATATTATTTGATGTTTCAGGTGTTGATGTATTGGTTCAGGATTATTTTTATAATTTTAATACCCACCATTGGATAATTGACCGTAACAATCAGGTTTTGAAATTTATTTTTTATAGCGGAATTAAAAAGCTGTTTATTTTGTTCGTGCTGTTAATCCTGGTTGCATTGCTATTTTTACGCAAACACAAGATGATTAAACAGTATAAATGTGGCTTGCTTGTAGTATGTATTTCGACGATTACCGTACCTTTGATTGTTGGAGGATTAAAATCAGTTACCAATGTTCCATGTCCTAAATACATAACCCACTATGCTGGAAGTTATCCCTACGTTACTGTATTGGGTTCTTATCCCGACAATTTCCAGCAAAAAGAATCTATGGAATGCTATCCGGCCGGTCACGCTAGCGGTGGTTTTTCACTGTTAGCATTGCTGTTTCTATTCAGGCGGAGAAAAAGCAAAATTATCGCTTTGGTATCGGTGCTGGTTCTCGGATGGACTATAGGTTTGTACAAAATGCTGATTGGGGACCATTTTCTGAGTCATACAGTTGTTTCGATGGTGTTGGCATGGTTGATAATCCTGGTTATTGCCAAGGTGATATATAAGTCCAATGAACCAGTTATGCTAAGAGAGAGCGGCTGACGGCACTTATAGGCAGCAACAGGCGGAATGAAAAAAGGGTAGAAAAATTAATTCCATAATATTCAAACTCTATAGATGATGGTATTGATAAATATCATTTAGAAAATGCGCCCTGTCAGTAAGATATTCTGTAGAGCTGGATTCCCGGTATTTGTTTCGAACGTATTGCTCTCCAATCAAATAGGAATAACATACAATGCCGCTATCGCCGCAACCACAACAAGTAGAAATGTATGATACTTCCGGTGTTGAGTCCCATCCCGATACTTATGCTCCTATCAGTGACTATGCCATTATTGGTGATTGCCGGACCGCGGCGCTTGTTTCCCGGGCTGGGTCCATTGATTGGCTTTGTCTCCCGCATTTTTCCAGCCCCTCTGTATTTGCAGCGTTACTGGATCGTCAGCAGGGAGGGAGATTCGCCATAAGGCCGAACGCGCCGTATAAATCACAACGTAAATATCTTGAGCATACCAATGTGCTGCAAACCACTTTTACCACCGACAGCGGTGTCATCCGTGTAACTGATTGTCTGACAATTCCCAATAGCCGGCAAAATGACAATGTCCTGCATCCGCAGCGAGAGGTTTTGCGTATTGTGGAATGTTTGAGTGGTGAGGTGGAAGTGGAGATTATTTTTGAACCTCGGCCGGATTATGCGCAACGTAAGCCACGGCTGATGCGGCGGGGCGCGCTGGGTTGGGCGTGCGAATTGGGTGATGAAGCGCTAATGTTACATTCTGATATTACACTGGAACATCGCGACCAGGATACTGCGTATGGTACTGTTAAAATCACTAAAGGTGAAAAATATTTTCTGTCGCTGACGTATGTCAAGCATGATATCGGGATCATTGTACCATTAGGTGACCATGCAGAACACAGAAGCGACGATACCGCCCAGTGGTGGCGCGAATGGTGTCTTCTGAGTAAATATGATGGTCCCTATAAAGAAGCGGTGGAACGCAGTGCGTTGACCTTAAAACTATTGACTTATGGATTGTCAGGGGCATTGGTTGCCGCGCCTACAACGTCGTTGCCTTCGGTAATTGGGGGGGTGCGAAACTGGGATTATCGGTTTTGTTGGTTGCGTGATGCCGCTTTGACACTTAGTGGATTTCTTGAGCTCGGTTACGTTGGTGAAGGTGATGCGTTTCTCGGCTGGCTGCTGCACACGACGCGGTTAACATGGCCAAAGTTACAAGTGCTGTATGATGTTTATGGTGAAATGAATCTGAGTGAGGGCGAATTAAAACATTTTGAAGGTTACCGAGACTCAAAACCAGTTCGGATCGGAAATCAAGCCAGCGAACAGCTTCAACTTGACGTGTATGGCGAGGTGATCGCCGCCGCTTATGACTATGTGCGACAGGGCGGGATTCTATCTCCCGACGAAAAGCGTCTGTTGAGCGGCTTTGGTGGGGTGGTATGCGACGATTGGCGCCTGACCGATCAGGGTATATGGGAAGACCGGGATGAAGGACACCATCATACCCATTCTAAATTAATGTGCTGGGTAGCCCTGGATCGGCTTGTTCGTATGCATGAGGGGCAGCATTTAAAGGTTGCCGTGCAACGCGTGGCCCGGGAACGGGATCTTATTCGCGACTCTATTGAAAAGGACGGGTTCAGTGAGAAACACGGTACTTATGTTACTCGCTATGGCGGGGATGTTGTGGATACCAGTCTCATGTTGATGGCTATCTATGGTTACAAACCCGCCGACGATCCACGACTACTGGCTACATTCGAACGAATTGACCGGGAGTTGAATGAAAACGGTTTTTTATACCGCTTCCCGAAAGGCTTTGACGATTTTCTGCCGCCGGGTGAAGGGGCGTTTATTATCTGCAGTTTTTGGGCGGTTGAATATTTGGCCCGCCTGGGCAGGCGTGACGAAGCCTACCAACGCTTTGAGCACATACTACGTTCTGCCAATGATGTGGGGCTGCTTGCCGAAGAAGTGGAAGCAAAAACCGGCGAGGCCAGGGGTAATTTTCCACAGGCATTTAGTCACGTGGGATTGATTAATGCGGCGTTGTCGCTAAGTCGACTGGAACGCGGCGGCATTGAAGCAGCGAGAAAGGTAGAGTAACCATGTTTACGGCGCTCGGACTTGTAGAACTGGAGCGTATTTTTATCTGGGGCCTCACTGCGACCGTGGTAATGACAACCATCATGCAGGGCAGCCAGGGTTTTGGGTTATCGCGCTTGAGTTTACCTTTCCTGGTGGGTACGTTTTTCACCGGCAATCGACGCTGGGCGAGCATGGTTGGTGTATTGGTTTATCTCATTGGCGGCTGGTGTTTCGCGCTTTTTTATTTTCTTCTGTTTATAGGTATTGACCAACCAACCCTGTGGCTGGGGATTATTATTGGTTTGATACATGGCCTGTTTTTGCTGGTGGTATTGTTGCCGTTACTACCGCAATTTCACCCGCGTATGGCTACGGAATACGATGGCCCGACGAATACCAGGCGCCTGGAACCGCCGGGATTCATGGGGCTGAACTACGGGTATCGTACGCCACTTGTCGCGCTGATGGGGCATGTTGCATACGGCGCCATTCTTGGAGCCGCATATTAATCTTTGTCGCCAGGACTTAACCGGTCAGCAAATTACAAGTATGGTCAGCGTGCCGTTGACGACGGGGAGGGCATATTGCCCTCCCTCGTGTTGTTACATTTGGTTCGATTATTAATTATTTGACGACGGTGGTTTCTGTAGTTTCATCGACGTCCGGGTCGCCGTCATTGATCGTGGCGACCCACACTATGTCGCCGGGCACCAATGGTGTATACGAGCCAAAATCAAAAGTTGTGTCGCCGCGGCCAATGTTGTCGAATACGTTAAGACGCAGGCGGTATACTTCAATGCCGTTTTGCACGCCTACGACAGTCGCAATGGCTTGCCCCATAACCGAGCCGTTGTTTTCTACTTTAAGCCGTAACCTGATAGATTTGCCAACGCGGACATGTGTCGATACTTGAAGCGCGGCGATATCGAGGTCTAGCAGTTGAACCGGAGAAATGGTCGCGGTTGTTGTTGCAGCGTTGGTGTTGTCATCGTTGTCGGTCACGGTAAGTCTAACGGTGTAGACTCCTTCTGCATTATATGTGTGCGCGGGGTTGGGACCTCCGTCCAGTGCCTCTGTGCCATCGCCGAATGACCAATCGTATCGCATGATTGTTCCGTCGTCTGTTGAACCACTACCGTCGAAGGTAATAGCTGCGCCTACCAATGCTTCGTAGGGTCCACCTGGGTTGGCAATCGGGTCGCCTTCAACTGCGATATCATAAGGAGTGGGAACATTGTTGGGTACCGTGGAGTCTACAGCGATTTGTGCGCAGCCCTGTGTAAAGTCCGCAATGTAAAGCGGATTGGCCGTTGTGGTCCAGCCGGGTTGAGTGTGATTGGCGATCTCCACGTCATTGCTGGATGAGTTGGGATCCAGATCAGAATCCAGGTTTTCTATTGCCTTGATGGCAGTACTCCAGTCGCTGGGAACCACCCCGTTTTGTTCGAAGAACAGGCACAAATCCCTGCCATAGGCGTTGAGTTGTGTCGTGCTACCGCCATGACATAACTGGCAACCGGCATCATCGGAATTGGAATTGGGATAGGTGTCTCGCCAATCAGCAAGTCCGTTATTGGTCGCGTTTACGGCCTGGCTGCTGAAAAAAGTCGCTGTACTAAACAAAACGTAGACCACTGTCTTATATACCACGCGCTGGGTTATAACCATGGGAATATCCTCCATAATATGCCTGTGCGTAACGCGAGTGTTACGATTACATGTTGACGTGGAAGAACAGCGGGGCAATGACATTAGTGCCCCGCTGCTGTAGTTTTTAGATTATTAGGGTGAGGTGGTGCCGCCACCACCGCCGCCATCTCCACTGCCACCACCCAGTGTCCAGGCATCCGTGGGGATGTAGCCGTCGATATACCAGATGCGGCGTGCCATGGCGTCGGATTCAAGCAGGGCGTCGGTTACATCATCGTATAGCCATTGCGCCCAAACACCATAAATGAATTCACCACCCGGGTTTGCTTCCAGGCTGGCTTCGCTGGCCTGCAATCCCGGTGAACCTTGATCGAGTTCGTCGAACTCGTTACAGAAACCGGAGCCGACGATTTCCTCCGGAACGTCAGGCATGGTGTCGTAGGTTGCCGAGGGATAACACGCCGTCAGGTCGGTTTCTTCCGCCCACACCTGGTAGTGATCACCGAACATCACGGCACGGCTGTAAAACAAGTCGTCCGGTTCCGGTTCACCTTCGGCGGTAGTGGTGTTGTCACCGGTCTCGTACACGATCGCATAGCGTGATGGATCTCGCAGATCTTCGCCTTCAGGATCGAATATGCCGACGCCAAACGGATCGGCAGTTATGCTTTCACCTCTTGGAGAGCCGGTCATGGCGAAGCGAGGGTCAAGGGTCGTGATACGCATTGATTTATGTTGCGTGACATTGCGAGCCTGTTCGGCAGCGCCTGCGTTGTATGCGTTGCAAGTGCGTGGTTCAACAATATTGCCACCGCCCGTTTCCGTGGCGCGGAATGTTTCGCAGGTTGTGGTACCAGCGCCGTTATAAGCCTCATTCGTCCAGTGCCGATAGTTACCAGGCAACGTAGTCCAGGTTTCACCACCATCGAACGAGCGGCGAATGTAGAGCTCATAACGATCATTACCTTTGGCGTTAAGCCGCCAGTTGGGCGACCAGGCGTACAACATCATAATAAAGTCTCCATCGAGATAACCCCGATGGCCCTTGGCTACATCCAGCGGGTTGTACCACGACTGGTCCGCCAGGGTACTGGCATCGGTGCGCAAGTCAGTGTCGCAATTGAGGACCTCGAGGCCGTCACTGGAACTTACAGTAGTGAATTCAGCAGGACACTGATGCCAGCTCAGCACTTTGGTGGTGTTTGGTTCGACCTGGTTACCTTGCAATACGGGATTGGTATCGCTCACGCCAAACGTTGTACCCAGGCTCAGGTCCACTTGCGGACACAGAACATCACCGCCTGCCTGCGAATCGGTGCAACTGTCGGGTATGTAACCGGAAATGTTGATGGCAGAATCCATGCACAGACCATCGGGATAGTAAGGATTCTCCGGTGTACCGTCCCGGTCGCGACCGTACATCCAGTTGTCGCAAGACATGTTGCGAAAAGCATAGGGGTTACCGGCGTTTGGATTGTTCGGGTTCCAGCCTTTGGGAATGATAATGCGGCGTACCATTACATCGGCAGGGCCACCCTGGTTCATGATGCCTTGCTTCCACGCTGGCAGGGCCAGGAGACCGGAACGCGCCAAAGAAACGCCGCCAACAATAGGGGAGACTTTGGCGATATCCTGCGCCAGCAAGCTGCCACGGCGAGCAATTTCGGTATTCCAGATCTCATAGTTGTACAAACCGAAATCCCATAAATTAACAGTATTGCGTACCGGGTAAAATTCGCCGGTCTCCCAATTGACTTCCGGTTGGTTAAGCTGGTTGCCATGTCCGCCCAGATTGGCGAGCAGGCTGTCAAGGTTTTCCTTGTCCGCATAGTTGCCGGCGTTATCGCCGGTGAGTTCCATGTTGAAAGAGTAATACCAGACATTCTTGCCTTCATCGAACGCAATACAGTTTTCGACAATATCCGGATCACAGGGTGTACCGGCTTCACCGGTGTCAGTAAAGCCAAAAGCACCAAGACCTTTTGATTCTTCCGCTTCGAATACTACAAAGGCGCTATCCACCACGTCGTCCCGGTCACTGTCGTAACCGAATAAACCCAGGCGAGGACGAGTGGCTGCGATGTTTCCCATGAGCGGCAATCCGTCTTCAGTGACGCAAATATCAGCGGGGGTATTATTCGGGCCGGTGGGAATCTCGGTGGTATCGGCGCACATATCCTTCATGCCGTAATCCAGAGGATTTAGTACGTCCGGGTGCTCGGCGTTGATGGCTGAACCATTACAATATGGCTGAGGATTGGTTACGTTACAACGAGCGTTGTCCGTTACCCGCATAGGCATGGAGAATGGGATGCCTACCTGTGGTTTCTGCGTGATAGTGTCATCGTTGGCGGCGAGTTCTTCGTATTCTTGTAGAGTAATTATATTGGCGCCGTTCTCGTCAGTAGGATCTTCGACAAGATTGAAATTTTCCCAACTAATATAGGCATACCAGGTATCTGTCTGGCTGTTGGCTACGGCGCCGCTCCAGCCTTCGCCGGGGCCAAGACCCTGACCGGCGCGCAAACCTTCCGGATCTTCCTGCCAGGTAATCGCGCAACCGGCCCCGGCAACACAGGATGCCTCGATCCGGTTAACATCGCGGCGTCCGGATGACAACCGTTCGGCCTTGAACCATCGCATATAACTTGCTTCGGTTACGGTTTCCGTGCGTGGGTCATCACCTTGAACCAAGGTACCGCGGGCCGCCCAGATACAGTTAAAAGGAACTTCCTTCACTGGCTGGTTCTGTTCGAATTTATCCTCGCTATAGTCAATAGAGCCTTGTTGACCGCCCACACCAAACATGTCGATCAAATATAAGTCGTCAGGGGATGGATTGGTTGGGTTTAGCGGATCTGTACCAATGTCGATACCCATGTAACTGGCAATCGCAGCCAACTTTTCCGGGTTGCTGGTGGCCAGGGAGTAATTGGGTGAGCCGCCGCGGCAATAGCGGCTTGGCCATACCGCAAGCGTGTTGTTACCCGTCGTGGACTGGAACACGTTGACGACATCACCGGGGTACGCGCCTTCGGTATCGGCAAACAACGGTATATCATCACGGATGACATTGCAGCCACCGGAGCCGCCGCTACCGTCACAGGATGTCAGGTCGGCAGACTCGGATAAGTTGGTTCGCTTCCACGTGGTACCATCATCTAGACTTACGGCGGCGTACGCATCACGCTTGCCGTGACCCACAAACCCGACTCCTTCCACGGCTTCCGCCGGACCATAAATATACACACCAATTAAAGGCTTTGCATAAGCGCGTGAATCAACCTGGGTTCCGTCCGCATTTACATAATCGATAAGTGTCGTCGTGCCGCTGGATGACTGAGCCGGCACATAAAATTTCATCGTATCGATAAATGCATGTTCTGCTTCGGATACCGGGTCGGTATTGGGTTGTCCGGAACTCTTTGACATGCTCTTGCGCAGTAATTCCCCATCATCGGCAAAAGCGGGAGTAATTGACAATGCCGCTACTACAACCAGTGGTATTTTTATTACCGTCCTGATCATGTTATTTCCTCCATGTGTTTTCAATCGCCACGCTAAGTAAAGCTTAAAAATGTGACTTAAACGTGTGTAACCGAAGAAGTTACCACTGGATATGATGAATTGAATGATCGAGGTCAACTGTTGGCCATACACTGACAAACAGTGATTTAAGGAATGCATGTGGGTAGTGAAGATACGAATAGAAAAATCATAGAAAATGCTTCCAGTACGGCATGTGTTATCTACTTTAAAATTAACTATATACTAAACATAAATATAGTTAACTTGCAGCCGCCGAACACCGGTAATAACTGCTTAGTAGTCTACTGATGCAACAAGATTAACTATTTTGCAGGACAAACTACAATTCTACAGGGATTTTTCTGTAACAACTGGGTTAACATAACTTTAATTATGTTAGGGAGTGTAAATATATAAATTGTCCCGCTGGCTGTTAATTAATCTGAAAGTTGGGGCTGGATAGCTGTTATTCCTTATAAAAATATGGAATAGTGGTGGAAAACGATTGTAACGTAAACCGTGTTGCTAATCAGGAACTGAGCGCAGTTAATCTGCGAGAGTGCCAGAGATGGTACACTGGGATGTTAGGGGTGAATATTTTATCGTTCTATATGTGGATTATACTGCGGCTGATTTTCGCAGTGGGCAGGGCAAGTTTTCGGACTCCATCCACTCAATCAATATATCCAGTTGTACAGGCTTTTTTATGAAGTTGCCCTGGATCGTGTAACAACCAGCTTGTTTTAACGCGTCCAGAACTTCCAGGGTTTCTACTCCTTCAGCTACAACGTCGATATCCAGTGATCTGCCCAGTCCAATCATTGCGTTAACGATAGATGCGTCTTCCGTGTCTGATAACATGCTGCTCACGAAGGTGCGATCAATCTTCAATTCCGCGATTGGCAGGCGGCGAAGATTGGTAAGTGTAGAATAGCCTGTTCCGAAATCGTCCACTGAAATCCGGAAACCTTTATCCGTCAGCCTCTGTAAAAGCGAGTTGGTTTTGGAAGAGTTGACGAACATGGTGCTTTCGGTAAGTTCAAGAATAATTCTGGCCGGATCGGCATTGGACGCTTTGAGCAACTCCTGAATATCGTGTTCGAATTTGGGATCCTGCAGGTAATACGCTGACAGATTGACGGATAGTGATATATCAAATCCGTTTTTCATAAGATCAACGCTGTCAAAAAACGCTCGTTTCATAACCCACTTGGAAAGGGGATGAATGAGGCCGGAGTGCTCGGCTAGCTGTATAAAAGTCAAAGGCGGAATGAAGCCGACTTTCGGATGATTCCAACGCAACAATGCTTCAATGCCGGTGACTTTTTGTTCAGCAATGTGAAATTTGGGTTGATAATACAGTTCCGGTTGGTCGTTTTCGATGGCTTCCCGTAGATCGTGCATCAGCGCCAATTTGTCTGCGGTAAACACGTCATGTTCGGTAGTATAAAATTCAATTTGTGATCCCGAACGCTTGGCGGCATACATGGCTACATCGGCATTTTTTAATAGCTGATTGACATCACTACCCTGATCGGGAAACATGGCGATCCCCATGCTGCCGCTGACAATCAGTTTGTGGCCGCCGGCTTCGATGGGGGTCTCGATTTCTTTTAATATTTTTTCTGCGATTAGCCGGGCTTTTTCCGGGTGAACGTTTCTTAATATTAGGGCAAATTCATCGCCTCCCAGCCGGGCCACCGTGTCGGATTTGCGCAATATTTTTGTAATACGTGCGCTGACTTCCAGCAATAATTCGTCGCCGACATTATGACCGAGAGTATCATTGACGTCCTTGAACCGGTTTAAATCAATAAAGCAAATGGCAAATCGAATTAATTGACGCTCATTGAAATCAATGAGCTGTTGTAAGCGATCATGTAGTAACGCGCGATTGGGCAATCCTGTTAATACGTCATGGAGAGAACGGTGTTTCAGGATATTTTTCTGTTCATCCAGTTTTTCGATCAACATGGAAACGTACATCGCGGCCCAGGACGCTACCCACAACATGATCACCGCTGCAACGATCAGGGAGACCCCCATTTCCTTGAAAAAGATATTGGCACGGGAAACATGTGCCTGGCGCAACAGCATCATCTGATAGTTATATTTGGGTACGTGAACGTTGGACCAGACGTATACGGTGCCATCCACGGACCAGTCACCTGCATGCTTCGCCGGCTGTTGTTGCGTGTGCTGATGAATCTGTTGATAAACCTGTTGAATGCGCGCGTCATCGGGCTGGGCGATAAGATTTCCACGACTGTCATTCACAAACAAATAGATCAGATCGGCGGGATTGTGGTTACCATCATGTGAAAGAACCGGGGACCAATCGTTCCCTTGTGCAATGTCATGGGCGATATCATCAGCAATGCGTGGGGTGACACTCGATAGGAGTTCAACTTCGTTATTCAGATTGGTCAGCTTCGCAGTGTCATAGGCGATATAGCCAAAAAACACCAATAAGAATAATTCGCCTAATGCGAAGGTCAACAGTAGTCTGATTCTCAGGCTCATGATTCGGCGGTTTGCTGCCTCTTGATCGCAGTACTGAAACCGGCGGCTGAATAAACCGGGCAGCGCGAGGTTATAAAAGCCCAGAGATTGATCGTGCCGAATATACCCACGACGATCGATACCGGCTGGCTTGAAATCAGGGATGAATCGACAAAGCCGATATAAATACAGGTCAGGCCCGCAACCAGCCGGACAATGCGGTCAATTTGGTGCATATTCGGGCTCTTTTTCATACATCCACCAATTTAGGTAAAGGGTTAAATATTAACGGTTTAATGAGGCATGTGAGTAATGGCCCCGTCCTACGGCGCGCTTACCTTTTTATATCGGCGGAAGTTAAAATATTTCCAGAGCTTAGTGACGCTGTACTAGTCTATCGAGGACCGATTTGAGCCAAAATAGCCACCTCGAATTTGTGTTTATAATACTGATGATATTGTCCGGATTGAATGACGCAGGGGTGAGATTTGATATATGCGTGCTTTTTCAAAGTCACAGATTCGGAGGCCAAAGCTTCTGCATTACCGCGGTAGTTCGGGACACTTTATTATCCATTGTAAGGAACTGTAGCCTCCGTTTTGTACTCCATAGGGAGTTAAAGGGTAACACGGCAAAAAATAAATACTGTCTTTGTTAGTAGCGGAGAGTTCGTTCCCTGCGTCGATATATTTTAGCGTTTCATTGAAAACGGGCGCGGTGCCGCTTGGGCCGTATTATTTTTGTGAATCACCATGAGTCTTTTCTGTAGCGATGCCACTATCAATGAATCTGATTTGTTTATCATGTTTAGCCCGCCATAGATATTTCAAACATTAACCTTACTAGTGAGTCTCTAGTGACGACGGCGTCTATTATGTTTTGCACCAAAATTGCGATTGGAGCCTGTCGTTGCTCGTTGAGGTTATGACAAGGGTGATGAAAATCTTATATGGCCTAACTCGAGCGAGAAATCGAATATTGTTAGTTATACGTCCGATCATCAAGAATTTGGCTGTGCGGCCGAAATAGAAGTGTGTATCCAACGAAACCAATTATTGAACAACTAGATGCCGAATAAAATTTAAGTAAGATTTATCGTTGCACAATTAGAAAAGGTCTTACGTTGGATGTTATTGACTGTAGGATAATATATGTAGCGCAAACTTTTTGTTTGCGGCTGTAAAAATTCGTACATCAACATGACAGCATTGCAATCTAGCGGGTGCGGAAAACAGTTATAGGCGCATAAGGTCTATCGATATGCATCCCCCGAAATCCCGAAATAAATCTGTCGTTTGTTATATTGCTTTTTAAATGCCTGTAAGGACCAACAATCGTGCCCCTAAAACTCTTTTAAATTAAAGGGCTTAGATGCCTGTATCGCTTTTTATTTAATTTGTGCAATTCTTGATCCGATTCTATTATAATAATCAACGTGTATTGTTGAGGAGTCTAGTTTTATGATCATAACGAAAAAGCGTTGGCTGAACTGGGTGTTGATGTTACTCATCACCTGGTCGTTTCCCACCTACGCGTTAAAGAAAATTGATAGCGACCCCAACGTCATCCACTGGGCTGGCTGTGGTATCACGAAAAAAGCCTTCATGGCCGAGTTGGCGAAGGCGTACGAGAAAAAGACCGGCATTAAGGTGGATTTGGAGGGCGGGGGTGCAACACGAGGCATCAGGGATACAGCCCGTTTGAAAATCGACATGGGTGGAAGCTGCCGCATGACGTTGCCGGAAACGGATAAAATTGAACTGCATGCAACCTTGCATCCGGTGGCCTGGGACGCATTGGCTATTATTGTCAATAAAGCCAACAAGATAAACAGTTTAACCACGCAACAGGTTAAAGATATCTATAAAGGCAGAATCACCAACTGGAAACAGGTAGGCGGTAAAAATGCCCCGATTCATCTGTTTACCCGTAATGGCAAAATTTCCGGTGTTGGTTACGCCATACGGCAATATTTGTTTAAAGATAGTGATGAGGATTTTGTCAGCTACCGTTCTGTGAGATCTTCCGGGCCGCTTGAAAAAGCAACGGAAAAAGACCCGCTGGCAATAGGTATAACAGGTATCAGTAGTGCGCGGAAACGGAACGTGAAAATCATCGGTTTTGACGGTAAAACGCCTACTTATGACAATGTAAAAAATGGCCAGTATGGTTTGTATCGGCCGCTGTACCTGGTCAGCAGTCCAGTGCCATCGAAAAAAGTCGAGAAGTTTATTGAATTTGCCCAGTCAGAAGAGGGCAAGCAAATTATTAGAAACAATAAGACCGTACCTTATACGGACGCGCTTCCCCTTATGCGCAAAATGCTCATTTACGGTTTTGGCGTTAAATAACTAGCCTTATAAACATTTCTCAAACGATATCTACAGGGCCCGTAGTAAGTATTAGCACTTGCTGCGGGCTTTCTATTTAGCCCGCTATTTAATAAACCGGAAATGATAATTCAGTGGGAATCAAAATTGTGTCGATTCCCGGATTGCAGTACTATGGCGGCCGTGGTGGTAATATCGGCATCACGCAATGGCGGCTGGTTGCTTATAGCGTTGCGACCGCGCGTGGTTAATGTGGTGATACCGCGACTGGCACCGTATTGCTGCACAGCATAGTTCGCGTCGCGGGGCGCTCTGCAGGAATGGTACTGCATCCCTATATCGTATATGGATCTTAAAATAAAAATTAAAAAGACCTGTTTGATAATCATGGACCGCTACGCAGCAATTCATTTCGTTGTTTACCTGTTGTTGTTTTATGTAACGCCCGGATTGGTTTGTGCCGGCGAGGCAGCAGAAAAAAATGAACCGCTAACGATTTATATCACCGGTTCTAACCTACCGGTTTCCCCAAAAGAACCTGTTCAAAACACGACGGTTATCACCAAAGAGCAAATCAAAGAGCTTAATCCACGGTCCGTGCCGCAATTGTTAAAGTCGGTGAGCGGATTGCATGTGGAAAATGCGGCGGCACGCGGGGGCCTCAGTGCAGTGTACCTGCGGGGTGGCGAGCCCAATTACACGGCGGTATTCATAAACGGAATAAGAGTGAATGATCCTAATAACAGCCGAGGCGGGGCTTTTGATTTTTCTTTGTTGGATGTTGATACAGTCCAGCGGATAGAAGTGGTCAAAGGACCGGTATCGTCCGTCTATGGATCGGCCGCCATGGCGGGCGTTATAAATATAATCACTTCGCCGTCGGCCGATAAACCGGTGGCGTGGTCGGTAAAGTCCGGTTCACGGGGGTATCGGGCTGGCAGTGTCACAATGGCGGGTAACACAGGTAAATCCACGTTGTCCTTGAGCACCGGCTACAGTAACGATGGGCAGCAGATTGAGGGAAGCCAGTACCAGGCAGCGAAGGTAATTCTTGATGGCGAGACCTGGGTCAACAACGATACGACAAAATTGAACCTGTCCGGTTTGTATCAGCATGCCCGGTCGCAATCTTTTCCCGAGGCCAGTGGCGGCGCACAATACGCCGCGCTTCGTGATACGGAACACCGCCATACGTCTCAACAAACGCTCGGCGTTAAAGCCGAACATCATCTGGCAAATGTTTCCCGGGTCAACGTAAAAGTCAATCACTATCAAACGCACGAGCAGACGGATTCCCCGGGCGTGGCAGCGGGTGTGGGCGGTGCCATTCCCGCCAGTACGACGGTGGCTGATTACCGACGGCAACAGATTAGCATTGTATTATCCACGGTTGTGAACAGCCGATTTGACGTGAGTGCGGGGATTGAAGCGGACCGTGAGCAAGGTGAATCGAACAGTATCATATTTGCCGGTGGTCCCATCCCGGCGGACTTTGAGCTGACGCGTAACGTGTATGCAGGATTCGGCGAGTTTCGCTATCAGTTTACCGGCAATCTGCAGGGATCCGGCGGTGCCCGGCTCGATGCTCCACGGGGTACTGATAATGAACTGAGCCCAAGATTGGGCGTAAGCTACCGGTTTAATCAATCGACGCTGCGTTTTAACTGGAGTAGGGGGTTTAAATTACCGGGATTTTTTGCCCTTGGTCACCCCCTGGTTGGTAATCCTGACTTTGTCCCGGAGACCAGTGAGAGTTACGAGTTGTCATTGACTCATCGGTTCCATCAAGCGACAACGATGAATATGGCCCTGTTTAACAACCGCTATTTTGATGTTATCGACTACGACGATACTGTTGGCCGCCTGGTTCAGCGCGACGAAGTGACGACCAAAGGCATCGAGTTGAGTTGGGAGCGTCAATACCTGCCCGGGTTGTCGGTAAATTGGCATTACACGGCGATGAAACTCAATATTGTCAACAGCGATGCGCAATTGACGAAACGTCCCAGTCACCAGGCCGGCGCAACGGTAGACTGGCAATGGACACCGGCCATTAATCTAACGGGGCAGGCGAGTTATGTGGGTACCCGCAGGGATTTTGCCAACCCAACAGGGGAACGTACGTTGGGCAGTTATACCCGGTTGAATGTCGCGCTGGGATGGCAGTGGAACAAACGCTGGCGCGGTCAACTGGCGGTGGATAACGTCTTTAACAAGGAGTATGAAGAAGCTGTCGGTTTTATTGCACCCGATGTAGGCGTGCGACTTTCAGTAGAGGGAGACCTTTAAGGCCCATAGGTCGAATATCGGGTGGATTAGTACCGGCGATTTGAGCGCGGAGGCGACACAGGAAATGGCAGACGCCTGTATGCAGTGTTCTGTATTCAGTTGAACGCAACGGCGGTTGTTACAGAAAGCCTTCCCCGGCGCTGTGATACGCCCAATGCCAGGGTTCATAAATAAATCCGTGGCGGTTGTCCCGTGGAAAGGACATGACAAAATTGTATTCCCGCGCATGTTGGCTTAACCAGGCAAAGGCATCTGTTTTTTCAAAACGTTCTTCACAGGGAGGGCAATCCGGTGAGGTAATATCAATGGCGCGTCCCGTGTGATGTTCACTGAATCCGGGGGCGGCCAGCACCTTGAGAATTTCGTCAATGGTTTTTCCCTGATCGAGCTTGCGCCGGATAAGGCCGGTTTGGTACTCCACGCTGCGAAATCCGGAAACCATGATCAGTTGCAGTCCGTCTTTTGCCGCGTCCTGCTTCATTTGCTTCCACATATTATCGGCTTCCGCTATCAGCCGATGTTGTCTGTCGTTGTTGGCGTCGTGTTCGGCGACCACCAGGGAAACGGCCTCTTCAAATACCTGAAGCTGGCGGTCCTGTGCGTAGGAGTTTGAGATTCCCAATTCCCGGTGAATGCTGGCGATGCGGTGGTGGTAATTCGATTGGTCTGACATAACGCTATGTGGTAAAAATATAATTCTGTATGGATTCAGCAATGATATGTTTAGCTTACGCGCTTAGCAGATTGTGTTGCAAGGTTTGATTGTCGCCAGACGGTGTACGGGATTGTTGCAGTTCATTGTCATGCTGAAGCGCCGCCATGATGATGGCGATGGTGACAATGACCAGCACAAATAACTTGTAGCGTTTGAAGTTGTCACCGCCGCCTGCGGCCGTGTCAATGTCGTTTGCCGGCACTGGGGCGGCAGACGCGTGGTTGGCGGCTTTTTCACTATAACCCGTGATTTTGTCGATTAGCGCAGTTCGACGTTTGCGGTATTCGTATTGGCTGATTGTTCCCACGGCATAATCGTGAGCGAGTTTTTGCACGGTTTCGTTGCCCATAAGTCGTCCTTTCACCGCCAGGGATTATATAAATACTAGCATTGGCCATCTTCCACTGGAAAGCGGTATTGCGCCGTTTTGTGTTGTTTGACGGGATATCGGTGATTATTAAATATTCCAATCAGATAAGAAGCTGGCGTTGCAGCGATGATTTTCGAAAATCGATGATAATGACGAATGGCAAGTATCCCGAGATAACCGCCGTATTGATGACGAAGGGCGCTTTTGAATCTGGACCCGTTGTGAGATTAAGTGAGATTTAGCGCGGGTACCGGTTTATATAAATACCCACTACGAGTCCTGTTCGGGGCTGAGGGCGGCATCCTGAGCCCGTACCACGACCACGGTGACATTATCGATGGCACCACGGCTCAGGGTCAGGTCAATAAATTTTTGCGGGATTTCGTCCAGTTGGTCGTGCTGCAGTATTTCACCGATTTCTTCATCCGTTAGGTGCTTATTCAAGCCGTCGCTGCACAATAGAAAGGTATCGTTGGGCCGGGCGTCACTAATATCGATATCGACATAAATTTTGTCGGTGGCACCGACGGCGCGGGTCACGATGTTGGAAGCAGGGTGATCCTCGGCGTCTTCCCGGCGCAGTAAACCCTGCTGGACCATTTCTTCCACCTGGCTGTGATCACGGGTGAGTTGCTGACATTGATTATCCCGGTAACGATAGGCCCGGCTGTCACCCGCCCAGAGTATGGCACAATTGCTTTCCAGGGCAATCATGGCAACGACCGTACTGCCAATGGTACGGTTGTCATTGTGCTCCTGGGCGAGCTGAATGAGCTCGTCATTGACGGCGATAATGCGGTCTTCCACCTCATCGGCATAGCTGCTTAAGCGGTCGGAAAAAGGAGTATGTTGCAGGATATCAATGATTCGTTGACTGGCGACATCACCAGCGTCGTGTCCGCCCATACCATCGGCGACGGCCCAAAGGCCAATATCGCTGCGCTCCAGATAAGCATCTTCGTTAATTTGGCGTACGTGGCCGACATGGCTGGCGCCAGCGGAAGTCCAACGAATTAATGGTTGATCTGACATAGAGTAAATTATGGTTATTTCACTTGGCTCATCGTAGAGATAATAACGGCACCGTTTTGTCGATTCTTTTGTCGATTTTGAGCCAGTCTGTCTTATCTTAGAGCCTGCTACACGGGCCTGGATCTTTCCTTTTGGACGAATTATACCTGCTGTATCTATGTTTTTAATTATTACACGGTTATAGCAGAGAAACCAGTGCGATCCCGGGCTGGCTACTTCGTGGGCTGTTTCAATGGCTGATGTTTTAAACTAATATTCGCGGTATGACCCTGACTGAACTTCGTTATATCGTGGCCGTTGCCCGTGAGCGTCACTTTGGACGCGCGGCCGAATCGTGCTTTGTGAGTCAACCGACCTTGAGCGCTGCGGTGAAGAAGCTGGAGCAGGAACTGGGTGTCGATATTTTTGAACGTTCCAAGCACGATATCACTATGACACCGGTGGGCGAGCAGGTCGTGCAACAGGCGCAACGGGTTCTGGAAGAAAGCGAAAAACTTCGGCAAATTTCCCAGGTGGGCAAGGATCAACTGGCAGGGTCTATCCGTATTGGGGCCATTTATACTATCGGTCCCTATCTATTCCCGCATATCATTCCTGAACTGCGTAAACACGCCTCCCAGATGCCATTGGTCATCGAAGAAAATTTTACCGCGCGGTTGCGGGAAAAACTCAAAGCCGGTCAGCTGGACGCCATTATTATCGCCCTGCCATTTGAAGAGCCGGGGGTAGTCACATTGCCGTTATACGAGGAGCCGTTTGTGGCGGTGCTCCCCAGTTCCCACCCGTGGACCCAGAAAGAGAGTATCCGGATCAATGATCTGGCCAAGGAAAACCTCCTGCTGCTGGGAGAAGGCCACTGTTTCCGTGACCAGGTATTGGAGGTGTGCCCCGACTGTAAAAGAGCGCACGTAAGCGATGAGATGTTCAACCAGACCATCGAAGGCAGTTCCATTGAAACTATACGCCACATGGTAGTTTCCGGTATTGGCACGACGGTGTTACCCTGTACGGCCGCGGGCACGGATAAATACGCAAGGCGGTTATTGGCGATCAAGCGCCTGAAAAACCCGGAGCCCAAACGGATTGTAGCGCTGGCGTGGCGCAGCAGTTTTCCCCGCCCCAAGGCAATCGAAGCATTGCGAAAAGCCATTGTCGCCAGTAATCTCAGTTGCGTAAAGTACCTTAGCAGTAAATAAGGCCAACGATCAGCTGTTAGCGAGGATTTGTCCATGAACCCAATAGTGATTATCGGCAGCGGTCTGGCCGGTTACAATCTGGCCAAGGAAATCCGCAAACTTGATGACAAAGTTCCGCTGCAGATCATCACTGCCGACAGTGGTGAGTCCTATTCCAAACCCATGCTATCCAACGCGCTCAGCAAAGGTAAATCGCCGGCGCAACTGGTAATGTCCAGCGCCGAGCAAATGGCCGGGCAACTGGGGGCATCCATACAAACCAATACCCGTGTCGAGACCATCGATACCGCCGACAGGATTCTGGTGACCGATGCCGGTGACGTTGAGTACAACGAACTGGTATTGGCGGTTGGTGCCCGGCAGATTGACCCTTCGCTCGCCGGCGATGCAGCGGCGAATGTAATCACCGTCAATAATCTCGACGAATACCGGCATTTTCGCGATGCGCTGGAAACGGCGCAGCACGTGGGTATTATCGGGCCCGGCTTGATCGGATGCGAATTTGCCAACGACCTGGTGAGTCAGCAAAAACAGGTGACGATCATTGGCCCATCCCTGTATCCGTTGGACCGCTTGTTACCTGGCGCCGTGGGTGAATTGGTCAAGCAAAAACTGCAAGCGGCGGGAGTGCATTGGCGATTGGGCGCCCTGGCCAGTAGCGTTGACCAGCATGACAGCCAATATCGCATTGCCATGAATGACGGCTCGCATGTTGATGTGGATTTGGTGTTGTCGGCTGTGGGCCTGAAACCGGATACGGCGTTGGCGCAGCATGCCGGTATTACCATTAACCGGGGCATCGTGGTTGACCGTACTCTGCAAACGTCGGCACCGCATGTGTATGCACTGGGGGATTGTATTGAGATTGACGGTCTGGTTTTACCGTTTGTATTGCCGTTAATGAACGCGGCACGCACCCTGGCGAAAACCTTAACGGGTAACGTGACCCAAATCCGTTATCCGGCCATGCCCGTCATCGTCAAAACGCCGGCACATCCTATTGTGGTATCGCCGCCCCCGGTAGATGATGAAGGCGAGTGGGACATCGACATCGATGATGAAGGTGCCCGAGCCGTGTTTCAGTGTGCCGATGGTTCCATTGCCGGTTTCGTGTTGACGGGTGACAAAGTTGCTGAAAAACAGAAATTGACAAAGTTATTGCCACCAGTTATCCCTTGATGCAAGGCATGGTGCACCGGGGCGCAAGGATGCGACAATCCCATCAACAACTCTGAGCTTATTCCAGCACATGCTGCATGGGACACGCTGTGTTCCGTGACGGTATGACGTCTTTCGGCGATAAAAAAAAGGGCCAAATCCGGTAGATGAGATTTGGCCCCAGCGGCTCGCTTTAAGGGAATCGATAGAAACTCGAAACTAACGGCTTGCGGTTGTGTTCTCCAAGTCACCCCTTCAAGTTCGTCGTCTATATCGTTTAAAAGCTCCTGGCAAAGGATGGTTTACTGAATGAATGTGTTATCTAAGTGTGGCAGTAAATGGGCTGTAGATAAACTCAACAAATCCTCAGTTGATGTAGGAAAAATCGCAATGTGTGAAATGTGATTTATGGGGCTATAACATTAACGCGTGAAACTGGTGCCCGATGAAGGGCAATACCCTGTTTTGTGATGGTTTGTTATAGCGCTATGGTTTAGACAGCCTGAGGAGGGACTGCCATGAGCCGGCCGGGATGGCGTTTTTGTAATAATACATTTTGGGCCTGCCATTGTAATTCCGGCGCTAGGTTTTCGAGAAATTCGATCTGGCCTGATCTGGAAATCGCAATGGGTTTGCCGTTATGGAACAGGATTTTGTGCTTATTGGTTGCCGTAACGCGGGTACCGGGTAGCAGGATACCGGTCAGGTTAAGCGGATCAACCGCGGAAATAGCGATTAAATCCTGTTGCGGTTGACTGGCAGCGCTGCGTAACAGGCTCACCGCATCCGGCAATGCAAACTGTTCACCGCTGAAACCTTCCACGAAACGACCACCGCGTAACTCGCCACGCGCTTCCATGCGCCGGAACACATAAAGTAATTCACGCCAGGACGGTAACCGGCTTTCGCGCTCCAGCAATTTTCGAAATACCACACCGTAACGTTTCAACAAAACACGGGCGATATGCTCGACATGTTGCGATGGGTTCTGTTCGGTGTCTGTTTGCCGGGAATGCACCAGGGTCCAGCGTCCGGCATCCTCGATGTTCAACGCGTTGGAGTTCAGTCGGCGCCGGGATCCGAATCCCGGCTTGCGGCTGGAGGGTGTTACCAACGAGCGCAGGCCAATAAAACTATCCGATGTTACCCGTCCATTTGCCACCAGTTGCCCCAACGCGGTTTCCACCTGGCTGCGCAACAGGCCGCTTTGGTTGACCAGGTCATCAAAAAACAAGGCGCCGTTGTGCTTTAACAAATTGTGCAACGTTAAGGCATTCACAGGTAGGCAATGGTCAACAGCCGACGAGTCGCTAACGGTATTGTCCTGCTGCCACGCCGCGACATGTTGACGCAACATGAGGGTAATGGGGGTAATGCTAATGGGTGTGGCCTTATTCGCGTTTTTCGCCTTGTCGCCGTTTTTACTGCTGGCAGATGTGTTAATGCGCATCCAGTTAACCCGGCCGCTGCTGCATAAACTGTCCATCCAGTCGGGCAGATAAAATGACATGCGTGATGGTAATATATCTGATTCCCAGGCGGCGGCGGGGATGGCAAAACCTTCCAGTTGTTCAATGATGTCCAGCAATGCGTCCTTGCTTTCCAGCTTGTCATTCAGGTGATGCCAGTGAAACAAAAACTGCATGAATGCGGATACACTGACCGGCTTGATTTCGTTGCGCAGGGATTTAATGGTGTAACGATGGATGCGCGCCAGCAAGCGCCGGTCGCACCATTGCCACTGTTGCTCGTCGGCGAGAAAATGGCCGCGGATCGCAAAACCTTCGGATTCCAGGGCCAGTAAGGCGGTGTTTATTTGTGTTTCCGTCAACGCACAATCCTGAACAAGGCGTGTCACACTGATCGGTCCAAGGCCTTCCAAACGGCTGCGCAATATTTCGCGCAAGGCATCGTCGGCCGTATATTCCTGGTTATTATTGTCGACCACTGGTTTAATCGCTGGGTCAATGCGGCTGTCTTTATGAATGAGCAGCATTTCGTGTAAGCGTTCCGCCGCCACCCAGAAGGTAGCGTTGTTCGCGGTTGTCAGTCTTGTAGCGCGTTGTTGCGATAACAGTTCGTTTAATGTCGCAGGTATGGCGTCATTACCCGTTGTATGTTGTCCCACGAGACTGTCTAACTCTTCCGTGGTCACAAACCCCAGTGTCACCAATGCATCATGGAGTTCTTCCGCATTGCGTGGCTGCGGCCAGGCTTCCTTTTGTACGCGTTCAATAGCAGCGAGATCCAGGTGCGCCAGTTCGCTGGCATCTTGTGGATCGGCAAAGCGCCGTTGTTGTACGGCGAGCGTTCGGCGTTCTTCCGCCGGCGTGTCATCGAGAAATGCGTAGGGCCGGGCATTCAGGATCGCCTGGGAAAGGGGAGACGGTCCATTTAAGTCTTTACAGATAATGTTGATCTGACCGTTGTGGATTTTGTTGAGCAAGGCTTCCAGGCCGTCAATGTCCATTAAATCCGTCAGGCAGTCCGCAATGGTCTGGTTAACCAGTGGGTGATCGGGCACTTCGCGTTTGCCGGCGATATTTTCAAAACAGGCCAGTTGATCGGGGAACACCACCGACACCAGGTCTTCGGCATCATTACGCTGAAAATAGGCTGGCACTTTTTTGCCGTTGCGGTTGCGCGGCACGGCCAATGCAATATTGGCGTTCCAGCGCCAGTGGGTGGGGAACATGGGCGCATCCAGCAGGGCCTGGATTAAAATCTCCCGTACCGAATCCGCGTTTAAATAACCGGCCACTTCGTCCAACGGAAAACTGTGAGTTGCGCCCAGCGACAGTACAATACTGTCTTCCATGGCCGCCGCCTGTAGCTCGAAATTAAACTTACGGCAAAAGCGTTTGCGCAGTGACAGGCCCCAGGCGCGGTTGAGCCGCGAACCGAAGGGGGAGTGAATCACCAGGTGCATGTCGCCGGTTTCATCAAAGAACCGTTCGAAAATGATGTTTACCTGGCTGGGTAATACGCCTAGGGCCGCCTTGGCGGCAGCCAGATAGTCAACGAGTTGCTGCGCGGCGCTTTCTGACATGTTGTGTTCGTTTGCAAGCCATTGTTTGGTGATATCTGTACCCAGCTCAAGGTGTTTGTCGATATCTTCGCGAAATCGCGATACCGCTTGCGACAGTTCATTGCTGCGGCCCGGTGCTTCGCCAAACCAGAACGGGATATTGGGCGGCTCGCCTCTGGCGTCTTCGACGAACACGCGGCCCTGTTCAATCTTCAACATCCGATAGGAAGTGTTGCCCAGTTGAAAAATATCGCCGGGCAGGCTTTCAAAGGCGAAGTCTTCGTTCAGGGTGCCTATGGAATGGCCTTCCGGTTGCAGCATTACGTCATAGTCAAACTGGTCGGGTATGGCGCCACCGTTGGTGACCGCCACCAGACGCGCGCCACGCCGGGCGCGCAGATACTGGTTGACGCGGTCATAGTGAAGGTAAGCACCGCGCCGTCCGCGGCGGGTGGTAAAACCATTGGCCAACATGCCGATAACGTCGTTAAAGGTTTCGGCGCTCAGTTGATGATAAGGGCGAGCCTGTTTCAACAGTTGATAGAACTCGTTAACGTCCCAGTCACGGCTGGCTACTTCGGCAACGATTTGTTGCGCCAGTACATCCAACGGTTGCTCATACAGTTTTAACGCATCCAGCTCATCCCGGTTCACGGACTCCAGCAATGCCGTGCACTCCACCAGGTCGTCGCAGGTTAATGGGAACAGCCTGCCTTTGGGTGTTTTGCCGACGGCATGGCCGGAGCGGCCCACACGCTGCAAAAACGTCGCGATGCCCCCCGGCGTACCCAGCTGGCACACCAGGTCCACGTCGCCGATATCAATGCCCAGTTCCAGGGATGCGGTCGCCACGAGAGCTTTAAGCTTGCCTGACTTGAGTTGCTGCTCCGCGTGAAAGCGGTGTTGCCGAGATAAACTGCCGTGATGTGCGGTTACCAATGTCTCGCCAATACGCTCGGCGAGATGCCGCGTGGCGCGTTCTGCCAGCCGGCGTGTATTCACGAAGATTAGCGTGGTGTGGTGTGACTCTATTAACTGTGTCAGCCGATCATAGATTTCTTCCCAGACTTCATTGGGCATGATGGCCTGCAGGGGAGAAGACATCAGTTCCAAAGCCAGGTCACGGTCACGCGTGTGGCCGCTATCGATAATCTGGCATTGATCGGCGGAATCTCCCGTTAAGAACTCGGCGATGAGGGAAATGGGTTTTTGGGTGGCGGACAAACCAATGCGCGTGGGTTTATGGTTACCCTTGTTGGTGCAGAGTGCATCCAGCCGTTGTAACGATAGTGCCAGGTGCGCGCCGCGCTTGTTACCCGCCAACGCATGGATCTCGTCAACGATAACCGTGCGAACGGTCGATAATATGTTCCTGCCGGATTCCGAGGTTAGCAAGATGTATAGCGATTCGGGGGTAGTCACCAATATATGCGGCGGTTGCCGACGCATGAGGTTGCGTTCCGCCTGCGGCGTATCGCCGGTGCGCACCACGGCACGTATAGCGATATCCGGTAAACCGTTCTCCAATAATTTATCGCGAATGCCGTTAAGCGGTTGTTGCAGGTTTTTCTGGATATCGTTGGATAACGCTTTCAAGGGTGAAACATAGAGAACACGGGTTTCGTCCGGCAACGGGCATCCCATGCCGTCACGCACCAGGTCATCGATGGCGGACAAAAACGCCGCCAATGTCTTACCGGAACCGGTGGGCGCGGCTATTAACGTGGACTGATTGCGCTTGATCGCCGGCCAGGCTTGTTGCTGCACGCCGGTGGCGGCGGCAAAGCTGTGCTCGAACCAGTCCTTAACGACGGGGTGAAATTGATCCAGTGCCATGACTGCATCATAGCGAAAAACCGGTACGGTTGCGTAGTCGATGATCCAAGGGTGCGGACGCTGCTACGGTTGGTGTGTACGTGTTCAAAAACGATAAATATTGATGCATCGCTGAAACGCCGCCATCAAGTGGAAACGGGTTTTTTTATCGGTTTTCTCCTATGGATCGCGGCCTGGTAATAGCAAAATTCCCAATAAATCCCGTAACTAAGCTCACCGTTCGTCAAGAAATGCCAACCGATTGTCGGACGATAAATATACAAACCACGTCACATTTCAGTTCCCTGCATTTGAATATTGAGTGCGGCGAATTGTGAGATTTCTCACCCTCAATCAAACAGTTGCTGGGCACTTTTTGTTCATGGACTGTGTTCCGAGAATTCTGCCAACCGCTCGTCGCCAACCACTGGCCACTTATCTTGTGACACAGTTCCGTTTTTCAGGCTATTTCGAAAACCACAACCATTTCACAGATTAACGCAACAAAGTATTGGTCCGATACAAAAGCCGGAATCAGAGGTATTGGGATCGTTACCTTTCGTGAGCAAATCGAACTGACCGGATGCGCAAGGGAAGCATTCTATACTAAACAGGTTTAAGCAATATGAGCAATGCAGTGAAAGGTTTTACGCTTATTGAGTTAATGATGACGTTATCGATTGCCGCCATCTTAATGACCATTGCTATTCCCAGCTATATTACATTTACCAAGAATTCGCGTATTACTTCTCAGGCCAATGATCTGATTACCAGTATTCATATCGCCCGCGGTGAGGCCGCCAGGCGGGGTGTGAAAACCGCGCTATGCCGCAGTGGTGACGCCACGGCAGCTAATCCAACTTGCGGCGGTTCCAATTACGATTATTCCAACGGCTGGCTGGTCTTTTCAATTGCTGACAATCGTGGCGGCACCCCGGTATACGATACCACTAAAGGAGATGAGTTGCTGGCGCTGGGAAAACCCCAGAACGGCGTGACGGTCTACAGTGGCGGTGGCGCTAATGTCAATCTGGAATTCAATCCCGATGGCAGTCTCAATGAAAACGGCAGCGATGCGGAATTTGCTGTCTGCGATGAAAGAGGCGCCAGTCACGGCAAATCCATTACGATCCTGGCAACCGGCCGGCCGTCGTTGTCCGACGCGACTGATTGTACTCCTTAGAAAATAGCCGGGTTATTGAGCAATGAGCATGACGAAACAATCAGAACTTAACAGCTGTTACGATACAAGGCGAATTGGCCGTCATCAACGTGGCGTTACCATGGTGGAAGTACTGGTAAGCATTATCGTATTTTCCATTGGGCTTATTGGTATCGCCAGGCTGCAGGTGGTTTCCAAGCAAAGCAATTATGACTCGGTCCAACGCGTGACGGCGACGGTCATGGCGCAGGATATCCTGTCCCGCATGCGGGCCAACGGCAGTGAGTTGTTTTACTACGTCACGGCGGCCGGTCTTAACACTCTTGGCCGTGGCTCTATCAGCACCGAACCTACTCCCGTATGCTCATCGGCAAATTCGTGCAGCAGCGCGCAATTGGCCGCCCATGACCTGTGGGAGATCGAACAGGCCCTGGACGGCGTCAGCGAGCAAAATGACAGTGGTGACAGTCTGGGTGGTTTATCACAACCCACGGCCTGTATCTCCGGTCCCAACGATGGATCGGCGGGGGTCTATACGGTAACGATTGTCTGGCGTGGCAAGACAGAACTTGTTAACAGCAATGCCAGTACCTGCGGCGACGGAACCGGGCTGTATGGCAGTAACAATGAGTATCGCCGTATTCTGCAAATTGAATCATTTATTGACGATGTCTAGACACAACGGAATTCGCAACATGCAACACCAAAACGGTATGACAATTACGGAATTGATGGTCGCAGTGGCCATAGGATTAATTGTTAGCGCCGCCGTGGCCGGCGTGTTTTTGCAGGCTAAAGCGAGTTACATGCAAAACGACGAAATCAGCTTTATGCAGGACAACGGACGCTACGCATTAAAAATACTGACCAATGACCTGGAAATGTCGGAATTCTGGGGTGGTATGGCAGCGGCAGACCGTTCATCCATCGATACGAACAATGATGGATCGTTTACTGTGACCGGCGTTGTGGATGCCATCGATGAAACAGCAACCGGTTGTGGAGATGGTACGGCCAACTGGGACTATGATATCACCAGTCCCATTGCCTACCAGGAAAATACTACAAGTACCGCCATTGCAGCGGTTTTCTCATGTGTTGCCAGTATCGATGACAACACGGATGTATTAATGATAAAGCGCGCCGCCGGTGTTTCCTATAGTGCTGCGTCTGATCTGCAAACCGATCAGGTTTACATACGCACAAACCGGTCAACGGCATCGCTGCATCGCCAGGATGGCGCCACCGCTGATCCTGCCGCTGGATATTTCGACTGGCCATATCTGGTCCATATTTATTATGTGGAGAGCGGACTGTTAAAACGTATGTCGCTGGGTGCCAGTGATATCTACTCAAAAGATATCCTGGCAGATGGTATAGAACTATTCCATATCGAATGGGGTATCGATAGCGATAACGACGGTGCGGTGGATTTTTTTACAAGGACGCCTACAGCGGCCCAGATTGATCAGGCTATTGTTGCAAAGGTTTATGTTCTGGCCCGCAGTTCAAAGACTATTACTGGTTATACCAATACCAAGACGTTCGTGATGGGCAACCACACCGTTGGGCCATTTGATGACGGTTATTACCGCCGGGTGTTTTCAACCACCGTGGTGATGCGTAACCCCGAAACCGTACAACAGTTTAATTGATTACAGGTAAATCAATATGTCTCGGGTAAATTTGATCGCTAAACAAAACGGTGCCGCGTTATTAGTGGCGCTGTCATTTCTGGTAGTAATCACGTTGATCAGCGTGGCGGCCATGCGTTCCAGTACCACGGAATTGCGTCTGGCGAGTAATCATGAAGCCAGCGTGGCGGCGCTGGAGGTGGCTCAATCGGCGATCGATGCCACATTGAGTGATCCGGATAATTTTATTGTAACCGGCATATCCGGCACTGAATACAAATCCGCGAACGGTGATTTTACCATAAGCGGTGTCAGTGAATTTGATCATGCTAATGTCGTTGTTACGGAAGGCGCAACCAGAAACCCGCCGCGGGGCTTGGGGTTGAGCGCCGATAAATTTCAAGGTACGGAATTTTACATGTCCTCTTCCTACGATAACCTGGACGCCAAACGGGGCCAGGCGCAAGTGGAAGAGGGTGTTGTGTTGATTGTGCCCAAGTCGTAATAAGGGCACTGAGAGCGCAATGACGGGCGGGTATCACGAACGTAATTATACAGAGGTTAATATGATGGCTAACAAATTGAAGCGGTATATAGCAATGGTTGCCATTTTGCTGGGCGGGGTTGTTATCAATGCCTACGCCGATGACACGGAAATCTATACCAACAA
>JASFOJ010000032.1:0-38048 GCA_050116575.1 Gammaproteobacteria bacterium | reverse complement strand
AGGACGCGCAATCAATCATCTGGGGTAATAGCCACGCCGCTTGCAATGAGGAGCGTATTGCGGTGCGTGATGGGTTACACAGGGTACTCAGTACAGATATTGTTTCCCCCATGAGTGTACCGTCATATACCAATTCCGCCGTGGACGGTTACGCGGTGAACTACGACGACCTGACCCCGGACAGTAAAAACCACAAACTGCCTGTCGCCGGCACTGCATGGGCCGGCCGGCCGTACAACGACATCGTTGGGCGCGGCCAGGCGATTCGAATCATGACCGGCGCCCTTATGCCAGATGGGTGTGATACGGTCATCATGCAGGAAGACGCGAAAACCCTGAATACCGATGTTATTGTTGACGTCTCACGCTACAAGCGCGGCCACAACGTGCGTAAAGCGGGCGAGGACCTGGTGAAAGGCACGGTTGCCATAAGCAAAGGTACAAAATTAAAGGCGGCTGATCTTGGTTTACTGGCATCACTGGGCATTCATGACATCAATGTCTACCGCAAGTTGCGCGTTGCATTTTTTTCCACAGGGAACGAATTACGCAGCGTCGGTCAACCGCTGCAAAAAGGTGAAATCTACGACAGCAATCGCTATACACTGTTAGGCATGCTGCAGAGCCTCCATATGGACATTGTCGATCTTGGGGTCGTAAGCGACGACCGAGATGCATTGATGTCAGCCTTAGCCACCGCGGCCCGTCAATGCGATGCTGTCATTACCAGCGGCGGTGTCTCAGTGGGTGACGCAGACTTTATGCGGGAGGCTGTGATGCAAAGCGGTCACATTCATTTCTGGCAGGTGGCGATGAAACCGGGACGCCCCCTCGCCTATGGCACGATACACAATACCCCTTACTTCGGACTCCCCGGCAATCCCGTCGCTGTTATGGTAACGTTTTATCAGTTAGTGCAGCCGTCCTTATTACAGTTGTCCGGCGTACAGTCTATCGCGCCACCACCGACATTCAAGGTTCGTTCCGCCAGCACCTTTCGCAAACGACCGGGACGAACTGAATTTCAACGTGCGATATTAAAGCAAGATAGCCGGCATGAATTACAGGTTCACAGTACAGGTATGCAAGGATCGGGCATATTGCAGTCCATGAGCAAAGCCAATTGTTTTGTAGTACTTGATCATAACTCAGAAGGCGTCAATGCCGGTGAATGGGTCGATGTACAACCGTTTAACGGTGTAATCTGAAAGCAAAACAATATTCCCAAAATAATTACTCACATACCAATCAGGCCAGAAAGAGCTTTATAGCTACCGCTTTTAATCTACAAAAGCAAAAGCGCAGCTACTTAGTGTATATAATATTGACCAACTTACCGCTAGTGATGTCAATACTGCAATGAAAGCCTGCCAGATCCCCTACTTCAATGGTATTACCGGTTGACTCGTTGTCAGCCACAATAAATTCCGCGTAGGCTTCGTTTGGGGTATCGACCGGGTTCTCGGCGATCCAAAGCCGCTCACCATCCAGAGTGTATCCTTCAAGATTGCGGGCTACCTTGTTGTCCGGATATTGCTGATAGTCAAAAATCAACAACACGATGTCGTTTTTAATAACACCGTCGATAATTGGTTTTTCCGTTGTCCAGCTATTGCCGTTAACGTTAACGTCACAACGCTGATATTGAAGTTCATGTTTTTTTGCCATTGCCGGTCTTTTCCTGATGTGCGCTGCGTTTTTTCACCCACTACATCTTGAACTCTTTTTATCGACCAATAAATCCATCCAGCACGGTTATATTAACGCAAAAAGCTGATTATTGGGAATCACTGTTATAACAGCGCCCATACATCAAGAATAGGGAGCGAGCGACCATTTTGCACGGTCTTTAAACAATTGGCAATCAAAGCGCTCCACCAGCGCAAAAGGTTTGGACATTTCAGGAAATGAAGAGAAGCGAAGAGAAGTGAAAAGCTAATGTCGCCACCAGGATTTACATTGTCGTACTATAATCGATAAAAAAAGAAGACGGCGACATTAACTTGTTAATTAACGTTCAGTTTATGGACATTATCCGTTTCAGGCGTACTCAGCAGCGCATCAACAGCGGCCAAAAAGCGGTTGATCTCTACCGGCTTGCTGAGGTATTCGTCAAACCCTGCATTCAACGCACTGTCGATATCACTTTTCATTCCTTCCGCACTTACGGCTACCACCGGGATATCTTTGCCCGCCGGCTCCCGCCGGATTTCCGCCAATACGTCATATCCGTTCTTGTTGGGAAGATTCATATCCACCAGTATGAGCGATGGACGATGGCGTTTGACCAATTCCAGGCCGTTTTGCGGGTTTTGGGTCGCCACCAGACGGTATTTGGGCCGCTGTGTCAGCAGGGTTTCGACCAGGCGAATATTGGCAGGATTGTCTTCAATATACAGAATAGCCGGACCGGTGGATTCCGGTTCGTTCGCGGGACTATCCTGTCCCTTGTTAGCATCCAGTAACGCCGGCAATTGAGGTTCATTGTGCTCCGGGTTTGCTTCTGGAACCAATATTTCGACGACTTTCTCCGGGTCAAAAACGTACTGAATAGTACCCCCCATTAGCTCAAGCAAGGTATTGTTGACCAATAATTCGATCCTTGGACTGCTCAATCCGCCATGTTGTTGCTCCTGACCATTCAGATTATCGGGGGCAGAACTTTCCACCGCCTTGACGACGTTTGTGTCTGAGTTACTGATGCCAATGCAAACATCGCCGTGCACAATTTTGCAGTTTATTTCCACGGTAGCGCCGTCATTACTGTATTTAATGGCGTTAGACAGAGTATGGCGCAACACTTGAGACAGCCGTTGCTTGTCGGCATAGGCAAAAACCGGAGCATCGCTATCAACTTTAATGACGTTCAGGTTAAGATTTTTTTCCTGTGCTTTGGCTTCAAGTTGCTTGATACAATGTTCCACCAGCTCGTAGGCATTAATACTTTCGTTTTGCAATTCCGCCTTACCGGTTTCCAGTTTAACCAGATCAATGACATTGGCGACAACTTTTAATATGTGGTTACCGGAATTAGTAATTTCGTCGAGATAGGCTTTCTGCTGGTCATTCAGCCCGGTATCCAGCGTTAATACCTGGGCAAAGCCCAATATGGCGTTCAACGCAATCCGCAGTTCGTGACTGATACTCGACAGGAACTCGAATTTGGATTGGTTGGCCCTTTCAACTTCCTGCATAGCAGCCTGGATCTGCACGTCGATCGCATCATAAACTGATTCGCTCCTTACGGTCATTTGTATGTTCTCGGAGGAACTCTCTTCTGAATGCGAATCAGTCTCTTGCTCGACTTTCGGAGCTTGCTGCAGTTTTTGTTCAGCTTCCTGCAATTGTTTTTCAACATTTTCCAGTTTCGCTTCCGCGATCCGCAACTGCTGGGCGAACTCGTCCAACTGCACATCGGATTGGTGAAGCTTTTGCTGGATTTGTTGAGATTTTTGTTTTTCCTCGTCCAGTTGCTGTTCGCTATTGAACCGGTCATCAATGTCCAGCAACAGTCCCGCTACTTCAACGGGGTTTCCATCCGTGTCTTTTATCAAGCGCAATTCATTTTGAACGCGGCGGTATTCGCCCTCCGCGGTCTTGAGGCGGTGGGTAAAAGAATACCCTCCCTTTTCAGCAAGGCTGTTTAATGTTTCCTGAATCTTGTCATAATCATCCGGGTGCGCCTGGTTCAGAAAAAAATCCGTTTGCGCCAGACATTGCTCGGCAGTGAGACCAAATAACGCCTCAATATTCGGACTGATATAGGTTACCTTGTGCTCGCCTTTGGGTTCACAGGCATAGGCGATTACCGGTCCCGTATTTACCAGCTGTTCAAGGCGGCCTTCGTGATCGGTGTTTTGTTTTTCACTATTGACATTGCTGACATTATCCGGAGCAACGGATGCTACGGTTCCCTTGTCAACCGCGTATCCCACCATGCCATTGACTTTTCCTTCATTGTCGCGCGAAACCGTCAACGACAGTTTCGCATCAAACACCTCGCCGGATTTGCGGCGCATCTGTATATCAAAATCCTGCGCCCCCTGCTCCAGGAGGATATTGGAACCCTCATGCTGGATGATTTTGTAGTCCTTTGCCGGGTATATGATTTCGATATGCTTACCAATGATCTCTTCCTGTGTATAGCCGAACACCCGCTCAGAGCCCTTGTTCCAGCTGGTAATAATGCCCTTGAGGTCCGTGGTAACCACGGAGTCCTGTACCTGATCGGCAATCAGGGACTTTTTGGTGATCTCTGCCTTGTATTGTTCTATTGCATCCTTGAGATCTTCCTGTTCCTGGTGCAGGCGAATTTCGTTTTGCCGGGTTTGCGTAACATCCCTGACGATGGCGTAGGCGATACCATCCATCTGCGAGGTTACATTCCATTGCAGCCACCGGTTGTCACCGTTACGAGCCGAAAAGCAACTGGTAAAAATACCACCATTGGTATCATTGTTATTAACCAGCGACTGAAACTTCTTCAACGTGTCTGCACGTTCTTCCGGGACCACAAATTCGATAAATGGTTTGGCTTTTAATTCTTTTTGGCTGAAACCAAGTATTTTACTCCAGGCCTGGTTAAGGTTAATAAAGTTGCCTTCTTTATCACAGGAGCATAAAAGATCGGGCGAGGTTTCAAAAAACTTCTGAAAATCAACCTGCGTTTTGTTTTTACGGTGGTTATTGATAATACGTTTAACGACTTCAGGCAGCCTTTCGAGACTGGTTTTAAGTATATAATCGACGGCACCCTGACTGATACTGTTGACAATGGCCACCTCGTCAAGAATATCTGACAACATGACCACCGAAGACGGCAATTGCATCTCCTTGATAATATTTAATGCTTCCAGACCATTGATGTCCGGTAAATGGTCATCCAGCAATATGATATGATAAGGTTTTTTGGCCAGTTGCTGAGTGAAATCTTTGCGGGAATTTACATGGTCAATACTGACATTGATCCCATCATCAGCTAGTTTTTGCTTAACTTTTCTGACACAGGATGCATCATCTTCCAGATGCAAAATGGAAAGTGCTTTTTTAGACGTCTTGGCAGTCATAGCGATACCGGATTGTTTAGTAATTGTGTCCCTGGCGAAAATTATGAGAGCGCTATTTATACATCGGCTCGCTATGCATTTTATTTATCTCCCCTTCCGGGTAATTATAATTACCTCTTATAATCAATGACTTACCATTTATTGACGAAGTTAATATGTATCGATTCGACTGAATGCGATCCTGCCGGAAGAGCAATTTTTATACAAAAATGAGGGGGCGGTAACGTCCAATGAAGGCCGGATGGTCATCAGCCGATCTTGGTGACGGTCCCGGTAAGCGGCAGGAGATGCCCTTTGGGTCCGTGATGGCGGCGGACGTAATCTCGAATGGCTTCATCGGAGCCGGGTCGGCTGAAATAGAATCCTTGCAGGTAGTTCACACCCATATTCGTTAAAATCCGCGCGGTTTCCTCGTTTTCAACACCCTCGGCAACCACGTCGATACCCATGGCCTTGCCCATATCGATGATGGTCTTTACCATAATCCGGCCTTTGCTGCTCCTGATGCGCCGTACGAACGACATGTCGATTTTCAGTTCATTGACCGGCAACTCATGCAATCGCGACAACGAGGAAAAGCCGGTACCAAAATCATCGACGGAGACGGTAAATCCAAGATAGGTTAACTGTTTCAGGGTGTGACGTGCTTTATCCGTATCCAGTGCACTGGACTCCGTTATTTCTATCTTGATTCGCCTGGGATCGATATCCATATCACCGACAAGTTCTACAAACGAAGGAACGAAATCCCTGGAAAACAGTTGTCGATTGGAAATATTAATGGCCAATTTAATATCTTCCTGCCATGGAAAAACCGCATAGTAGGAAATCGCTTCTATCACGATTTGGTTACTGAGCTCCTCGATTAAGCCAAGGTTCTCCGCCAGGGGTATAAACACACCGGGACTCACCCAGCCGTGAACAGGGTCCTGCCAGCGGGCCAACGCCTCGATACATACGACCCTGTTGTCGGCGGCATCCACAATAGGCTGAAAATGCACTTTCAACAGATGGTGGTTTAACGCCTCGTTAAACCGTAGGGTAAGATCGGTATCAACAAAGCCGGGCCGCATTTCTTGCATCTCACTGAATACCTGGATATTGTTGCGCCCTTCGGCTTTCGAATGAAACAGCGCCTTGTCCGATTGCATGAGCAAGGCATCGGTATTGTCCGCATCGTCAGGATACACGGCAATGCCGATACTGAGCGTCGTGTGCAGGTGTTGCTTGGCCATCAACCGGGATTGAACCGCCTGCATGAGTTTTTCCGCGACCTGACAGGCATCATCTACATGATTCAGATCCGGCAATAGCACCACGAACTCGTCACCGCCCCAACGCGCCAAGGTGTCGTAAGGTCGCATTTTCAGTTTAAGCGCCGTACTGACTTCAATCAGCAATTGATCGCCAACTTTGTGGCCTTGAATATCATTAATCTGCTTAAAGTTATCCAGGTCGATAAACAACATACCGACCTTCCTGTTATTACGTTTGGCCTGCTCAATGGCAATTTCCACCCGGTCTTCCAGTAATACACGATTGGGCAACTCCGTCAGCGCATCGTGCAGGGCCATGTCACGAATTTCATCCATCTCACTGCGAAAACCGACACGCTTTAAAATTTTTTCCATCAGGCAAAACCGCGTCAATCCGGACTGGAACAGATTCACGGCGATAAAGAACAAGAATGACAGCCAGAAAATCTGCAAATCCGGCCGGATGTAAGCGACCACACCACAAAATATCAGGAACATTCCGGCAATGGTGCGTATGGAGGGTTCTATATAAGGTCTGTTTTTCACGGATTACCAGTATCTGAAAAGTATTTAAAGTTATATAGACGAAGCCGCGCGTCGGTTGGGATATCCCCTTCAATATAGGTTATCGTCCAGTATCCCTGTAATATCAGGGGAAAATAGCAAAAATTTATTAAAAATAATTTATTTATTTTCAATAAGTTACAACCAGACCCGGCTAAACAGGATCAAGCTGCCAACCCCTTTTTAACGCTGCCCGTAATGTTCCCTTAATGGTGATTTCAGCGTGAATTCAGTTTCCCCACCTAGACTTTCCGCAACATTAGCAATCAACAGGCACGAGGTGTGTTATGCAAGTCGAAAAACAAATCAAGGTCTGGGACCCGCTGGTCCGATCGTTTCACTGGGTACTGGCTGGATCGTTTCTGGTGGCCTATGCCAGCGGTGAAGATTTTCTGACATTACATTCCTGGGCCGGCTACATAATTGGTGTCGCATTGCTGATCAGGATTGTCTGGGGATTTGTTGGTACGCCCTACGCCCGCTTCAAGGACTTCGTGACGTCGCCGGGCAAGGCGCTTCAGTATGCGAAAGACACGCTGTCCATGCGCGCCAAACGCTATATCGGCCATAACCCCGCCGGCGGATTGATGATCATTACAATGATAGTCAGCCTGCTGATAACAACATTCACCGGTATTGCCCTGTTCGGTGCAGCCGAACAGGCCGGCCCCATGGCATCGTTATTTGCCGCCAGTGGTTCTATTTGGGAAGACCCTCTCGAAGAGATTCATGAATTTTTCGCCAACTTTGCCCTGTTACTGGTTGCCATACACGTGGCCGGTGTCATCGTGGAAAGCCTGATCCACAGAGAAAACCTCGTGGGTTCCATGATCAGCGGCTTTAAGCGAACCAACTAATCACATCATAGCTAACCACAGCCACAGTAAATAAAAGGAGACTCCATTATGAAACGCAACTATTTTTTCTTTGTCACGACAATGATTGTACTGGGCCTGGTCTGGGGTGTATCGTTCGGTGATGATGACGATGAAGGCGGCAACTCATTCTGGAAACGACAACCCGGCGTCGCCCCGGTAACCAATACGCTTTACAAGGAAGAATGCGGGGGCTGTCATTTTGCCTATCAACCGGGCTTACTACCCGAACAATCCTGGCAAAAGATCATGAACGAACTGGATAATCATTTTGGCGATAACGCCGAACTGGGCGCGGATACACATCGTAAGATCCTGGCCTACCTTGTCAACAACAGCGCGGAGAAGTCAAACAATCGCCGCTCACGGAAAATCGTGCGATCATTGCGCGGGACGTCCGTACCTGTACGGATAACGCAGTTGCGTTATTTCAAACATAAACACAACGAAATTCCCAAGCGCCTGATTACCAACAATGACAAAGTACGCAGTCTCAGCCAGTGTGACGCCTGTCACCAGAACGTCGCGTCGGGTTCGTTCAGTGAAAGCCAAATCAGAATACCGGGGTTCGGCCGCTGGGATGACTGATGACGGTGAGGCGTTGGCAAGGTATGATGCGAGAATCGAAAAACCAGGATTAGCATGCTAATGCGTATCTACCCCCCATTGTTATCGGCGTTAATGTTGTTGGTGCCAGTGTTGTTTGCGGCAACGCACGCCATTCCCGCCGGGGCCGACGATGACATTAACCAGGATCAGGCGCAGGCACTGCGAAAACAGGGCGTCATTTTACCGCTGGAGAATATCCTGGATATCGCCCGCCGGCAGCGCCACGGGCGCGTGATGGAGGTGGAACTGGAGAAATCCCACGGCCGTTACGTCTATGAAATTGAAATTGTTGATGACAACGGCAAGGTCTGGGAATTAAAAGTCGACGCCAGTGACGGCTCGATGATATCCCGGGAACAGGAAAATTAGCCGTGCGGCTGCTTGTTGTTGAAGATGACCCCAGGCTGGGTCCCGCGTTAAAAAAAGAACTGGAACACCAGGGTTTCGCCGTGGATCTTGCAGACAACGGCGTGGATGGTGAAATCCTGGGACGCAACGAAACCTATGACGCTGTGGTGCTCGATCTTGGATTGCCGCAGCGTCCGGGACTTGAGGTACTACAAAACTGGCGCAAGGAGAATAATAATGTACCCGTCATCATTCTCACCGCCCGTGACGCCTGGCACGAACGGGTCGACGGCTTTAAGGCCGGTGCCGATGATTATCTGGGCAAACCCTTTCACAATGAAGAATTGGTAGCGCGTATTAACGCACTGCTAAAACGAGCCAACCAACAAATTAGCGGTACCCTCCAAACGGGCGGCATTACACTGGATGAAGAAACCCAGCGCGTTACCGATGCACAAGGCAATGAACATGAGCTGACCGGTACCGAATTTCGTTTACTGCGATATTTTATGCACCACCCCGGCAAAATCCTTTCCAAAACACTATTGACCGAACACGTCTATGACTACGACTCGGACAAGGACAGCAATGTCATTGAAGTATATGTCAAACGGTTACGGCGCTTGCTGGGCAAAGACATCATTGAGACACGTCGCGGTCAGGGGTACATTTTTCGCGGATCGTCGCAATGAAGTCCATTCAGACACGGCTAGCGGGGGGCCTGTTAATCTCCCTGATCGTCTTGTTGCTGATCCAGTGGATCATTGTTGCAATCTCCATTCGTCGGTTAAGTGAACAATATATCGCCTCGCGGCTGATCCATACCAGCGATACCCTGGCCGCGGCGGTGACATTCAAACCTTCCGGCGAAGCGACATTGAATGACGCCCGCATGGATCCGGTTTTCAGCAAGCCCTTTTCCGGTCACTACTACCTGATAAAGGCTGCTGACGTCACGTACCGGTCGCGCTCGCTGTGGGATGAAACGTTGCCCGCGGTACAAACTCAGCCCGGCGAGTTCGAAACACAACACTTCCAGGGACCGGAAAACCAACATTTACTCGCCGTGAGTACGGCTTACAACAAACAAGGCGCGGTGATTCAAATCACGGTTGCGGAAGATATCAGTGGCATCACCGCTGACATTAATACGCTGTTAAAAAACCATGCCGGCATCTCATTGGTTATCCTGATCATGCTCATTGGGTTACAGGTCGTTATCGTTCGCACAAGCCTGCGGCCACTGGAAAAAACCCGACGGGATCTGATAAAGCTGGAACAGGGACTGATTCAAACTTTGCAGGAAGACGTACCCCGTGAGATTCACGCATTGGTGCACGAAATCAATGTCCGCATCGCGGCGTTCCGGCAGCGCCTTGAACGCTCGCGGCGCGCAACAGGAAACCTGGCACACGCCTTAAAGGGGCCGCTAACCTTGTTAACCCAACTCAGCCAGGATTCATTTTTTCAGCAACGCCCGGATATTCGCAGCGAACTGGAACAGCATCTTGTTACAATCCGGAACATTGTTGACCGCGAACTCAAGCGGGCACGGCTGGCGGGCACCGTGGTTGGCGCCCAACAAACCCGCTTGAAACCAGAAGTGTCGGCGCTGGTAAAAACCCTTCAATCCATGTATCGGGATAAAAATTTGCGTTTTAATGTCTCCATCCCGGAGCAATGTGTGTCCAATATGGACCGGGAAGATTTTCATGAAATGATGGGGAATATCCTGGACAATGCCTGCAAATGGGCGGCCGCCCAGATTAAAGTAACGGTAAACTGCGACAACGGCCTATTGATTATCGTTGAGGATGACGGCGGCGGCATACCTGAAGCACAACGCAATACCATACTGAGCCGCGGCAAACGGTTGGACGAGCACACCGCCGGCCATGGACTGGGCCTGGCGATCGTCAAGGATATTATTGATCAATACAACGGCCACATTATCATGAAACAATCGGACATCCTGGGCGGACTAAGGACGGAAATCACCATACCGATATCAATTCACAATGAATAACCTTATCAATACTCACTTGCCGGGTGACCATTAGCCTTGTCGATATACCGGGAAACGGCTCGACGCCAGAAATTGGCCTGCGTTAACCTGTTAACTTTCGCAAAGTCTACAGCGAGTAAACCCATCGCGAGCGGTAACGAAACCGCCGCAAAAACACGGCCAATAACAGCGCCATTAGCCAGTGCCCCATTGCACCGCCACCACCGGAATCTCCACCTCCTCCCGAACCGCCGGGATCACTTTTGTTGGCAGCCTGTGCAGGATCCAGTAAAGCAAGCAACGCATCAGTATTACCTGCATAGTCCGGTTGCCAGGCGCCGGCGGTGGCCAGATCGTCCGATTCCGTTTCGCCTGTCAGGTAGATATCACCCTGTGAATTGACGCTCATCCCAAACACCAGGTCGATATCATAACTGCCGAAGTAACTGGAATAGACAATAGACTTTGCCTGGCCACTTATCTTAACAACAAACCCATCAATATCACTGTCATAAGGAAATTGCACGGTGCCGTTAAGCGACAAATCCAGTGAGTCGGTCATGCCTGCGATATAAATATCTCCCGCGGGGTCGACAACCAGATCGGCGGACAAATCTTCATTAGACCCACCAAGATAAGACGCGTATTTCAATGACGCTGTTGATGTCTGAGTAATATCAAATTGTGCAACAAAAACATCGGCGTCGCCGCCCCCATAGTCGGCCTGCATGGCGGCGTTAGTGACGGGGAAATTCGACGAACTGGAATCGCCGGCAACATAGACAATACCATCAGACGCGACCGCGATTGCATTACCAGCATCGTTGCCGTCGCCTCCGATATAGCTTGAATAAACCAATCCGTTGTCAACGGTGACTTGCGGATCGACCGCAATCATAAACGCGTCATAGGCGCCTGCGATACCATCGGCGATAGTGGATTGAAATGCGTTTTTGTACGGGAAATCGCCGGCATTGGTTTCACCGGTCATATAGATAACGCCCGCCGAATCGACTGCGATATCGTGGATATAATCAAATCCGTTGCCACCGATATAACTGGCGTATTCCGGCACATAAAAGCCCTGTGTATCACGGGTTAAAGCGCCAACATAACCGTCAACCTGGCGGGTCGCAATATCCAGAGGATCGGCAGCATCGCATAAACCGTCGGAGCCGCAACTGGAGTCAAACGGATTGGCAACGGTGAGCATATCGGTGGAAGTGGTATTGCCAGCAAAATAAATCCTGCCGGCGTCATCCACGTGCAGCGCCGTTGCCGTGTCATTGCCGCTGCCGCCGAAATAACTACTGAAAACCAGCACGCCGCTGGCATTTATTTTGGCCACGAAGGCATCGGAATCGCCGTTTAACGATGACTGAACCGGATCAACAGTCATCAGGTCATCGGAGGTCGTGGTCCCCGCAATGTAGACATTGCCGTCACCATCAACGGCAATATCGTACGCGTTGTCGTTCCCGCTGCCGCCAAAATAGGTCAGGTACTCCAGTGTCGTACCATCTGGACTGAAACGGGCAACGAACGCATCGGCGAAGCCGCTATGATCGGGTTGCAGCGCATCGGTGGTGACACCAAGATCATCGGTAAACGTCCAACCCGTCATATAGATGTTACCGTCTTTATCAACCGTCATGGCCTGGGATGTATCGTATTGACCACCGCCCAGATAGCCGGACATGGACGCCGCTCTCGCATTAACTGGAAATAAAAAAACCAGGCCAATCAGAACCAGATTCATAACGGGTAACTTGTACTGCATGGTATGCCTCACTATGGTTTACCGTTTACAGGCAAACCGCTTTTATGTTTCAAACAAACGGTAATCATTGGGAGCCGGCAATCCAACAGCCGGCATCCCAACACATTCGGCTTAGCGGATTTCTATGTCGCCGGTCGTCACGGAATCACCATTACTGTCCGTTACTGTAATGGTGGTAACACCGGTGCGCAGAAAACTGGCCTGGAAGAAACCCGAACTGCTGATGGTACCCAGATCAGGATCATCCACCGTCCAGGTATACGGCGATACTCCGCCGCTATTACTAAATTGCATCCACCCACCCCGAGGGATAATCGCGGTATCCGGGGATACCGTTAGTGCGGCGGGTTCACTGAGACTGGTACTGCTAATCAGAATCAATCCCGTCGATGCGGTTTGACCGCCGGCGTCCCGGACAGTAACGAACACAATCCCGCCAGCCCTGGCTGTCAACAATCCGTTGCTATCGATAGTGGCAACAAACGCATTGGATGTTGACCAGGTATAAGGTGTTGTGCCTCCGCTGGCGGTAAACTGCAGTGTTTGCCCCACGGTTAATGTGGCCGACTGAGGTGTTACCGATAACCTCGCAACGGACCCGCCCGAGATCGTTATATCGCCAGTGGTATACCGATTGCCGTTACCGTCAAACGCCGTAATCCGAGTCACTCCCGGCGCCAGGGCGGTTAACAATCCGGTGTTAGCGATAATCCTGGCCACCGACGGATTGGTCACATTCCAGAATACCGGTACTGACGTACCCACCAGCTGAAACTGCAATGACTGGCCAACGGTCAGCTCAGCAGTATTCGGCTCGATATGAGGTGTTCCGGCGCCGGGATTGACCGTAATCGTACCGGACCGCGCAGATATGCCATCAGAGTCGGTGACAGTAACGGTCACTGTTCCTGCCGAGATTCCGGTCAGCAACCCATTGTTGTTGATTTGGGCTACGGCATTGTTACTGACTCGCCAGGTGTAGGGCCCGACACCACCCTGCACGCTAAATTGCAGTGTCTCGCCCACGTTTATTTCCGCCGTTTGCGGATCAATAACCAGTTGCCTGACTTCGATTTGCCCGGTGCTTGCGGTGACGCCATCGGCATCGGTGACCGATACGATGGTCGATCCCACCGTGTTGGCGGTTAATGTGCCGTTACTATTAATCGTAGCCACATCGGTATTGCTGCTGGACCAGACATAAGGAGCCCTTCCACCACTGACCTGAAACGTCAGCGTCTCGCCCGGTACCAACACCGCCGTGTCGGGCGTAATGCTCAGTCCGGGCGGCGCAGTGTTGACGATGTTAATATCACCACTGGAGGCGGTGGCACCCCGGCTATCGGAGACCGTTACCCTCACAATACCCGCAGCAGTCGCGGTCAACACACCGTTGTTGTCAATGGACGCCCTGCTGTTATCGCTGACACTCCAGCGATAAGGTGCCGTGCCGCCACTCACCGTAAACTGTAGTGTTTCGCCAACATTAACAGTCGCGTTCTGCGGCAATACAGTCAAACTGCGCACGGTCACCAACGTGTTATCGCTGCGGCCACGGCTGTCCCGCACCGTAATAAAAGTGGTGCTGGCCCGTACCCCGGTGGCCAGGCCGGTATCACGATCGATTTCCACGACAAACGGATTACCGGTTGACCACACATAAGGCGGCGCGCCGCCTACCACATTAAACTGCAGTTGCTGGCCCACACTGATTGCCGGGTTAACCGGCGATATTTGCGGAAAGCCGTTACCTTCCACGGTGATCGTATTGCTGCTGCCGGATGCGCCATCGGCATCGGCGGCGGTAACCGTTACCGTGCCGCCGGTTAGTCCGGTTAACAGTCCGTTAGCATCGATCGACGCGACGCTGTCGTCGCTGACAGTCCAGGTGTACGGTTCATTGCCACCGGTGGCGGTAAATTGCAGTGTTTGCGATGTCTGAATGGTGGCGCTTTGAGGCTCGACCTGAATATGGCGAATTTCAATAGGGCCGGTCAATCCCACTTCGTTGGCTGAGTCACGCACCGCTACAATGGTGGTACCCACGGTGATACCGGTCAGCAACCCGTTAGCATCAATGGAGGCGATATTGTTATCCAGCACAGACCATGAGTATGGCGGCGTGCCGCCGGCCACAGAAAACTGTAATTGCGAACCGGTACCGATCACCGCAGCGGCGGGTGTAACATTGAGTGTCGTTTCCACCACTTCAACGTTGTTCGTGGTATCGGATACGCCATTGGCATCTGTTGCGCTGATCTGCACAACACCGGAACTCAAACCCGTGAGCACACCGGTGGTACTGTCTATGGTCGCAACACCGGAATCGCTCACGCTGAATGTATATGGCGGCGTACCCCCCGATGCCTGGAATTGCAATGTCTGGTTAACGCCGATTAACGATGACCTCGGTGTTATCGTTGTTGTGGTGATCGTAATATCCGCGCTGGAACCGCTTTCCCCGTTACTGTCAGTAACAGTTATCCGGGTAACGCCAGGCGCGATTGCTGTTAACAATCCACTGGTACTGTCAATAGTGGCGACATCCGGATTGGTTACCGACCACGTGTAAGGTGCACTGCCTCCATCGGCACTGAAATGTTGGGTCGCTCCTGCTGCGACCGTGGCCCTGGCCGGCGTGATACTGACACGCCCGGCCAGGGCTTGCATCGCATTACCAATATTCAACCGCCCGCCGGTAACGGTCTTTCCCGCCAGAGACGACACCGGATCCGCGTTATCCAGCAACAGGGACTTAATCTCCTGGTAGGACAAACCCGGATTTTGCGCCAGCAACAACCCCGCCGCCCCGGCCACGTGCGGTGATGCCATGGACGTGCCTTGCAACACACGATAGCCGTTCCCTGGCGCCGTACTGCGAATATCAACACCCGGTGCGCCCAGGTCAACACTCACCAGGCCGTAGTTGGAAAATTGCGCCAACTGATCATCATCGTCCGTTGCCGCCACCGAAATAACATTGGGCAAGTCAAAGGATGCGGGATAACGGGGAGAAGTATCATTGTCGACGCTATCGTTCGCGGCCGCCGCTACAAATAAATGCCCCATGCGTTCCGCGTTGGCAATGGCGTCTTTCAATGCCTGGCTGAATTGCGGGCCACCCCAACTGTTATTGGAAATTTTCGCGCCCATGCTGACAGCATATTCAATGGCGGCGATGGCATCTTCGGTAGTGCCGCCGCCAGTGGCGGATATAAATTTCAGCGGCATAATGCGTGCCCGCCAGTTAACGCCGACGACGCCGATGCCATTGTTGCCCTCCGCCGCGATGGTACCGGCTACGTGCGTACCATGAAAATGGTCATCCATGGGATCGTTGTCGTTGTTGGCAAAATCCCAGCCGCGATAATCGTCGATATATCCATTGCCGTCATCGTCGACACCGTTATCGGGGATCTCGTTAACATTGACCCACATGTTGTTTTTCAGCTCACCATGGGTGTAGTCAACGCCAGTATCGATAACTGCGATCACGACATCGCGGCTGCCGGTCTGCAGATCCCAGGCTTCCGGCGCATCAATATCAGCGTCGGGTGCGCCGGCGGTTTGTCCCGTGTTGTGCATAGCATAAAGGGCATCAAAGTCAGGGTCATTGGGAATGGTCTGCTGTATGGTGTAAATATAATTGGGTTCGGCGTATTCCACGGTAGGATCCGCACGCAACATCTGCAACGTCTGGTCCATGGTCTGTCCGGACATTACCTGTGCGTGCGTCAGCCCCGGAACAATCCGAAATTGCGCCGTCTCACGACACCCGATCGTTGACAGGATATTCAGGCGGCTGCTGCGGCTTGCTGTTTGTTTGAATTTAATCAACACACCGTCGGCCTGATACGTCGACTGCGGTTTGACAAAACCCGTGATCGCCCAACTGTTGGAGGAAAGTGAAGCAAATAGAACAAATAGAAAAGTAGTGAACACTCTGGATAGGTATTTCATGCTAACGTCCTTTGCTGCTGGCACTGAATACCACCAAGCCGGTATTCAGTAGTTTTCTCCCCTGTCGCAACGCTCGCACTATTCAATATCGCAAGCGTTCACGACAGACTATTTTCACATCCAGCAAAGCAGCGGAACCGCCAATCAACAAAGAAGACCCGTCATCAATAATGCGCGATCAGAATCGCTCTGGCACGATGGCCAAAATGACACACGTACCAACAACGTCCAACTGCACGCTTTATCCGGCAAATCCTGCTTGCCGTGAAATACTATCCTTAGAATGAACTACAAGAACACTACGAACAACCGAACCAGCGGGAAGGGATACCGAGGTGCGCGTACAACCCATAGACAGCGCGTTCATACGCTTACACCCCAACAATGCACTGCTTGACAACATACAACCACCACAACGTACAACCACAATAATACGTTTGTACTACAATCATCTTTTATGATGATCTACTGCTACATCTTACGCAGCTGCGCCTTTTTCCGTTATCTTCTAACTAGTTCCGCGCTACGATGACTGCACATACAACAGGATTCACAATGATTGCGTCACAACCAGATACTTCAAGTTAAGTTCTTCTCTCCCACAGGGCTCAATTTCTGAGATAATGCCCCTGAATAGTTCTTATCATGACCCAACATATTCTTTATCGAACAAAATAGTTAATCGCTATTTTGCCGGACTTTTATATATGTTATATAAGTACTTTTGCTGTCAACACTTTACTTATCAGCGTGCCAATCATTTCATATCTTTTCCTGTCTGCACAATAGTTGAATTGCTAGTGTTGATGTAGGTTATGTCCTACGCAATCGCGAAGAAAACTAAATTTGTTTGTTATGAAGGCCGACAATAGACTCAGTCTAATTGTGATCAACTGATATTTATGACGCGAATGGCGATGCTACCGCATTCCAAAGATTATTGTATTACTGCGGAACAGATTGGTCTCAGAATTTTTTGTCTATAGTCTACCTATGACCCGCGGTTAAACGTCTAACTTGCACGATGCGGTAGCATTGGTTGATTTTCTAAGCCGGTCGCCCAATATCATTGTCCGATGAATGTTACTTGTCTATGGTTAGCGTTTGACAATGGGAAACTATTATTCAGAATCAATATGTAACAATGTGCGCTTTCCTGCCAATTCTTGGCGTGTTTGAGAATTTCATCCTGGGTGAACCTCTCAAACATACCGCAAAATCACCGCACAAACCCGAACAATACTATTTTGCAGGGTAACTTACGCCGATACAGGGTAAATTTGCAATAACGGGGTAAAATGAAAGTAACCCAGCTGCCGCGGTTAGTCTTTTAACCAGACCTCAAACTGCCCCGCCGGAACCTTATATCCGACTTGTGCCAGATCAATGAGCTTCGAAATTTGAATATTTTGATTTTTCGCCAGATCTTTCTGAAGCGCTTCAGCAATCGCTTTTTGGGATTCGTTGGCATAACGAATGTCGTTTTGCGTTATTCGGTCGACTTGCTCAATCCTGGGTACTTTTACACCCTTCCCGTTAAGATAGGTCCGTAGCTGATCGACGCGTGTTTTGTTACTTTGGTATTGAATATAAACAAAGCGCACCCCGTCCAGTGCGGTTTTCGCCGTGGATCCAGTTGTATCAGTTACTGTTTGTACCGGCGTTAAATTGGCAATGACCCGCAGCGTTTGAGATTTTCGGTCTTTAACATCTGCAGACTCCTGTTCAACGTTAACGCCCGAGGTCGGTGCCAGTTCCGCCGCCGCAGGCGCAATGTCTTTTAGAATTGTTTGCCAGGTTTGAGGTCTGCGTTTCGCCAGAATATGCTTGGCCACCGAAGATTCAACATCGGCATCCTCGATATCAGCGTGTCGCTTTTGCAGCTTCGCATAAGTATCCCTGAGCAAAATCACCGCAATATCCGTCACCAGGTCTGGCGTCTGTTCATCGATGCGGCAATCCCAGTAACCGAGCAACTCACACTTGAACTCCGGTTTCACTGCCCCGTCCAGCGCCACTAGTGCGATGTCGCGCCGGCTTTTGGCCTGTTGGTCGGTCAATTCTTCGATCAATGAATCCACCAACTGGCCCCGCTCCATGGACCGGGAAATGTCATCGGCCCCGAATTTGATAACAACGGGGATCGCTACCAGCACCACACTGCCAAGAAAACCGCTGATGATTTTGAATTTGTCCCATTTGTCTTTCATGAACAAAGATCATAGGTACAGATCAATTTGAAATCATTGATCCAACTCAGCAAACAGTGCAATGAATAATTTTTAACACAAGACAGGAAAATGCGCGATAGCAGATACGACGTTATGAACCTTTTTACTCTAAGCTTCAGGTGATTGCAATGGATTACACCCCGATATTGCCTCAATGGGGAACGATGATTCAGTGTCGATATGTCAAATGTGTGTTTTCGCACTAATCCTCAAACACACGACAATAAACGCGTAGAGCATCTATTTTGCAGGGGAAGCCGCACCTTTACCCGGTGTTTTTTGCAATAACGGGGTAAACTGTGCGTCAACCAGCCCTATCAACACTGCTTCGCCGGCGTCTGATACCCGCACTTTACCGTAGTGGGCTGCGCGATAGAATTTGCCGTGCTGCTCCTGAAAGTAAAAGGCATCGCTGGCAATTTTAACCACGCCGTGACGTTTACGGTAGAACAGCAGGGCTTCGTTAGCGGCAAGCGGTTTACCGCCAGCATAAATGCGGTCAAAATGCGCCACGTTGTTGCCGTCCACTTTAACCACCACCCAACCGTCTTCGGTAAGCCCCTCAGAGTGCTCGCCCATGGAAATGGTCATGCGATAGCGCAATGCCATGTAATCGCCCTGCATTATCGAGCGAGGATCGCGGGGCGCCAGCTCCAACAACATAGTGCGGCCGTCAGCCAGTATCCGTTCTTTGGTGATAATCAGGTAATTGGCAAAAATTAATATAACGGCAAGCATGCCGAACAGCACAATGACAGTGGGTTTGCTACGACCGACCGTAGGCGCAGTCCCGCTATCACCCATTTTTACCGGCCCTTTGCAGAGGTAGAAAATAGTGTTTTACAGCCCAGTGGCTGGCCAGCAAGATCGCGCCAGTCGCCGTCAGCAGCATGGACTTTGTCAGCAAAGTCACTTCGATCCCGTAAAAGAATGCGGTTAGAAACACGACGAAAAATCCAATACCGACGCCCGTCAGTAGCCGGTCAGCCCTGGCGAATCCCAATAAAACCAGGATTAACGCCATAATCAATCCAGGCGCCCTTAATGTCGCCGCGGTGAGGAGAACACAAACGCCGTACAATGTTCCCCTGGCAACCGGTGATAACCGCAACGCGTCCGCCGTTTCCAGTTGATAAACCACATACAACAACACGATGCCCAGCCCTAACGTTGACACCCAACGATAGGGAAAAAATTCGTAGTGCTCTACAAGTTGCGGCAAAACATAAAGTGTCGACAACATCAAAATACCCAGCTGACCAAACAGAACCCCCCATTTGACAGGCGCGATTGGCGAACCTTTTCCTTCGGCAAGAAAATACGGTTCCCTGTTGATCAGCCAGATAAAACCTACGGCGCCGCCAATGACAAGAACGTGCAACAGCCATTGAAGCTCCCATTTGTAGAACAATCCTGCCCATGCGCCAAAAACTGAAAAGCAGGACAAAAACCGGTGTACCGTGTCCGGATAAAACACCACCAGCGATATTTCCATGACCATAAAACAAAACAGGCTGGCTTCGAAACTTTCTGTCAGGCGCGCAATGCCAAACACCACCAGCGCTTCGCCCGCCAGACTCGCCGCCAATGCCATCTGGGTCATAAAATCATTGTCGCTGACCCGCCGGGCAAATGCGGCGCCAACCACCAACATCGCGCCTATCACCAGTGTCGCCGCTTCAGATTCCACCATGGCGGCACCAACTACAAAACCGATCAGCATCCAGGCGGCCAGCCAGGCGCTGAATCCCACCATCACTCTCACATACCAGGGTTGCTCATTGTGCTCCTTCGCCAAAATATCACGCACCTCCTGCTGCCATTGGTCATGGAGCAGATACTCATCCGCCAGTTGTTTAAAGATGTGTTCAAAGTTCGGCGTTTGCTGGTTCAAGAGGCCGTCTCCCACGCGTTTTTCACTTTTCGCAGCCACTGGGCCGCAGCGGCAGACTGGGCAATAATGGCTAGACTTAAAATAATAAACATTTCAAACCCGGCATTCATCACCCTGGCCAGCAACGTGGTCACCACCACGATCAGCGCCAGCAATCCCACGGCAAGAATAAATAGATCCAGTTGTTTTGTGCTGAAGTAATACAGTACCATTGCCGTGAAAACCACAAAAAATACTGGCGACAAGAAACTCTCGCCCCGGTAATGACTATCGCCGGAGGTAAGAATAAAAACCAATGTACTTATAACAATCGGCACCAATGCAAGTACGGCAGTTATGCGGGGAAAAGACCGTCCGCCCATCCAAGCCGGACCACGCCGGCGAAAAGATTCCCATATGACGAGTGCGCCGGTATTGAGGGCGAACACCCACTGGGCCAGAGCAAAATCGGTCAGGGAAAAAGTTATTCCGGCAAAAGGCCCCAATAATGAACCGACGGTATTTCGCCAATCTTCAGGATGCACTATCTGTGTCCAGTACATAACCAGCGACAAATTAAGCAGCACCAGGAACAACAACCACAGTCCCCCATTTCGGCCAATCAACGCCCAGCCACTGATCAATACAGCCCATGTGAAAAACAGCCCATAAGGATCGGCACCGGTTTGGTAGGTCTGGCCATACACCGCCAGCAGGACACCGGTTAACACTGCGGCGGCGAACAGAGCCGACTTGCCGGCAAGGCTATCCACACCTTTTATATAGGTCAACACAACGCCGGCGACCAAAGCGACCTCGATCAGTGCGAACTGGGCGAACTTGTTAAGATCGGTCCAGTTATAGGCAAAAAACGCCATCACACCCACCAGGATGAGAGTGACACCACTGATCAACAGCAAGCTGTCGATAAAACTCAGCCACGCGGCGTTATCGGGTTTCAAACTTGCCAGCACTAACGCGCGTTGCTGCGCCGTCTCGGAGAGCTTGAGTTCATTGGCTAAGTGGTTCAGACGACGGGTGGTAACCGGGATATCGGCAAGTTTTTGTTGTTGTTTCTTTTGGGGCATCGCGACCTAATATTTAAATGTCGATATCACTATCATAGTACATGATGGTCAATTATCCGTAAATGTAAGATATTACCTACAGGCAGGCCTTTTTTTTAGCTTACAAATCATGAATAAATTTGGTAATTTGTACCTCTGCGAGCAAATTCGTTGACGGCCTGTATTGTGACCGGTTACCGGTGTGGCAACCAATCGGTGCCGCTACGGTTCCGAAAAAGACACGGTTACTCAAATACAATGATGAGAAAGCTTTCATTTACCGCGCATGATTTTTGGATTTATCCGCTGTATATCGCGATCGCTTGCGCCTTTACCGCCGGGCTGAACATTGTCCATACCAAATATATCCTTCACCTGCCCCTGGAGCCCAAACTGTTTATCGTACCCACGGTCGCCGGCGTGATTTTCGGGTATCTCACGGCAAAGATTCGGCGGGTCACATTAACGCTTCCGGAACCGGGAAACTGGCGGATCTACTCGAAATATATTGTGTTCGCCTGCCTGGTGACTAGCGGGCTCAACATTGCGCATACCGAATGGATTCTCAACCAGACGCTAAGCGCAGAACTGTTTGTCGCCCCGATTATCGCCGGCGTTTTCTTCGGTTATTTGCTTGCCCGCATCAAGGCGCTAAACAATATTCTGTTAAAGCTGGCAACCACGGACACATTGACACAGTTAACCAACCGTATGCAGTTCGAGCAGTTCCTGTCAATGGAAGTCGAAAAGGTGAAACGTTACGGTGGCACGTTTTCGGTAATTTATTTCGATATTGATAATTTCAAGGAAATTAATGACCATTACGGCCATCAGGCGGGAGACAAAGCCCTTAAGGCACTGGCCACTCATATCGATGGCATCAAACGCAAAAGCGATATCCTGGCTCGTTACGGTGGTGACGAATTTATTATACTGGCACCGGCGGCGCATCTGGCGGCCGCAAAAAAACTGGCCGACCTGCTTAAACAATCCATCGAAAACCTGGCTATCGACGGTCTTCCCACGCTGGCCTGCAGTTTCGGTGTCACGGAATATAAAGCGGGCGAGCACAATACGCGCTCTCTCATTGATGTCGTTGACAAAGCCCTGTACGCAGCAAAAAACAGCGGCAAGGACACCATTGTCGCATTCGGGTAGGTGGTGTTCAGCTCAAGTGGAGTTCTATTGAATTCCCGAGATATTAATCGCTGCCTGCACCGAACTGTTTATAAGCATCCACCATTTGCCGCGCGCGATGCGACCAGTCATAGTGTTCCCGGGCGATCCGGGCCAGTTTGTCACTGATATCACAGCTGTTCAATTTGTCGAGTAACAAAGCGATATTTGATGCCATCATGTTAATCCGTGTCTCTCGGTCTATGGGTAATCTCATGGAGCTAACCCACTCCTTGCCCAGATGTTCCTCCAACTCGTCAACACCATCTTTAAAGCCGCTGAAATAGCTGACCAGGGGTAACACGCCGTTGGCCAGCGATTCCATGAGCACCAGGGGATAGGCTTCCGGAATCACCGACGGAAACACCGCGAGATCGGCGCAGGGAAAGATGTGAGACAACTGATGATGGTCCAGGCGACCCAGAAAGATAACCTGCTTTAACAGTTGGTTTGCCCACTGGTAATAGTCTCTTGCATCATCAAGATGTGCGAAATAATAGCGAAGGTCTTGCCACAATGCGGCGTCCCCGCTCTGTTCGCCGTTAAATCGCGTTGTAGTGAGGTAGGATAGCAATGACTGGTCATTGTTGGCCAATGCATAAATTAATGCCTCCAACACCTCACGAAATTTCCCCGCCCCCACAATAACCAATTGTGTTCCCGGATGGTGCCGGTAAACCGCCGGCAAGGCGGCAATCAATGATTGCAGCCCTTTACCCACCGTCAGCGCGCCGACAAATATAATCACCGGTTGTGACAAGTCGATGGCCGCCAGTTTTTCCCGGATATCGGTATCCACGCTGTTGTGCACGTAAGCATCGCCGTAGTCATCAATCGCGCTGTAATGATCCTGTTGCAATTGCTGGTAAAGTGAGGCCACCAGCTGCGGCGACTTGCCCTGGGGTTGTTGCACGGAATCCAGTTTCGAAAACGCAGCAATTCGTTCCCGCCGGCGGGATTTGGATGTGGGCTTGAAAAGTTGCGTATCCACTCCGACACCCACAATGGTGGTTTTTGCAAGGATGAGATCTTTTAGATCGGGGAACAATCCGCAGATGCGATCCGTAACTTCCTGGTTGCCAATAATCAGCCCCTGGCAGCCGACAATCGCCTGGCGGGCCTCCGCCTGGTAGCGTGGATCTTTCTTTACTGTATATTCGATCGCGCTGCCATGGGGATAAATGATGAAGGGAATATTATGTGCCTTGCAGGGTTCGGCGGCCAGCGATGGTTGCATCACCAAATGATTGGTATGCAGAATATCGATGTCGATACGGTTAAAAATATTAGTCAGTACCGTGTGATTCAGCGCCTTGTAATAGTCCAACTCCGCGTCGGTTAAATCAATAAACTCCTTGACGCGCCCGGTACGCTGCTTGTCGGTGACATAAACGGGATAAACATCGCCGGTTGGAATCTGGTGAACTATACAAGTGTCAGCATAATGCGCGTTAAGCTCGCTGATCTCACACTGGCCATCTCGGTCCCACTGCCATAGCTGTCCAATATAATCTATTTTTTCCGGCTGATATTCCCGGCAAACAATATGAACTGTATGCCCTTGAGCCAGAAAAGTCCGGGCCAGGTAGCGGGTAAATTCGTTGCTGCCCGAACCCGTCAGGTTATAGCCGTGAAACAGTCCAATTTTCATCGAAGCACAACCTGGCCTGGCCGTGTCATAACATCCGCCAAACGTTTTTAAGCCGCAGGTAAAATTTACGCGGCCCGCGCCGGGATGCCACTAACCGCCCGCTTTTTCCAGCCTGAAGCCCACTTTTAACACGACTTGAAAATGGGCAACCTTGCCGTCTTTGATATGCCCCCTTGTTTCGGCCACCTCGAACCAATCAAGGTTATCGAGCGTATCCGAAGCCCGGGTAATGGCATTTTGGATCGCTTCGTCAGTGCTTTTAGCCGACGAACCCACCAGTTCAATCACTTTATAAACATGATCTGTCATAAACCCCTCCATTGAATAAATTAATCCGATATCGACAATATGGCATTTAGATATGTTGCGTGCAAACGTATAGCTGTCTGCAAAACCAATTCTAGCAATTACACTGCCTGGCTGCCGCCGACTGTTACTCCTTTTTTGTAAATGAATGTATATCACTGCCGGTAATTCCGGCGGTCAACGCAAAACGCATGGCCTCTTCCATGTTCATACTGAGAGGCCGCACGGCTTCGCGGGGCATTAGCACCGTGAATCCCCCGATCATGTAACTCAAGGGGATATAAACCAGTAAGAATTGATCTTTGCGCAAATCCGCAGGCATGTTTTCCGGCAGCGCCTGGGTTACAAACCCGATAACTTCCATACCGGAATCGCCAATGGATACGGACACCACCTGCTCAAACTCTTCCCGCGTCTCCGGCGAGAAATAATTGAAAAAATCCCGGATAGCCCCGTAAATGGATTTGACAACCGGCATGTGATAAAGCAATTGCTCCACCAGACTAAACAACCTACGAAACGTGTAAGCATGCAACAACACGCCAATTAACAGTAACACCAACAGGCCGGTAATGGTTCCCATGCCTGGCCAATACATATCTTCGGGCAAAACCAGTTTTATAATACCGCCAAGCAATGATTCAGCGAACGCCGCTAACCAGTAAAGAAAATACACCGTAAGCGCCACCGGCAGAATGGCCAACAATCCGGTAAATACGTGTTTGCTGATAAATTTTAACATCTGGGTGTCTCCCTAATTCAATCCCCGGTATAAGGCACAAAAACCGTGCGCTGCATGGTCCCGAATGTATTTTGTGGAGGAAATACAAAATATGGCGGCAATTATTGTGAGTGTAAAGTCCGCAACTTTAAAAATAACCGAATCGGCCAGGAATGTTTACCCCATTGCTGCAAAAACACGCCGAAAAGGCCCTGCAACATAGTATTCCACGCGTTTTTTGTAGCGTGTTTGAGAATTTCACCCAGGGTGAAACTCCCAAACACGCCAACGATGAGCAGGAAAACATGCATTTATAGGGTTTGATACTGAATCAACGTTTCCCGTTTATGCGATAACGGGGGTTTCATAGGTGGGTCAGTATTTGACCGCTCAACGATCAGCGCTGAGGAGATTTCCAATCATCAGTGAAATGGGTGTTTAGACGTTGCCGCCTATCTCGAACGATCCATCCAGCTGAAATAATGGTTCAAATTTTAAATTGTGGATTTCAGTTGTTTGCACCTGCAACACCGTTTGCGAACAACGTCGAACGATCACGGGAAAAACAGCCAACCAGTGACAAGGTCACTACAATCTGCAGCGCAATGGCAGTGACAATCCACAGGGGATGGCCGGCCATTAATACTTCCGGTCCTCTGATTGCAGCCACAAAGAAGGAAACGTTCGCCAGGTTACAAAGTAATATAACGGCGAACAGTGCCATGTTACCGCCGAAAATGTACCAGCAAAACAAGCCATAAACCGTTTCCACGAAAAAAGCCAGCACCGGCAGCTGATAAAATCCCAATCCCAGCTTGCCGGTTTCAACAAACGGCATAACTGCGATATCCTGTGTGTGGGTTAGTAAATCGAGCGCAATGTGGGAGAGAATGGCAATGGCGACCGCCACGGCGGCAATGGGTTTGTTAAGAAACCTGGAAAGAACGACCCAGGCCAGCGCCGCAATAACCAATGATGTCACAATGGAATGGGAGTACGGCATGTACGCCAGGTGGATATCGGCAATCGAGGTGACCGTGACGTCAGTAGTCGTTTTCTCCCAACCCAGATAATTGAACAAGACCCATAAAATTTCCACACACTGAACCGATAATAACAACCAGGGCATTGGCACTTGAGGAAACCGCTTTTTCACAACGAGGGCCGTAGCCGCATGATTAATTGCAAACATTGAACACCTCCCTTTTAAGAAAGTGCGATACACTTCATCGCATTAGATATTTTCTTATTGTTTTAAAACAGTAAGTTACATATCTTATCAAAAAAGACAAGTGCTCAATTTGTGATAAATTCGTGAAGTTTCCGGTCTATGCTGTTAAACATGGATAATTTAGCAAAATCAATGACTCAACAGACGAACCCTGTGAAGCAAATACTGGTGGTCGAAGATGACCACGACATCGCCCAACTGGTGGAGATGCACCTGAAAGATATCGGTTGCGAAGTTACGGTGGCCAATGACGGCAACCAGGGCTACACCCGCTTGCTCAATCATCCATACGATCTCATCATTCTGGACATCATGATGCCGGGGATGGATGGCTTTGAGTTGTGTAAAAAGATCCGCGCCCGTGCCGACTATACGCCGGTACTGATGTTAACGGCGCGCAGTTCAGAGCTTGACCGGGTACTGGGACTGGAACTGGGCGCCGATGACTACCTGTCAAAGCCATTCAGTATTCGGGAACTCATCGCCCGGGTAAAAGCCATTTTTCGCCGCATCGAATCCCTGGGTGAACAGGATAGCGCCGCCAAACCGGATCTACCCAAACGCTTCGGCGATATGGTCATTGACGCACACAAGCACCAGGTAACACTGAATGACAAGGAAGTGGATTTAACGGCACGGGAATTTGATTTGCTGTTGCACTTTGCGCAACATCCCGGCCAGGTATTTACCCGCACCCAGTTATTGGACAGTGTCTGGGGTTATGGGCACGAAGGTTATGAGCACACAGTGAATTCTCATATTAACCGCCTGCGCGCCAAAATTGAAAAGGACCCCTCGAATCCCGATTATATTCTGACGGTATGGGGTGTGGGATACAAATTTAATGACAAGTTGTAATTATTCAACGCAAAGGCGCAGACAACGTAAACAAAACAATGGTGCCAGGTGAAACGAGAAACGCCGAATTCATTGATACGCTATGGCGGCCCTATGCGATAGAATTGGAGAACTGGCTTTACCCATTCATTCTGAAGACAGCGCTGAAGCATTGAAACTATCAATCATCGATGTTTAATACTCTCTATAAAAAACTGGCCGCATTACTGTTCCTGTTACTGACGGTGGTTGGTGCCTGCCTGATCTGGCTGTATGTTTACACCGCGGAAATGTATAACCAGGAAGTCAGCCAGCGGCTCAACGACACGTTGGCGAAAAATATCGTATCGGACAGCCTGCCCATCAAAGACGGTGAAGTTAACCAGTCGGCCCTGGACGGTATTTTCCATATGCTGATGGTTATTAATCCAAGCATCGAGGTTTATTTGCTGGATACGGACGGCAATATACTCGCCTACTCCGCGCCACCGGAAAAAATCAAACGTCAGTCCATTAATCTCAAACCGGTTATAAAATTCCTGGCCAGCGGTGCCAAGCAGCCCCTTATTAAAGGGGATGATCCCCGGCATTTGTCCCGGCAAAAGATTTTCTCAGCCGCCCCTATTCCCGCGGAAGGTCCGCGCGAAGGGTACCTTTATGTCATCCTGGGCGGTGAAGCGTACGACAGTGTCGCGGACATGATTCAGGGCAGTTATTTTCTGAAAATCGGATTAATGGGGCTGGCGGTCGCGTTATTGGTGGCATTGCTGGCCGGCCTGTGGCTGCTGGGGCTGGTAACACGACCGGTTGGCAAATTATCCGCCATCATGAACAACTTTCTGTCCGAAGCGAAAAACTCAGATTTTGTTACCCGCTATCCGGCGCCTGAACGGCCTCGCGACGAAATCGATGCGCTGGGCAGAACGTTTAACATCATGGCAGACAAAATCGATGCGCAACTGGAAGAACTCAAGGCTAATGACACCAAACGCCGTGAACTGATCGCCAATGTCTCCCACGATCTGCGCACCCCGCTCACTTCATTGCAGGGTTACCTGGAAACACTGACGCTGAAACAGGACTCGCTCACCGAAGAAGAACGCCAGCGGTATCTTGAGATCGTTACCGGCCACAGCCAACGCCTGGGTCAACTGGTCACCGAGCTGTTTGAACTGGCGAAACTGGATTCTGTGGAAACCCTGCTCCACATTGAACCGTTTTCACTGGCCGAACTGGCACAGGATGTTATCCAGAAATACCAGTTAGCCGCTGAACAAAAAGGTATTGCACTCAATGCCAATTTTGGTGACGGGCTGCCCCCGGCCTATGGGGATATCGGATTGATACAACGGGTACTGGAAAACCTGATTGACAACGCGATCCGCTATACGTCAGCGGGAGGGTCCATTACCATCGAGCTGGCGAGCAACCAGGACAATATCGCGGTAAAAATCATTGATACCGGTTGCGGTATTGCCGAGGAAGAATTGCCGCATATTTTTGATCGCTTCTATCGCTCCAAACGCGAAGACAAGGAGCGCAGCTACAATTCCGGGCTGGGGCTGGCTATTGCCCAACGCATCCTTTCCTTGCACGGCAGCAATATCGCGGCGGCCAGTGATATCGATCACGGGACGACATTTACTTTTGAACTGCCGGGACACCCAACCTGATTCATTAATATCCTACGTAGTGTATCGATTCGTCTTACTTCGCCGATCCAACCCCAAGTCCAATATCAGTAAAGAAAGCGACATACCATCCGGCAACTTATGCTCTCGATATAACCGATTTGTAGTTCTTCCAATCAATGACTTGCAAGATACCGGTGTGCTACCCACCGACGGCGACCCGTTCATATTTAATACACAATTGGTCGCAAGCATCTAAATTAGTGCCTGAGAAAGTTTTCATTGGTTAGTAATTATAGTACGCTGTAAAAACATTCACCGCAGGGTTACTGGCGTAGTTTATAGTTAATGCTTAACAGCTCATCGCATTTTGCCGTATAGCCTGTATATGTCGGCGATTAGTGTAAAGGATCGCAATGCTGCGGGATAATACGGGCCTGTTTAATGTACGCTGCGTACATCGAAAGACTTGTCTGGAACCAGGCAACAATACCGAATATTGAAGGGACGAATACCGCACCGTTGGCGAACCAAAACCATTGGCCGCGATAACCAGCGATGGGTCAATCTAATATTAGGATGCGATAAAAAGTAATTTGTTTCTTAAAGAACCCCAAAGTGCGGTTACGCACCTTGGCGACGAAAACTGGCAATAACATAGCGTCTAATTACAATCTTATAAAACCTAAAATATGGGAGGTATCAATGTCCAAGCTCGTATCACTTGTCCTGGTTATACTTTTGTCAATCCTGTCAGTTGCCTGTGGTTCCAAAGATAATACAACCGCCTCAAATGCTGACCAGATGAGTCAGAGCCCCGGTGCTGATAACAGCATGGCAGCCGCCGGCGACGTCAATGGCATCATCGAGGAAACATCCGCGTCCTGGAAGAAGGCAATCAGCGGCGGTTACGCCTGGCGGGATACCGGCAAGATCCTGAAAAAAGCCGAAAAGCTGTCCCAGGAAGGAGACGCCGAAAAAGCTCAAAAACTGGCCATGAAAGCGAGCGAGCAAATCAAAATGGCGCAACAACAGTATAAGGAACAAGAGGACGCCGGTCCCTGGTTGTACTAATCACAACCGTACATATCGCAACAGGGTCCCCCTCTCAGGGGGACCCACCCATCAGCAGTACCAACGCCGTCAGCGACAGGAGCGGATTGAGGGTCCAATCCGCCGCTATGAGAATACCCCATCTGGCAACATATCCCCGGCCCCAAAAAATGTAGCAATCGCCCCGCTGAGAGTGTTCTAACTGGTTGTCCTGTTTGTATTTTTCCTGTCAATCGGCGCCTGGCGTACAGATCCCGCTCACCATAAGCCACACTCTTGGCCCTGAAAAAACCAGCCACTGCCTACCGCTACCACCGTGAAGCCATGAATTTCATCGGCAAAACCAACGAAATTTTCGTTTGCCGCGATAAAATTCGCCCACTAGGACACATTATTGTCCGCTTTAGGGTATAATGCGCCGTTTTTTCAATGGTGCCGCAAAACCATCGGGAGCGTGGATCTGCACAGACATAACCGTCCTTTTCACCGTCCCCGGTCGCTGACCCAGGCAGGAGAAAACCGGGGTACTGTACGGCACGGAACTGGTACGGATTGTGGAGTTCGAAGCTTTCACCGCCATTATCGACAACTGCCTGACATTTGACGGCGGGCAGGGTCACAACAGCCGTATACTTCGGGCTCACCCCGGCGACAACAGACTTATTGACCAACTTTAGAGTAGAAACATGACTGAACTAAGCAAATACAGAAACATCGGCATATTCGCGCACGTGGATGCCGGCAAAACCACCACCACTGAGCGTATTCTTAAGCTCACCGGCAAAATCCATAAACTGGGCGAAGTACACGACGGTGCAGCCACCACTGACTTTATGGAACAGGAACAGGAGCGCGGTATTACTATCCAATCCGCCGCCACCTCCTGCCAGTGGAAGGACCATCGCCTGAATATCATCGACACTCCGGGACACGTTGACTTCACCATCGAAGTTTACCGTTCCCTGAAAGTGCTGGATGGCGGTGTGGGTGTGTTCTGTGGTTCCGGTGGTGTCGAGCCTCAGTCAGAAACCAACTGGCGCTATGCCAACGACTCCAAAGTGGCCCGTATTATTTTCGTCAATAAACTGGACCGCCTGGGCGCCGATTTTTACCGCGTCGTGGAACAGATCAAGGACGTGCTGGGCGCCACACCGCTGGTGATGACCCTGCCCATCGGCCGCGAAGATGATTTCTCCGGCGTGGTGGACCTGTTAACCCGCCAGGCCTATGTGTGGGATGACACTGGTGATCCGCTGGCTTACAGCATCAAGGATATCCCGGCGGACATGGTGGATGATGTCGAGAAATACCGGGAAGAGCTGGTGGAAATCGTCGTCGAGCAGGACGACGAGGTCATGGAAAAATACCTGGAAGGTGAAGAACCCGATGTGGATACCTTGAAACGCTGTATCCGCAAGGGCACCATTCATCTGGACTTTTTCCCCACCTTTTGCGGTTCGGCGTTCAAAAACAAGGGCGTCCAGAACGTGCTGGATGCGGTCGTGGACTACCTGCCCGATCCCACCCAGGTGAACCCGCAACCGGAAGTGGATCTGGAAGGTAACGAAACCGGCGAGTTCGCCAAGACCGACCCCAACTATCCGCTGCGCGCGCTGGCGTTCAAAATTATGGACGACCGCTTCGGTGCCCTGACCTTTATTCGTATTTACTCCGGTAAGCTGGAAAAAGGCACCACGGTATTGAACACCTTTACCGGCAAAACCGAACGTATCGGCCGGATCGTCGAAATGCACGCTGACTCCCGCGAGGAGTTAAACAGCGCCCAGGCCGGCGACATCGTCGCGGTTATTGGCATGAAAAACGTGCAAACCGGTCACACCCTGTGTGATCCCAAACAACCGGCCACCCTGGAACCCATGGTGTTTCCGGACCCGGTTATCTCCGTGGCCGTGGCACCCAAGGACAAAGGGGCCTCGGAAAAACTGGGTATCGCCATCGGTAAAATGGTGCAGGAAGACCCGTCATTCCGTGTTGAGACGGACGAAGACAGTGGCGAAACCATCCTCAAGGGCATGGGCGAGCTGCACCTGGATATTAAAGTGGATATCCTCAAGCGAACCCACGGCGTGGAAGTGGAAGTGGGCAAGCCGCAGGTAGCCTACCGTGAGACCATCACCCAGCGCGTGGAAGACACCTACTTGCACAAGAAACAAACGGGTGGTTCCGGCCAGTTCGCCAAGATCGACTACGTGGTCGAACCCGGCGAAACCGGCAGTGGCTTTGAGTTTGAATCCAAGGTCACCGGTGGTAATGTTCCGCGGGAATTCTGGCCCGCGGTACAAAAAGGCTTTGAACTGAGCATGGAAAAAGGCGTACTGGCAGGCTACCCCTGCCTGGACTTCAAGGTAACCCTTACCGATGGTGCCTACCATCCGGTGGACTCATCGGCCGTGGCCTATGAACTGGCCGCCCGGGCAGCATATCGTCAGTCCATGCCTAAAGCCGGCCCGCAGTTGATGGAACCCATCATGAAAGTCGACGTATTCACGCCGGAAGACCACGTGGGTGATGTCATTGGTGACTTGAACCGCCGCCGTGGCATGATCAAGTCACAGGAACCCGGCGCCACCAGCGTGCGCGTCAAAGCCGACTGCCCCTTAAGCGAAATGTTCGGCTACATCGGCGACCTGCGCACCATGACCTCCGGCCGTGGCCAATTCTCCATGGAGTTCTCGCACTACGCACCGTGCCCGAAGAACGTGGCGGACGAAGTCATCAAGGAAGTCGAAGAACGCGAACGCAAGAAGTAACGTTTAAACGCGTCACACCAAAGCCGCTGGCCAATTTAATTGTTCAGCGGCTTTTTTTATTTTAACCTTTCTCTACTGTCTTCCAGATACATGTTGCAGTTAGTGACATCTATTACTTAATAACCCACCCTGTTTAGCGCTGCCCACAAATATTTTTTTCTAAGCCCGAACCGTTTGCCGTTTACAAATTCAGCGACCTGTAGCCCAACAGTTTTGACTGCGCACTCTATATACAGAACGACGCCTGGCAGCTGGGCAAAAATGCCTACTTTTCTCTTTTCATTTTTGCAGGTTTTTCAATACTTATTCACAATGTAAATAAGTCCAACAAACCCACACTGTCGATATCCACCATGATGCAATAACCATGATAATTAACCACGTTGACAAAACCTGCCACCTTCAACGCATTTTGCTAGCGCGAGGATCCTCCTCCAGCCTGTATAGAACCGCAAACAAAAAACTATATAACTTATTGTATTTTCGGCGATTTATATATTCCATTTAACCGATTAAAGTTGATGTGCTACATTAACTTTTACAATTATAGAAATTATAAAATTAGTCGCCACAGATAGTGTCAGGCGCCAACCGGGATCAAATTCAAAATAATTTATCACATTGTGAATAAGTCAGGAAATTTCACATTGTGGATAAGTAATATAAAACCTACGATTTGTGCTTGCTAACCGGGCGGGGATATCGAAGTCTAACGTATTAACTGGGAAACCCAGTAGACCAAAAATCTGTCAGAACTGAGCTAAAGTACACCGTGTAATTATGTGATTTTATGCCATAATTTAGGGAGATAGCGGCTTAAAACCGCTGTCCGTTTTCGGGAATAAAGGTCAAAATTTTGTAGAAGACTGCGAATTTAGAATTAGTCAAAAAAGATTTATCACATTGTAAATAAGTCCGGAAAAAACACATTCTGTCTAAACAACTATTCAGTAAATACTAGTAAATGCAACGTACAACTTGATATGGAATCTATTTTAAAAGGGTATGAAAATCTTTAATTTAATACTTGTATTACCCATAATGTATATGGGTTGCATCAAAAGCGCTATAGCTACAGATAAAATCTCTGTGACCACTGAGGCTGTTCAATCAGTTTCGGAGGGCTCTACGTGGAATCAACTTGTAAGCGAAAAGTGCGCATTAATATATCCAGAAATAGCAAAAGAAATAGCAGCAGCTCTTAAGCGCTGGAATGAAATAAACAAAGAAGTAATTGATGCAGCATGGCAACTAGAAAAGATATCTGGAGTTCGGGAGCCAGCGCTTCGATCTAGAATCAAAAAAATATTGCAAACGTCTGATAACTTTAAGACGAAGAATGCATGTGTTACTACAATGTATATTTTAAAACGTCAAAATATTAAAGTTGATACCCCTCAAAAGTACAATTTAATCATGGAGGCATCTGAGGCTAAGCCAACTGTCTGGCCGCCTCGGGCACCACTAACAGAATATATTGCTGGCAACACTAAAAATGTAATCGTAGCTTCGAATGTGTTGGGTGCGCCATCCCCCTCAAACGACGCGTTCCACGAACACCATCAATTGTTTATTATAGATGAATTCGAAATAATTATTAGCAAAAATACTAGCCTAGATATTATTGTTAAAAACATCGAGCTGTCGAAAACCATTATCGCCAATTCTACACCGCTAGCATCAGAAAATAGCGTGGGGTTTGAGGCAATCGAGCTCGCTCTTGAAACAGTTTTATTGTCGTACGCAGATACATGCAAATTATCACTATCTTATTCGAAGGATCTAATACAAGGCATAAAGTTTAGTGGAAAGATAAAAACAGATAACAAGAAGTCATTTTGCGAATCTTTAGCCTATGTACTTGCTTTTAATAATTTATTAATTTCAAAAACTAACATTGGGCTGCAGGTTAAAGGGTTCTAAAGGTTTGGCATCTTTCCTCAAAGAATGAAATATAGTTGTATATCAATCAATACATTAAAAGTGAGGTTGTCTAGTTTGAGAAATTTTAATAATCCTAACCAACAATTACACTCAGACAGTCTACCGCGTCACACCTTTTGCTATCGCAAAAGCTGCGCCTCGGTTTCCTGCTGGTGAATTGGGCGTTAGGTTTTCATATGTCAAAAATAGGAAACTGGGTAACATCATATACAGCTGGTTATTGGAAGCTAGTTAAAATCATTGATCCGTTTTATGTAGATAGAAAAGACCTGAAAGAAGAGAAGCGATTAAAAGAAGATCAAATAGCAATTGTTGCTCGAATATGTACAGAAAATTTTAAACGCTCATTCAAGACAGAATCATGTTCAATTGGTTTTATAGAAGCTCTCGACGATGAGCAAGTCAAAAAAATCAATGCTTTCTTGTCTGAAAATCCCAAAATATTAAAGGCATTTGAGAATTACAAAATAAAAAATTTAAATCATACTCAAAGTATTGATTTCGCTTTACCTCAAAATATGTCAGATGAATGGTTTAGTGAAATCGCTAATAAAATATTGGAGAGAGTAATAGAGTCCGGTTTAACGAATGACGAAGTATTACGAAAAATAGAAAATACTGAGTTAAAAAAATATAAATGTGAATACCCTATATCTCCTACAAACTCTATTATTTTAGTTGGGGATAATTTTGAATTAAAAGATAAAGAACTTTTATATAGATCATATAACCTGTTTAATTCCGAAACAGGTCGTAAATTAAACGAAAAGTATGAAACTCCAAATGATGAAGCACCTAAATTCGAACAGTTTGTTAATCATGTACTTAAAGAAAAAACCTAACAATTTCTTTCATTTGACTTCGGTGCTGACGCACCTACGCAAATGAAGAATACTCGTTAGCGATAAAAATGAATTATGGTATCTACGCAAGAATTGACAATGAGTCTTCATAAATCAACCGGGCAATCTATTAAAGATTGCAAGTCCATTATTGAACAAATGCCGGAGAATCTAAGAGAATTATATGTCACATATTACGAAACCAATCCAAAATCGTGGTTTATTGACCCAATTGAACTGGATCCAAAGTATCAAGAAGTAATAAAAGAAATTGATCGGGAAGTAGAAAGTCATGTGATGAAAGAAAAAGACAAAAGAATAAAAAGACAAAAAGAAGCTGGTATGGAAATTATGGGCTTTAGAGGTATGTGCCACTTTGAATGGAAAATAAAGAAAGAACTTTTAAAAGAGAAACACAGTATTACTTGGAAAAGTCCAGGAGAAATGAATCCCAATGTTGTTTTTGATTAAATCGCTAACCAGTGCTTTCACTTTGACTCGTCGCCGCGTTGCGGCTCCTCGCCAGTGAAGCAGGCGTTATATGTATATGATAAATAGGTAATGATAGGTGAGTAAATATTTAATTTATTTTACTTTAATATGCATTTCTATTTTTGCTTATGCTGGTGAAAACGATATTGATTCGTTTGTTTTGAATGGTGAAGAAGCAAAAAAAGTTTTCGATCAGTGTTCTAGACCTGTGCCTACTAATATTAGCGGCTATTGGAAACCTGGGAAAAATGATATCCAAATTTTGGAAGCCTCGTTACAAAAATATAATAAGCCAAAAGATATACGATACCCAATGAGTGATTTTTACGCGCAGTATGTTGGATTTATTCGAAATAAGAAAAAATATATTTACATTAACTTTTTCCATAATTCCATTGGAAAAACCATTGCTAACGCTATCGAATTTGCAAAAAAAGAAAACCGAAAAGAACTAGAGAAAAAGTATAAAAATCGAATGGGGTACTGGGAACGTGAAGCAGTAAATGTATGTGACGGTGGTGATCAGTATTGGGGTTTGGTATTTGATCCAGAATTAAAAGTATTTACGGATTTGCAGGTTAATGGTGAAGCATAAATTTATATATAACAAGGCCTTACATTTGACTTCGGCGCTGCCGCGCCTACGCAAATGAAGGTAATCGTTAGCAATACACAGAAATGACAATCAAAGAGCATATACAAAAACAATTTGATTTACCGCGATTACAAATTCAGATTGGTGGATTTGTTTTATGTTTAGGTATAGTTTTAGGAATGGAAAGCACCTATATACTTTTTGGTCTTGTTTTGAATTTAATAGGGTTTGGATTAATAGTTATCAGTCTATTCATTGCGTTTTACCGAATAGCTTGCCCATGTTGCGCATTAAAATATGGGAAAATAGCATATCTGCACAGTAATGTAAGTTTCAAACTTGATTCAGATATGACGTTTTGCCCAAAGTGTGGTGTCAATTTAGAAAACGAATTTCCAAATTGCTAACAAGGCGCTTGTTCGGACGCAAACTACGCTGCGCTCCGTTTGCGCCGTACAGCTTCAGCGTTAGGTTCATATAATCAAACAGCATGCAAAAAACTTTTAAAGTACTACTTTTTGTTCCATTGGCTGCACTGTTGTTATTCGCAGGAATGTGGGTGGGCGTATTATGTCTTAATAACATCGATGGAATTAAATCTTATAAGTGGGTAATTACAGCGATTTTGATACTTATTGCTTATTTTATTGCTCCCTATGAAGAAAAATACATCTGGAAGAAAAAAATGAAAAAACCAGAATTAGTGAGAGAACTACCTCCAATTACAATAATGTATATTGTAGGGATGTTGATACCTTTGTGGTCTGATTTCTCAGAAATTAAAATTTAATTATGAATAATGAACCTAACCAGTCGCTAAACCCCGCATGGCCTAATCGGCCATGCTCCGACCTCAGCCGCGCTGCGGCTTCGGCCGGTTAGCTCGGCGTTAGGAATATAATTAAAAACATGGATAAAATTCAAGAAATAAAACAGATGAGAAAATTGAAATATCTTTTCTTCGTTTTTATTTTTGTTTCTCTTATAGGTGTAGCGCTAACTATTGTCGATATTCAAAGTAGTTTAGGTCCAGCGATAATCATGTTAGGTGTTTTGGTTGGTGTGTTATGCGCGTTTACACCTTGCCCGTGCTGTTCTAAGCCGAGTGGCTTTTTCTTTTACTATTTTATTGGTGGTGTTGTTCCAGTAGGTGTTTGTATCCAC
>JASFOJ010000031.1:0-38373 GCA_050116575.1 Gammaproteobacteria bacterium | reverse complement strand
CAGGTTACTTACATTCATAGCCAATACCAGTAAATTATGTAATACCGCAAAAATATCTAATTCGATATTTTTACACCGGGTCAGTTTCCTATATATAAAACGTTTTTAACTGGAAGGCCCTGATCGCCAAAAGATAGCAAAAATTCGCAAATGTAGCAGAAGCGGTGTTTTAGTCTCAAACTAATTTGCCAGTAGGCGCTAGATTTTTGGGGAATTTATCAATAGAAAACACACTGTCGTCGTGCAGAACGACATGCAAAAGAAAAGTCATTTATATGCTTAACTTCGCCAAGAAAAACGTAACAACCTATATGGTGGGTTTTTTATTGATAATAGAACAGGTTGCCGGCCGTTATAAGAATGTGAATCTAATCCATGCTTGTTAAAGTAACGCGTTTAGTGCATCCGCGGTTAGGGGTTTTTCCAGGGTACCTTTTATAGTCAATTGATGGGATTCTGCAAAATGCTTCGCGGCATTAACAGCATCATTTATGACACCGCTGACTATAATGATTTTACCTTTAAATCGGAGTTCTGACAGGCGGTTTAAAAATTCTATACCGTGCATTTGTGGCATATTTAAGTCACAAATAATAAGTTCTATATTTTCTGCTCCCAGCGTCGCAATCTTTTCCAGCGCCATATTGCCACTGTTAGCGGTTTCGAGATTATTTAATCCCATTCGTTTCATCACACAGACTGAATGGTCAAGTATAAAGGGATCATCATCGATAATAAGGACTTTAGGCTCGCCAAATCTTATTTGATTAGTTAGCTTGTCCAGCTTCTCGGGTAAGTTAAGTTGATCAAATCGTTTTTGCAGCAGGTTCTTAAAAACAAATATGTTTTTCCATTGTGTGTCGCGAGTGGCAGTTTCAAGTTCAACCAGAGTATCGGCTAGCGTCTTGGCGCCTATTGTTTGAGCTGATGATTTTAGCTTGTGGCACGCGGCCAGGATGTTTTCCGCATTTCGGTCTTCACAGGCCTGGTGAATCGAATTTAAAATATCCGGCGTGTGTACAAGAAAACTTCGTAATACTGTTTCCTGAACATCCGGTTCTTCACCAACATATCGACTTAACGTTGAGGCGTCGATAACGGGGTTATCGGAGCAATTACCGGTATCTAAGGTGGTTGAGCTATCTATATTGCCAGGTACAGTCCATTTTTTTATGATGTAATCTAACTTGAACAATTCAATGGGTTTGGCGATATAGTCATTTAACCCCGATTGTAAAAAGCGTTCTCTATCACCGTTTAGGGCAAGCGCTGTAATGGCAATTATTGGGATAAAATCACGCACTTGGCGATTCCTTTCCATATTGCGAATTTTTTGAGTGAGTTCTACACCACTGATGTCGGGTAAATTGATATCCATCAAAACCAGTGAGTAACTATTATTTTTCCATAATGCAAGGCCTTCGTTGCCGGTTGCCGCTAAATTATAGTGGTACCCCAATTTTTTGAGCTGGCTACCAATTAACGTCTGGTTAGTCGGATTATCCTCTACAACTAAAATACGCTGTTCATATGTATTCAAAGTAACTGAAGTATTGAGCCGGGTATCAATATCGAGGTTGTACTGGCCCGGGACATGATTGTTTAAATTTAAATAATCTTCAACGACGGTGTCGGGTGCCTGCTCGATTTTTTCAAATTCCACCCAGAAAGTACTACCTTTACCGGCCGTTGTATAGTAACCGATTCGCCCGCCCATTTTTTCCACCAGACGTTTTGTGATAACTAGTCCGATACCCGTCCCTTCAATCTCACTGTACTCGGCGCCTAAACGGTCGAAAGCTTCAAAGAGGCCCGGTTTTCTATCGTCTGCAATCCCAATACCGGTATCCGAAATGTTGACCCTTAAGAAACCATCGCCGCTCGATTGGCAATAAATTGTTATTTTGCCTTGTTCACGATTGTATTTTACCGCATTAGACAGCAGATTAGTGAGAACCTGTTTAACTCGCACAGTGTCCGCGTTGACGAAAAGTGTACTGTTATTGTTTCGGCATTTATTGTGGATTGTAATTTGCCGGAAACCAGCCTGTTGTTCGATGAGTTTGCAACATTGAGCTAAACACTCCGTTAAGTTAACAGATTCCATTGACAGACTGACGGCCCGTGATTCGATTTTGGCCAAATCCAATACATCGTTGATAAGTTTTAACAGATGGTAACTGGCATTTTTTATTTCCTGCACGTCCTGTGACTGCCTGCTATCCAGGCCTTTTCCCGTTTCCAGTAATTCCGAGAAACCGATAATGGCGTTTAGTGGGGTACGCAATTCGTGACTCATGCTTGACAAAAATTCGGATTTAGCCTGGTTGGCGTTTTCCGCTACTTCCTTGGCTTTTTGCAAATCCTCTTCTGCTTTTTTTCTTGCGGTAATATCGATGAGTTGTGAAATGAGATGCAAGGGTTTGCCTTCGGCATCGCGAATCAGGGATTCGCTGACCAATACCCATTTGATGCTGCCGGTCTTGCATATATACCGCTTTTCAAGTTGGTATGAATCCAGACTGCTATTCAGCAGTTTTTTAAACTGTAAAAGATTACCCTCGAGATCATCGGGATGGGTTATACTCTGAAAATTCGTCGACAACAATTCCTGTTCGGTGTAACCGGTGATCTCGCAAAGCGATCGGTTGACTTTGAGCCAATGACCGCTCAGGGATACCAGCGCCATACCATGAGCTGCAGTTTCGAAAGCACCCCGGAAACGTTCTTCGCTTTCAAGCAGGGCCTGTTCGGCGTTTTTACGTAGTGTTATATCTTGAACGACACCGAGCATATGTGATGGTTCGCCATTTGCGTCGCGTGTAACATCACCACGTTCCGACAACCACTTTATCGTGCCGTCCGGCCATATACAGCGGTGTTCGATATCGTATATATCTCCGCGATATATACAATTGTCGACAGCGTCAATAACATATTGACGGTCATCAGGGTGAACCGCTGCTAAAAAATTTTCGTAGGTTGTTTGCAGCTCACCTTCCTTGTACCCAAAGAGTGCGGATATCTGATCTGACCAATAGAGATCGCCGGTCTTAATATCCCAGTCCCATGTACCAATGTTGGCAGAACGTTGACTGCGACGAAACCGTTCTTCACTGACCTCCAGTAATTGCTGTGCTTCTTTAACGTCTGATATATCGGTTACAATACCGGTGAACAATGTTTCGTGTTCAAAATTTATTTCGCTAATCGCTAAATGGATAGGGAAAATACTTTTATCCTTGCGTTGGGCAACTGCTTGCCGACCAATGCCGATAATCCGGGCGTTGCCGGTCGACAAATAGTTACTAATATATTTGGCATGTTGATGACAATGGGGCTCGGGCATCAACATTGAGATATTTTTTCCCAGTACTTCGATAGTCGAGTAGCCGAACATTTTTTCCGCCGCTGGATTAAAGGAGTGAATGGTGCCGGATGTTGTAATAGTAATTATGGCATCAGCAGCGGTTTTAAGAATAGATTTGGCTTGTGCGGAACTCAACAATACATCGTAATCGGTAGCGTATGACTGATCGGCAGTTAAACTATTGCCATCTTGATCTGAGTAATTTTCGACGATCCAGCATATTATTGAGTTCTTTTTGTCTTTCAATAGTGTTGCCGAGATACGAACGTCAACTCGCGCACCATTTTTATTCGCGAGTTGATCGTCCATGACGCCTAAATTACCGTTTTTGAACAAAATGTCCAGATGGCGATCAAATGTTGTCCTGCTGTAGCGGGAGGAGATATCCAGGAAATTTAATTGATGATCGTTTTCAATGCTGAAGCCAGTTAATTCTTCAAACGAGTTATTCATGTCAACAATCGTACCTGAAAGGGTAGATACGGCCACCCCACAGGGTAGACTGTCAACAATCAGTCGATTGTAGTGTTCTGCACGCATCAGATAGACCGGTTGTTGCGAGTTGTTGTTATTGACAGCGACCGATAAATGAAACTGCGATTAAACGCACTAGCTTACATCATTCAGTATACGCTAATTTATATTTTATGCCTAAAATAGTTCTACGCCACCTTCGGAAAGATCCTGCTGGCGGGCCGCTTTACGCTCCGGTAGTCGATGTTGCTGGCGGATTTGCTGCAATGAGGCGGCAAAGGCCTGGAACGCATCCTTGGCTTGGGTATTTTGGGATTTAAAACTATATAGATCGTTCAATTGCAATTTGCATTTATCCAAATATTTTTCAATATTATCCAAATATTGGATACTGTTCTCTGCGACTTGTACGGTAATATCTTCAAATTGCAGAGATCGAATAGCGTCCGCGGTATTGATTTTAATTTGTTCGGTCTTATTGTCAATTTGCGAGATTACTCTCGGTTGATAGCCCCTTGGTGCAGCATCAGTCAGTTGTTTGATCAATAAATATTGGTCCTGGACGTTCGTGTTCATTTCAGAGAAACTTTTGCCCAACGTTGAGACCGCGTCGGCAATAAGACTTTCCACCTGTCTGATTTCCGCCCTGATAATATTCAGGTCTTCCTTAATCGATGACTCTATAATGCCGTAAAAATGATTGAAATTTATATTCTCTGGTACTGGATCCAGTTCGGATCGGTCGCTTGTCCCTCGTAAATCACGATGTGTCAGTATAAAAGTAAATACTATCCAACACAGGGAAAACATTGTTAAACCGGCCATGGACATAAACCGGAAGCTATCCGTTTGGCTGCCAAAATAAATTGCCGGGCAGACAATCGTTATACCGGACAATAGATAGAAGCTAATTGTAGTTTTCGTTGCTTTCATCTAATCACCTTTAATTTTGGTTGTTAGCTGTTACTACGAAATGCGCCGCCTGGTTGGTTTCGCACCCGTTTTTTCCATTTTATGCAATGCTTTCAGTATACTTTCCGCGATCTTTTCAATAGGTTCTATTCTATCGACGGCACCTAACTTATAAGCTTCGCCCGGCATACCCCAAACTACGCTGGTTTTCTCATCTTGTATCAGAGTGGGACTACCAGCTTCGTGCATTTCTTTAAGTCCACAGGCGCCGTCACTTCCCATGCCTGTCAACAGCACACCAATCGCGTTGGGGCCGACATTTAGCGCAATGGATCGAAACATAACATCGACAGAAGGACGGTGTCTATTTACCGGGGGACCGTCGTGCAGACGACACATGTAACGAGCTCCGCTTCTTTCGATTACCATGTGTCGATCCCCCGGAGCGATGTATACATGACCGGCAAGAATTTGTTGCCCGTTGCTGGCTTCAAATACGGTTAATGCAGAACAACTATTCATACGTTCCGCGAAAGGCCCGGAAAATGCGTCTGGAATATGTTGGGTTATAACGATACCTGGGCAATTGGCCGGTAGTTCCATTAATACTTCTTTAATTGCCTCGGTTCCACCTGTAGACGCACCGATTGCGATAATTTTGTCAGTGGTCTTGAAATGTTTCCTGGTTCTTGTGGGCTTGATAACCGCGTCAGCGGTATATTTTTGATTAGGAATCAATTTCGTGGTTGAGTGGGCCCTCACGTTGGCTTTGGATGCAATGCGGACCTTTTGGATAATTTCGTTGGAATACGACTCCAGCCCTTCAACCAGGTCGAGCTTGGGCTTGGAAATAAAATCGATAGCGCCCAACTCCAGAGCCTGCAAGGTAACATCGGCACCTTTTTCCGTCAGGGATGATATCATCACGACCGGCATGGGCCGCAGACGCATAAGGTTGCTCAAAAACGAGATTCCGTCCATTTTTGGCATTTCTACATCAAGCGTAAGCACATCGGGGTTCAGCGCCTTGATTTTATCTCTAGCAATATAGGGATCGGCTGCTGTGCCCACCACTTCGATATCCCGAGCGGTGCTTAATATATCTTTAAGCACTTTTCGGATTAGCGCCGAGTCATCTATGATCAGCACTTTTATTTTTTTGTTAGCTGGTTTTTGCACTACTATACCTTATTTGAACAACTCTATATCGCCAGTAACCGGTTCAGTCTCGATTCGTTTCAGGTACTGTGTTTCACGCTTAGCAATAGTGTCATTGCGAATTGAACGTAGTTTTTTGACCCATACTTTACCGCTAACAGGGTGATAAACGACCTTTCTCGGAAATACATTGCCGATATCCTGCGCTGAGAGTAACAGGCCCTCCGTTTCTATATATTTTTCAATAAATTCAATATTGCGTTTGCCGATGTCCGTCATTTGAGCCAGTATTTTCCCCCCACCAAATACTTTAACCTCAAGGTTTCGCCGTTCCCCACCGTTCTTCAATATATCGTTAATCAAATTCTCCATGGCATAGTTGCCGTAGCGATTGGCAAGACTGATTCGAGGATGTTTCCATCCACCATAATCATTAGATTGTGTTGGTAACATAAAATGGTTCATTCCGCCTATGTTATAAATGCGATCTCGTATGCAGACGGAAACGCATGAACCGAGTGTTGTAACTATGAGTTCGTCGTGAATTGTGACATAATAATCGCCGGGTAAAAGTTTAGCTGCGTAGCACGAATTGCTTTTGTCCCAGTAACGGTTAATATGGTCAAATCCCGGCAGCGCCGTTTTTGCAGGTTCCAGCGCGCTTCGAGTAGTAACAAAATTTGTCAGATAACTAGTCATCGTAGTTTTTGGTAAATTGTCTGACCTACCAATCTGAAACGGTCGGTGACCTTGAACAGCGACTCAGAATGCCCTAAAAACAGATAACCTTTATCCTCCAACATATTGGCGAAACGATCCACGAGCACGCGTTGGGTTGGCTTGTCGAAATAGATAAGTACGTTTCGGCAGAATATGGCGTTAAACGGTCCGTTCATGGGCCATTCATTCATGAGGTTTAGACGGCGGAAAGTTATTAGTGCCCGAATTTCAGATTTGATTTGTGATAACCCCGCGTAGTCGCTATCGCCTTTGTAAAACCATTCTTTCTGCCGGTGGGGCAGAATGGTTTTGAGTTTTTCCATTGGATAGACACCCTTGACTGCCGTATCCAAAACCGAAGACGCCAGGTCAGTCGCAAGTATTTTAATGTCAAAATTACTGATTAGCGCGGGAAAGTTTTCTTTAATGGTAATGGCCAGGCTATAAGGTTCTTCGCCAGTGGAACAGCCTGCAGACCAGAACCTGATACGTCGCTTCCCGGAATCTCTGTTGGCGATATCGGGCAGGATGTGGTTGGCAACGTAGTCAAAGTGGTGTGGCTCCCGAAAGAAAGATGTCAAATTCGTTGTTACAGCATTCGTAAAATGCACAATTTCATCGCTATATGCATCGTCCTGTAGAAGCTCGCAATATCTGGCGAACGTTTTTAGGTTGAGCTCGCGCAGCCGCCTGGTGAGGCGGCTGTAAACGAGTTCTCTTTTTGCATCCGATAGGGAAATACCGGTATGACGGTTTACCAGATTCCTCAGGATGTGGAAATCCTTATCCGTAAATATGAATTCCCGATCCCAATCTGACGCTTTGGGGGTCATCGATCAAAATTCTTCCCACGACCCATCATCGGAAACTTTACCGGAAGTCTGGTGTTGTTCACCGTGTTCCGGACGGGTTGTCCGGAAGCGGTTTGCCGCCTTTGAGTGGAGATGACGCGCACGATCCTGGGATTGCTGCAGCTGCGCCTGAATACTGCGCTCGGCGTTTTCACCGACCTTGAAGAAGCTAACCAGATTATCCAGAGCTTTTGCCTGTTCATCCAGAGAAGCACTGGCGGCGGCGGCTTCTTCCACAAGGGCGCCGTTTTGCTGGGTCACTTCGTCCATTTGTACAACGGCTTTATTCACCTGCTCGATACCGGCGGACTGTTCCTGGCTGGCAGCGGCGATTTCAGCCACGATGTCGCTGACCTTTTTAACGGAACTGACTATTTCCACCAATGTTTTGCCGGATTGGTCCACCAGGCGTGACCCGTCTTCCACCTTCTTAACACTGTCATTTATGAGCGCCTTGATTTCCTTGGCAGCCCCGGCACTACGTTGTGCGAGATTGCGCACTTCTGTGGCCACGACGGCAAAACCCCTTCCTTGTTCACCGGCGCGGGCCGCTTCAACCGCAGCGTTCAGTGCCAGCAGGTTGGTCTGGAATGCAATCTCATCAATGACACTAATGATATCCGCGATTTTGTTGCTGGCTTCATTGATTTCAGACATAGCCGACACGGCATTGCCCACCACTTCGCCACCTTTTTCGGCTTCATCTCGCGCACCGGCCGCCAGTTGGTTTGCCTGACGGGCGTTGTCGGCATTTTGTTTGACCGTGCTGGTAAGTTCTTCCATGCTTGACGCCGTTTCTTCCAGCGACGACGCTTGCTCTTCGGTGCGCTGGCTGAGGTCTGCATTACCCTGGGCAATCTCTGAGCTGGCGGAGGCGATATTGCCGCTGGATTGCCGTATGCGGCTGACAACGTCAACGAGATTATTTAAAGTGGCATTAACGGCTCCAACCATTGCGCCAAAATCACCCTGATAATTACCATCCATCGTATTGGTCAAATCCCCGTTAGCCAAACTGCTCATGGTGCTGGTAATTTCCTTTAATGGTGTGACCACGGTATCCAGCAACGTGTTAATACCTTTGCCAAGCCCGCTCATGAAACCGGCATACTCGCTGGTGTCAAGGCGTTCGTCGAGCTTGCCCTCAATAGCTTTTTGCACCAGATTTTGTATTTGGCGTTCCGCATCTTTTTGTTCGGTAATATCCGTCCACTGCACCATGTTGCCCATGTAATTTCCGTTATGGTCGAGAATGGCGGTGGCGTTAACTTCAAATTCGAGATCACCCATTTCAATTTCAGCCTTGTACGGCAAGCGGCTGACGTCCATTAGAAGAGCGCGCTGATGAGCCGGGTTTTTATGGAACTGGTCAATGTTTTGTCCCACCAGGTTGTTCGTATCCAGGTTTGGCCAGATCTTGCGCAATTCCGATTGCCGGCGCGACAACATATTGACGACGGACGGATTGACATAGGTAATATTCAAGTCGCCGTCACATAACATGAAATTTGCATTTGCGCCGTCGATGGCCGACTGCAACCGTGCCACTTCGGTTTCTTTTTTACGCAATTCGGTGACGTCGGACCATTCCAGTGCGCAACCAACGAATTCTCCCTCGCGGTCCTTGATCGCTGTTACGTTAATATTGAACATCAGTGGCCCCACCTGTATATCCGTGGAATAGGGGAGGTTAGCTGGATTCTCCAGGATCCGACGTTGATGGGCTGGATTTTTATGAAATATGTCGATATTGGTACCCACGATGCCGTCTGCTGTAAAGCCGGCATACAGATCACGCAAAACTTGCTCATGTTGTCTCAGAAGTTTGCGGGTCGATTCGTTGACATACGTAATCTCAAGATTGCGATTTACCATCATGAACGCTGTCATCGCTCCGTCAATCGTACCTTGCAACCTCGACACCTCGGTTTCTTTACGCCGCAACTCGGTGACATCGGACCATTCAAGCGTATTACCGATATAGTTACCCATGGCATCGCGCTGCGCGGTAACATTAATCCGAAAAGTTAACGGTCCGACGTGTATGTCAGTGGAATAGGGCAGGTTGGCCGGATTACTTAGCAGCTGACGTTGGTGAGCGGGGTTTTTGTGAAACATATCAATATTAGTGCCCACGATTCTATCAGACGAAAACCCGGGATAAAGGCTTCGCAGTATGTCTTCGTTCTTCTGCAATAGTTCCATTGTGGAACGGTTAACGTAGGTAATCGTCAGGTTTCGATCAACCATCATGATCGCGGTAAGCGCGCCGTCTACCGCGGACCTCAGTTTGGTTAATTCATCGTTACTGTTTTGCGCGTCATTGTCCATTGCCAGACTATTTGTAGGCATTTGATCCACCGTGTTGTCATATGCGTTTAACATAATTTCCGCAACCGTTTGTAAAGCGTCGTTCCAGGCCTTATGTACCTTCGGAGTCCACAAGCTGCCAGCAAATTCCTGCATGACGTCGAGCAGGGTGGAGGCAACCGCCTGGTAATGACCTGGAACGGCGCCATATGACTGGTGCCGCCTGCCCAGATCCTGTAACGTTTGCGTCAGGACAGCCGGATTGCGCAGATTATTTATCACCAACTTAAGTGCCGCCAATAGTTTGCGCTGTTGTTCCTGCTGCGTGGTGTTACGGAAAAGTGGCCTGACCTGCGGATAACGGTTAAACAGTTCATCATAAAACCTTGCAACCAGGGATTCCCCATAGGGAGCCAGCGCGTTAAAGGTTTGCTCCAACAGCTCAACGTTCAAACCGCTATCCTGATTTTGCTTTGTACTCGCAGCTTTTCTGGTTGACGGTTTGCGTTTTGCAGTGCCTGATGTTTTTTTACGGCTTGAATTTGCAGTTGATTTGCGCTTGGATGTCGCAGCCATTGTTGATTTCTCCGGATACCAATTTAGTTGAGTTTTACCATTTTCCTTCCTGTCGATAACGATCAACCGGCACTGTTTTGCATTTTGGTTGATACGATTTTCAGTGCATCACTCCAGGCTTGATGCACTTCGTTGGTCCATTGACTACCTGCTGCTTCCCTTAGTACATCGAGTAATGTTTCTATTACTGCGTTGTAATGTGCGTTTTCGGCGCCGTAGCCTTTATGTCGCTTGCCGAGTTCTTCCAGGGCATTTTCCAGCGCATCAGGGTTGCGAAGATTGTTAATGACGAGTTTTAGGGCGCTTAAAAGTTTTCTTTGCTGATCTTCCAGGGATACATTAGCGAACATGGGCTTTACATCCGGATAGCGTTTAAACAATTCCTGGTAAAACCGCTGTACAATTTGTTCGCCTTTTGGCGCCAGGGCGGAAAAGGTATCTTCCAGTAACGATACATTTAAAGACGGCGCCCGCCTTACCGGTGCTGCAGAGGTGGTTTTAGTTCCGCTGCGCACATTATCCATCATGTTGAGTTCGCCACTTGTTAAAAGATGATCAATATCCAGTATGATCACCATTTTCTCGTCAACAGTGGCCAGGCCTTTGAGAAAATCCACGCTTATCACGTCGCCAAAGTCCGGCGCGGGGCGAAGGTTTTCGGCGGCAATGTCGTACACGTCGGACACGGCATCGACGACAATTCCCATAGTTCGGGTGTTATCTTCTTCATGAACACGAAGTACGATAACCACCGTGGTGGGGCCATACGTTAGGCTTTCCAGGTTAAAACGGTCCCGTAAATCGATGATCGGCACAATAGCGCCGCGCAGATTCATTACGCCTTTAATATAATGAGGCGCATTGGGAATTTTTGTGGCGTTTTCCCAACCTTTTATTTCCTGCACACGGAGGATATCAACGCCATATTCTTCACCTGCCAGGATGAATGTTAGGTATTGATTTTTGTCCCCTTTTTGGGCTGCATCAAACAGCGGATTATCATCAAAGATCTCGGATTGTGCTGTGCTCATTTAATGTCTCCTTAAGCGGCCGCTATGCCTGACACGTGTTTATGGGATAAACTGATTAGCCCGGAAACGTCAACAATCAATGCTACTGTACCGTCGCCTAAAATTGTTGCGCCCGACAATCCTTCCACGCGTTTGAAATTGGTTTCCAGGCTTTTTATAACAACTTGTTGTTGTGATAAAAGATCGTCAACAACCAGGCCAGCCCTTTTGCCGTCACCTTCAACAATGACCATAAGACCATCCTGGAGCTGATCGGTATCCGCCTCCAAACCGAAAAGTTCGTGAAGCCGGATAAACGGTATATATTCGTCACGTAATTTGTAGAGTTCTGCCTGGCCGGCTACGACATTGATTTTTTCCGATTTAATTTGCAGGGATTCGATAATGGAAACCAGGGGGACAATGTAGGTTTCTTTGCCCACACGAACGAGTTGCCCGTCGAGAATCGCCAGGGTAAGTGGGAGCCGTACCGTAAACTTTGTGCCAGTGCCTTCGATGGATTCCACTTCGATACGACCACCCAGTGCCTTGATATTCTTCTTCACGACATCCATCCCGACGCCGCGGCCGGATACGTCGCTGACAGTTTCCGCGGTGGAGAATCCGGGGTGAAAAATCAGGTCATTTATATGTTCATCAGTGATGGAATCTATGTTATCTATTAGACCTTTTTGTAATGCCTTGCTGGTAATTTTGTCTTTGGGTAATCCTGCCCCATCGTCCTGTACCTCCACAATAATATTTCCGCCTTTATGATACGCGGTTAGGGAAACGGTGCCAGTTCTCGGTTTGCCATTCTTTTCTCTAACGTCTGGCTGCTCAATACCGTGGTCCAGAGAATTTCTAATCAAATGCACCAGGGGGTCACCGATTTTTTCCAGAACCGTTTTATCCAGCTCGGTGCTTTCTCCCGACATTTTAATATCCACCTCTTTGCCTAATTTTTTTGACAAATCATGCACGATACGGGGAACACGATTAAACACGTAACTGATCGGTAGCATACGTATACGCATTACACTTTCCTGCAATTCCCGAGTATTGCGCTCCAGTTGGATCAGGCCCGCTCTTAGCTTTTCAAACCGGGACGAGTCTGTATGACCGTCTTCAAAATCCTCCCCGAGTTGTTCGAGCATTGACTGCGTAATAACAAGCTCACCCACCATGTTTATAATCGTATCGACTTTGTCGATGCCGACGCGAATTGAGGCGGAATCGGTGCTCGATGGCGCCGCAGTGGATTTTTCAGGCGTTGCTGCAACGCTTTGTGGAATGGTTGTACTAGCCGATATGGATGTTGGCGCCGACGGTTCGGAATCCAGTGGGGTAGACGAGATTGCGGGTTTGATTGAAACCTTGCAATCATCTTCGACCCATTCAAAGATCTCACTAATCTCATCTTTAGTGGCGGCACCTTTAAGCGTTAAAATCCACGAAAGATAACAGTCTTCCGGATCGATAACACGGAAATCTACCAACCCGGAAATATCTGCCTGGGTGCGGATTTCACCAAATTCACTAAGGACGGAAAACATACGTAGTGGATCATTACCGGTTTTCAGAATTTCCAGATTGGGTGTAAAATGTATTTCCCATTCCGTGGCTTTCTGATCGTCGGCAATTACGGCATGGCCGTCTTTGTCTTGGGCCGTGGATTGTTGCTCTTTGTCCAGGAAGGCTTTCAGTTGATTATGGACGGTATCTATATTGTCCTGGTTAAGGGCAGTTCCATCGCGTGTGTTAACCAACATAACACGCAATATATCCAAAGCTTTTAGAAGCAATTCGACCAGTTCCTGAGTGGCAGCCAGATTTCCATCACGCATTTCGTCAAGCACTGTTTCCATAACGTGCACGAAATCTGAAATCTCTGAGAAGCCAAAAGTTGCGCTACAGCCCTTAATGGAATGCGCTGCACGAAAAATTGTATTAATAGACTCTCCATCACTGGTCACGGGATCCAAATTTAGCAATCCTGTTTCCATGTCATCAACAGCCTCAAGACTTTCTTCAAAAAACGCGTCGTGAAACTGTTTTAGATCTGTCGACATTGTATTACCCCAGTACCTTTTTAATCGTTGATAGCAGTTGTTCCGGATTAAATGGTTTGATAATCCATCCCGTCGCACCGGCCTCCTTACCTGCCTGCTTTTTATTGTTGCCGGACTCGGTGGTGAGAGTAAGGATCGGCGTAAATTTGTACTCGGTAAGCCCACGCAACTCTCTGGTGAGTGTAATGCCATCCATGTTCGGCATATTGACATCGGTGATCACGAGGTTAAATTTTCCCAGCTTCGCTTTTTCAAGGGCGTCGACGCCATCCTTAGCTTCAGTAACTTCATGGCCCGCGCTCTTTAAAGTAAACGTAACCATTTGACGCATCGAAGCCGAATCGTCAACGGTCAGGATATTTGCCATGCTACATGCCTCCAGGAAAGGTTAGACCTTTTTTAACCGCGTGGTTGTTTAGCGTTAACCGATATCATCAAAGATTGATATTCGCTACACACACCGGTGGTATGGCGGATAAAAAATAAAATCAAATAAAAAAGCCAAATTCCACAATGGATCAAATTGGAATGCATATTACGCGTATTGATCCAATACAATGCAATCTAGTTACATATCGTGCGCTGGGTGAGATTCCTTAATTAAAAATTAACAGGCAATTGGTAAATTAAAAATTTTTAAAAATTTCGTAGTTTTCCTGGAAAGTTCCTGATAAAAACGTTATTGATCATTGCGTGAAAAATGTCTTGCGCTAACAAATTGTAAAATCCTGGATTATTGCAGTACAAAAACCAAGATTTCCCAACTTTGATCACATTCAAACTTAAAGTACTTCAAGCTATGGAATTACAGAAATCCAAAATATCGCCAAAAATTTGCTTTACATTGTTGTGGCTGTTGTTTGATGGTGTCGCGCCGAGAATGCAGTAACGGCAGATATACCTATGTTGTATTGTGAAGCGCATATAGATCACAAAAAAATACACGCCGGTTCGAGTTTGGGAAAGAGGTTGGTTTGACGTGCAGGTAGGGTGGTATTTTATAGGAAAATTTAACTTGAAAATAATTTGTTATAAATGTTTAAGGGTAAACACATTACCCGGATTGTCTATAAGAAACAGGTTGTCTATCGTAGGCTAGCGCTAGATTAAAATATTGGCTTCATATCAATTAAGCGAGAATGACAACGATTAGATTTCAAAAACCTCCGCTACACCCAGCAGCTTGGCTGAGTCATGAAATACACCCTGCGTATTTCTAAAAGTCACTTCCACTCCTTTTTTCCTGGCTTCGAGATACCAGCAACATAGTAATTGCACGCCGGCCGTATCCAATCGTTTAACGTTACTCGCGTCAATAGTGACTGGCTTGCCATCAGACAATAAGGTATTTAATTCGTCGTAAATCTGGTTTATGCAAGTTATATCGAGGGATTCGTCCAGGTTGTATTCCAAAGACGCTGGGTCGTGGTTCGATTTGCCGGCCATTTACAAGCTAATCCTGAATTTTGTGAAAGACGAGTGGTTATTGTCTACGATTCGCATCACTATACGCGTTACGTTGAAATTTTATCGTCTTTACAAGCGCCAGCTTGAGCATAAATGGTGTAGATTGGAATAAATATAACAATTAAAAAATCCAAAAAAACCAAATATCCCAAAATACAAAAAATGAGTATAGCAAACAGGTCCGAACGACGACATTTTGAGTGGTTTGGATTGGTCATTTTTCGGGACACAAATAGTCGTTATACCGGTCAGACCTATATCAAGTAAAAAGGAGAACTATCCGATGATAGATACATGCAAGTGCGGATATTTAAAAATAAACCTGGAATGCATAAAGGACTGGTACGTTGTGGGAAATACGCGTTTGTGTTCTTTTTGCTGAAAGGGCTCGCCTGGGCGATGGGAGTTGTCTATGTGAGTTGGCGCTACGTCCAATAACGCCGTATACAGAAAAACAGGTTGACGTTTAGGGCGCAATAAAATCGCACGGGCAATGTTGGTTACAAGATATTTTTCTAATCTTTCAAAGTGAGTCGAGCTTGACGTGGCACACAATCCATGCGTCGATCTTATCTAGATTTAGCCGAACTTGTAGATGAATTCAATAACACCTGCTGCAACAAATCCTCGTTGAGTGGCTTATCCAATACCGCTTCAGCGCCCGCTTGAAGAAAATTCTGTATGTTAAGCTCTGAGGGAAATCCCGTGGTGGCAATAATGCGGATGTGTTCCGTCTGGTCATTTTGTTTTAAGTAACGGCATACTTCAATGCCATTAATGCTCGGCATAACCAGATCAAGTATGATTGTGTTAGGTTTGAATTGTTCAATTTTATGACCGGCTTCAAAACCATCGTAGGCTTTTTCGGTCACAAATTGGTTGGAAAAACCCTGTATCAGCTCTTCAACGAATTTAACGTATTGTTTATCATCGTCAACGATCAATACACGGTGTTCGGAGAAGATTTGTTTTTTCGTTTCGCGTTTTTGCAGCGTTGATGCAAAACGTGCAACTTCATCCCGGTTGAAGCGACGGTGACCACCCAGCGTTGTTTCGGCTTTGAGTAAACCCGTTTTAGCCCATTGCCGAACGGTTTCTGTTGATACTTTCAGGTAGGCAGCGGTTTCTTTTGGCGTCAAATAACCCCGTTGTATGTTTTTCATAGTTTGGTATCGTTGACCGGTACTGTAATAAATTAAAATTTCTTAATAAACGACGATTAAGTCGATTGAAGTGTTTAAAAGCATAGTATAGGTAAATCGATAATGCCATTTCAATGTAAAGGGTTATATCCCCAAATATAAATTTTCATTTATCTAATTAATCCAATATTTGGAAAAATTGGAATTAGTTAATTGTTTTGTGATTACAGCTACGAGCAATTTATCAATATCGTCACGTTTCAATGCGATATCGCTATATTTCGTGAGCCGGATATGCAGTTTTCAAATAAATATATTCTAATTTAAATGAATGTTATTCAACGCTCACCTGAGCCTACAAACATTAAGAACGATTAAACAGGGTTGGTTAAAATTCCTACATTCGTTATACCCTGGTATCAACCCCGCACTGACGCATAGCAAAAACCAATGCTCTTGCACGGTAATACAGTGGCAACAAAGGGCGTGAAATATATTTCTACACGCGGCGTTAAAGATAAATTCCAACAATCCATCCGGCGCGAAGTATCAGTTAAAATAACGATTCCTTGGGGGTTGTAGGTAAACTAACCGCCACAAATGATTGTTGAAAGTAAATAGCTGTCACGCTAAATAAGATTTTTACAATACGCATCTGCAACACCGGTTTCGAATGACGGCTCACCGACTCCGGAATTGCGATTTATGCAAAGAAAGGACCAATCAGCTTAAGGGGGGAAACGGGACAATATTTTTTGAATGGCAGTGGTTGCTCGTTGAACGGTTTTGTCCGGCTGGGCAAAATATTCCAGACGTGATTGTGCATAGCCACGCCATACCCGTTCGTTGGTTTTAGCGTCGAGCACATCAATAATTAAAATGCCTTGCGAATAGGTAACATCGCGGATTTTTCGGTAATCCTGTGCCGTTGTGCGTGACGGCTGTGGATTGAAACCAATACCGGCGTAGTATTCATTGACATAATAAACATCCGTTTTGGTATTGACGACCAGGTAATAAGATACCAAAAAATCGGGGTGTTCACTCACTCGTGAATAACCTTTATTGGTGAGTTCGGTTGTTACAGTTTTAGTGATAGTTTCATCCAGTAAATCTTTGTCAATATTTTTTTCAACCAGGTCCGGTTGTTCGTTGGGAATCCACTGGTATTGTTGATAACGCGTGAAATCAATAGCGTGGTCGTAATCGGTTTCGACCTGCATTGGCGTACAGGCGCTTAGTTCAAAGATAATAAGACTAAAAATGAAAAGGAACTGAAGGGGCAGGACGTTGGTCATCGATGGTTTTTGCCGTTAAATTGTTTTATTGTATCTAGTTCGCACTGGCTAAGTTATTAAGTAACTATACTTTATAGCCTGTATCAATGGCCGCCGATGCAGGGAATCATGATTATTCGTCGTCGAGGCATTTCTCCGATTCCAGCCACAGGACATTGATGATACCGAAGGCCACCGCAAGCAATACACCAAGTATCCAGCTAAAATACCACATTCGTGTTCTCCTGTATTTAATACAAGGTATGTTGATCGTCTTCCACGTGCTGTTGCGTGATTTTACCCCGTAATACACGGTATACCCAACTGGTATATAACAACACGATCGGCAGGAATATTAAAACTGCCCAGAACATCAGGGTCAGCGTCAGATGACTTGACGTAGCATCCCATAATGTCAGGCTACTGTCAGGTTGTGACGACGAGGGCATAATAAACGGAAACATGGAAAAACCCGCGGTCAGTATAATGCCCGCCAGGGCGATACTGCTCAGGACAAAAGCAGAGCCCGGTTTGCTCGCTTTTGCCAGCAACATGGCGCCAACAATCGTAACATAGGCAATGACCGGCGCCAGAATCATCCATGGGTATAGCGAGTAGTTATTCAGCCATGCCGATGGTTCCTGGGTTACGGTTTTTGCGAGTAAATTGGGGGTTGCATCCAATGGCGGCATATCAGTGATAACGAAACCATTAATGCCCGTCGCGATCCAGATTCCCGCCAACGAAAATGTCAGCAAAAGAATACTGCCAAAAATCAGGGTCGCTTTTTTAGCACGTTCGGCGATCTCGGCTTCTGTTCGCAACTGCAAATAAACAGCGCCGTGCATAATCAGCATCGACAGGCTCACGATACCGACCAGCAAAGCGAAAGGATTCAACAGGCCAAAAAACGAGCCGGTATAGGTGGGGCGCAGCGTGTTGTCGTATTCAAACGGAACACCCTGTAAAAGGTTGCCGAACGCCACACCGAACACCAGCGCGGGTACTGCGCCACCGGCAAACAAGCCCCAATCCCAGGCGTTGCGCCAGCGGGGATCTTCGAGTTTGCTGCGGTAATCAAAGCCGACCGGCCGGAAAAATAACGCGAACAATACCAGTAACAGGGCAACGTAAAATCCCGAAAATGCTGCGGCATATACCATTGGCCATGCTGCGAATACGGCGCCGCCCGCGGTGATAAACCAGACCTGGTTACCTTCCCATGTTGGCCCTACACTGTTAATAATAACGCGCCGTTCCTTGTCGGTTTTACCGATAAACGGCAGCAGGGAACCCACGCCCAGGTCAAAACCATCGGTAATGGCAAAGCCGATTAACAGCACTCCAACGAACAACCACCAGATCAGTTTCAGCGTATCGTAATCAAATATCATCTCAGTCCCCGCTTACTCTCGTTTTTGTTGCGGTTGTACAGCCAATTCGCCACCGCCTGTCGGCGATCCTTCGAGATCATAGCGGCCGGTATGTAAACTACTCGGGCCGAGGCGGGCGTATTTAAACATCAAATAGAGTTCAGCCACCAGCAACAGTGTGTAGAAACCGATAAATCCCGCCAGGCTGAAAATCAGGTTACCGGTTTCTAATGTGGACGTTGCCAATGAGGTTGGCAGGATTTCGCCAATTGCCCACGGTTGGCGACCATATTCGGCGACAAACCAACCCGCTTCCGCAGCAATCCAGGGCAGGGGGATACCATATAACGCCATTTTCAAAAGCCAGGGTTTGTGGCCGGCGACCCGCTTGGCGCAGTAGTAAAATGACGCGGCAAATATGAATAACATTAAAAACCCTGCGCCTACCATGATTCGGAATACCCAGAATAGGGGGGCAACCTTGGGTATGGACGTCTTGGCGGCTTCCTTTATCTGGTCTTCGGTCGCGTCGATGACATTGGGCGTATAACGTTTGAGCAGCAGACCAAATCCCAAATCGTCTTTATGCTGTTCAAACATTTGTATCGTCTGCGGTGATTTGTCGCCGCTGCGCAATTTTTGCAGATATTGATAGGCAACCATACCGGAACGGATACGCTTTTCATGCTCATCAATAAGCTCCCTAAGACCGGTTACCGGTTCATCGACGGAGCGAGTTGCAATAAGTCCCATAACCCAGGGTATTTTGATGGCATAGTCGGTACGTTGCGCCTCCTGATTGGGTATGCCGAAGATGGTAAACGGCGCGGGCGGTTCGTTGGTTTCCCATTCCGCTTCGATTGCCGCCAATTTGACTTTTTGTACATCGCCCAGTTCATAACCGCTTTCGTCACCCAGTACAATAACCGATAATATGGAAGCCAGGCCGAAACCAGACGCAACGGCAAATGAGCGGCGTGCGAACGCGACATCGCGGCCTTTCAACAAATACCAGGAACTAATACCCAGTACAAACAGGGCGCCCGTGACATATCCGGCTGCAACAGTATGAACAAACTTGACCTGCGCCACGGGATTAAAAAACAAATCGCCGAAACTGGAAAGTTCCATACGCATGGTTTCATAGTTGAATTCTCCGCCCACCGGATTTTGCATCCAGCCGTTGGCGATTAAAATCCACAATGCCGACAAACTGGAACCCACCGCTACCAGAAAGGTCACCACCAGATGTTGCACTTTGGACAACCGGTCCCAGCCAAAGAAAAACAGGCCGATAAACGTAGACTCCAGGAAAAAAGCCATTAGTCCTTCAATAGCCAATGGTACGCCGAAGATGTCGCCTACGTAGTGGGAATAATAGGCCCAGTTGGTGCCGAATTGAAATTCCATGGTGATACCCGTCGTAACACCAAGCGCGAAGTTAATACCGAACAGTTTTCCCCAGAACCGGGTCATGTCCTTGTAAACGACTTTACCGGTCATGACGTAGGCTGATTCCATAATGACCAGTATCCACGCCAGTCCCAAAGTAAGGGGGACAAATAAAAAGTGATACATCGCCGTAATGGCAAATTGTAATCGCGACAGCTCAACGACAGTTTCCGTCACCATGTTGAAGGCTCCTTGGTGATCGATGGCTTAATTGGCTCGGCTGAATTGGCAGGCCCAAACAGATTATTTTCGATGGCGGTCTTTGGCGGCGGAGAATCGCCTGGCTGATGAAAGAACAGTAGCCAGAGTAATAATAGAAACAAGAACTTAACGATAAGCGTTAATACAATTTCCACCCGCAGTTTGTCCGTGGGTGGAACGGGAAGATGCTCCATCGCAAATCACCTGCAATTCTTAAGGTTTATTTACAATATTAGAAGATATTAATATAGAAGATATTACGCAATAAGTCGAACCGGATTCCTTGACCTAGATCAGGTGTACGACCTGTTGGATCCGATGCGCGTTCAAGTGTGTAACTTTAACCGCCGGCGATAGATAATCTTGTGGATTTCCATCACGATCAGGACTGTTAGCGCGCATCCCAGCAAATACAACCAGTAGTCCAGAAACACCGGCTCAATACCCAGAACGTCGTTTAACCATGGCGTGTACATGGCGCCGATATGAATCAGTTGCGCGGTGATAGTGCCAATTAACAGCAACGGATTACGCATGGGATTATGCGTAAAGGCCGAAATGGTTTCCGATCGGCTGTTAAAGACATGGATGTTTTCAAACAACACCATGAGTAACAAGGTACCGTTACGTGCTTCCTCCACGGTAAAGCCGTTGCTGTAAAACCATCCAAAAACAATAAATGCAACACTACCCATCACCAGCGCCGACAAGACGACCCGCTCAATCATCAGCCGGTCGAAGATGGGCTCTTTGGGTTTTCGCGGGGCTTTGCCCAGCTCGTCGCCTTCGCCCGGTTCAAATGCCAGTGCAACATCCTGGATGCCATTGGTGACCAGGTTCAGCCAAAGCAACTGAACAGCCAACAACGGTAAAGGCAGGTCAAACAGCAGCGCCAGTGTAAATAACACCAGCTCAGCCGCGCCTGTGGATATCAAAAGAAAAATGACCTTGCGCACATTCGCGTAAGCAATCCGGCCTTCTTCAACGCCGGCGACAATGGAGGCGAAGTTATCGTCCGTAATAATCAACTCCGCGGTTTCACGCGCCAGGTCTGTTCCTGACTTACCCATGGCGACACCGACGTTAGCGGCTCGCAGGGCAGGAGCATCGTTGGCACCGTCGCCACTCATTGCGACGAAGTGACCGCTATGTTGCAGTGATGTGACGATATCCAGCTTTTGCTGTGGCTCGATCCGGGCAAACACCTGGGCATTCGATATAAGTTGCCGGGCCGAGCCCGATTCCACGGCCTTTTTAATGCTGGGGCCGGTAACCACCTGGTCACTGGATTGTGCCAGCCCAAGTTCACGGGCAATGGCAAGCGCCGTTGTGGGATGATCGCCGGTGACCATTCCAACTTTAATTCCAGCCTGCTGGCACGCCGCAACGGCGCTTTTCGCGCTGGGCCGCAACGGGTCAATGATGCCCACAAGTCCGATAAAATTCAGGTCCATGAGATGCTCTTCCGAAAACACCCCATCCTCCGGCACCATCACCACGCCGGAGGCCAGGGCGATAACCCGGTAGCCTTGCTCGGCCAGCACGGCCGCCTGTCTTTCAATAAGTTCGGCATTTAACGGCTGTGGCCCTTCCTCGGTCAGTAACGTGCTGCACATAGGCAGCAGTTTTTCCACGGCGCCTTTGACAAAAGCCTGGCTTTGTTCATCAACGCGATTTAAACTCGCGGCGAATAAATGTTCCGATTCAAAAGGTATGAAAGCTATTTCCGGGAATCGGGCGCTGAGATCGGATTTAACGTAACCGGCTTTGTGGGCCATGACCAGCAATGCGACATCCACGGCGTCCCCGTGGTGGGTCCAGCCGCTGTCGCGATGCGCCAGAAATCCTTCGTTGGCCAGAACAGAGGCAAAACAAAGGTGTTGCAATAGATCATTATTGTCACCGGGTAGCGTTTTACCATTATTCGCATTGACAATATTTCCGTTGGGTCGATCGCTGTCGCCGGTTACTTCCAGCACAGCATCGCCGGGAAACATAATTCGGCGTACGGTCAGTTGGTTAACGGTCAGCGTGCCGGTTTTGTCAGTGGCAATATACGTACAGGAGCCCAGGGATTCCACGGCAACCAGTTTTCGCACAATGACGTTACGTCTGGCCATGCGTTGCATGCCAATGGAAAGCGCGACCGTCAGCGCCACCGGCAAGCCCTCGGGGATGGCCGACACGGCCAGTGCTACTGCCAGCAAGAAGATTTCATTAACCGGCATACCACGGGTCAAGGCAATCAATGCCATCACAATGGCGGCCAGTGCGACGACAATGGCGACACGTTGAGTAAAACGTTCCATACGCACCAGCAGCGGTGCTTTACTCGTGACTTTACCCAATACCGCCTGCGCGATATGACCCAGCTCGGTATTTAGTGCGGTTCCCACCACAATACCCCGGCCGCGTCCACGCGAAACCAGCGTGCCGGCAAACACCATATTGACACGTTCAGCCAGGGACGCCTCTTCGGCGACAACGCGGCCGGCTTCCTTGAGTACGGCTTGTGATTCACCGGTGAGCAGAGACTCATCGATTTCAAGATCGTGGGTGCCCCACAACCGTAGATCCGCCGGCACCCGATCGCCGGATTCCAGTAACACCAGATCGCCGGGAACCAGTTCTTCGGCGTTGATTTCGAAGCTGTCATCGTTGCGAATGACCCGTGTCACTGTCGTGGTCAGTTCCTGCAGGGAAGTCGCCGCACGTTGAGCGGAATATTCCTGAATCGTGCCGATAATCGCATTGACCAATAAGACGGCACTTATGAATATAGCGTCCGACCATTCCTGAATGACGATCGATACCAAAGCGGCAATCACCAATACATAAATCAGCGGACTACGGAACTGACGCAGGAACACCAGGCCGATTCCGGGCGCCTTACTCCGGGGCAACATATTGCGTCCATAGCGCTGCAAGCGCGCGGCAACTTCAATCGTGGATAAACCTTTTTTCGACGTGTCGAGTCGTTCCGCAACACTTTCAGCCGGTTGTGCGTGAGGCACTGGTCGCACAATCTCACTGGTGCTGGTTAAATCCCGCTGGGCAGGTTTCATTGGCAATTGTGTTAACTACTGGTGACTTGTTTGAAGAAACAAGCATATAGAATACTCAGCAGCCGTTAAATGATATGGGTCGGGTTACTAGCGCGGCGAACCGATGATGTGGCAGGCCTGCCATCGAAGGGGCAAAGGTACCTGGTAGTTACTAGTCGTTGAAGTTGCCGTTAGGTATCAGTATAAGTAGCTCCTGCCAGTCAACCAGCGATGAGATTGTCGCGAAAGCTGCTAACTCTTTGTCCTTTAACAGGAATTATGAATTCAGTTTTGGTTATGTTTATATCACGTTATTGATTTACGTATGCCGTTACGAAGTTTATTGCGTCTAAATCGTAATTAATGTCATAATTGATCAAAATTTATCTAGCGGCAGCTGACGATATTAGCGTAACCGTCCAGCCTGTTTCTGGAATGATCATTGATTGTAGTCCCGTAAATAGGGGTATAGAGGTCTGTTAGTGAACGACGGGTATCAGGATCGCGATAACGATATCACCATAATTAATCAATACGTTTCCAGCTTAGTATCGAATATCAATCGTAACACCGCTGCCACCAGGGCAAACCAGGCGTTGTCCATCGATACGCAAATGGAACAATCCGTATTTCGTTTTGCGCAAGAACATCAGTTAAAGGCGAAAGTTATATCAGATTGGTCGGAATTATGTGATTTAACGTTCCCAGCCGTAGTGAAACGAAGCGATGGGCACTATATTTTAGTCATTCGCGCCAATCGTACCAATGTATTACTTTTTGACCAATACGAAACAAGAACATCCATAGTGCCGAAAAAACAGTTTTTAGCGTTATGGTCTGGACATGGCGTTATTTTTCAGTACCATCCAGACAACGTATAACGGTGTAAACGATAAAATGTCCCGAGCGTTGTTAACTAGAGAGGGCATAAAAAACCGGAATTCCTTGAAATTGAATCCGGGATGATAATAACAATGACTTAACTTAAGGCGACAGTGTAACAAGATGAGTCAAATAAATTTAGCAGTAGTGTAGTCACAAGGTGGGCGTTTATGGGTCAAAACGCATTTATGGAGCGGTATGAAAAACCGAATTACCGGCTCCATGTCGTTATCTTTTTGTTGCTTGTGGGTGGCAGTCTTTACCTGTCCACGCAAGTGGAACATACCCGGGAAAAAACCAATGTCCCGGCACTGAAATCCCCGGTTCCTATCGATTCGGTTACCCTTAACGATGCCCCCCCGGACAAAACTATTACACCGGTTGTGCAACCTGCTGTTACCAGTGATCCGCGCCAACTGGCGTCCATGCACGAATCAGCCCCAGCTGATAGCGAATCGGCGAAAGCACAGAAACATGAGTCCGATCAACAACTGGCAAAAACCGATACCGATGAGCGAACAACAGCAACTTTCGCCGGTTTACAGGAATCATCTGAGGAAAAACCACCGGCAGCAAAACGTGGTTCTTCAAATCCCCTGGACGCGGCCTATGATGAGCAACAAGACCGGTTTTTACAGACGCTGGCTAAAACCGCTGTTGATGAATCTCGGGAATCCGTTGAAATAAAGCGGATCAGGCAAGCGATATTGCACGACAAACCGCTGAAGCCTGAAGCACCCACGAAAAAAACTCAATCAGCAAAACAAAAGCAGAGCAGTAAACAACTGGCAAACGCCAAAGACAAAGCCGGGCAATCGGTTTCCGCCGCAAAAACCGCCAAACGAAAACCGGCACGGAAAAAAATGTCACCAGCCGCTCCGGCAAACAACGACAGTAACGTCGTAAGCGTTGCGGCTCATAAGCCGCAATCCACAGGTAACAAGCCACAAACGCCGCAACTGACCAGACACGAACTGGATAAAATCCTGTTCCGGTTTACCAGCTCTTATAACAATGGCAACATCAATCAACTGATGTCCTTGTTTCATGATAATGCGGTAACCAACGACCGAAGTAACAAGCGTGGTATCGAAGCCGACTACGAACAACTGTTCGACAATACGCTGTCGCGCAACTTGATGATCAAAAATATTAATTGGAATGTGCGTCAGGGAAGGGCAGAAGGAGCGGCCACTTTTGAAGTCGTCGTTCAGCCGAAAAACAGCGCGCAAGCCACTCATTATCGCGGCAAAATCAAAATTGTTGCGGAGAAAAAAAGCCAGGGCATTTATATCACCCGCTTGTTACACGACGTCAAACAGTAATACATCGAATTCACGCCCGCCAGGTTGGATCTTCAACTTTATTGTTCAGGGATAAATCGCAACAAACGCTGGTCCGGTCGATGTGTAGTGATGTATGTGAACGCATAGTCTTTTTGTGAACCAATCGACAAAAAGCATTGAGTGAAAACCCGAGACTGTAGTAAATTCAGCACAATTTCATATTCCCCGTTGTGTTATACCAGGTTATTTATTCACCAGATGCTAAGTTTGAACAACCTGGTCACATTGGTACCCACTCGCAAAGTTAAAAGCGATTACCGGATACTAGCACCGGCGTTTACATTAATAGTTAGACTGAGAGCATTTAATATGGCGCGGGTAAACATAACGGTGACGTCGTTATCACCTTCAATTGCCTTTCGAGTTAATAGTTGAGTTAATAGTAATGTTACGTAAAGTTAGCCTCTGTTTAGTGTTTTTCCTCATAGCCGGTTGCGCCACAACGGCGTCGGATGTCCGCACGTTGCGCAATAAACAGGATATTGAAGGACTGATCAGTATTATTAACGAAAGTTTTGATAAAGACCTGCGTATTAAAGCTATAGCGGCGCTGGGCGTCATTCGTGATCCTCGTGCCGTTAAAGCGCTGACCAAGACGCTGGAATCAGACAGCTGGGTCGAGCGCGAAGCCGCCGTCAAAGCATTGGGAAATTTACGTGATTACCTGGTCATTGATCCGTTAGTCGCATCATTGAATGATCAAAACAAATTTGTACGTGAATCGGCACATAAATCGCTGATTAAAGTCGCCACTTCGCTTGGCAAACAAAAAGACCCACGCGTCGTCCGTTACCTTATCAAAGCAATGGGCGAGGCACCGTCCGCGACCCGAAGCAGCACCGAGGAAGCATTCCACGCCGCTATTGACGAATTAGCCCGTGTGCACGAGCCTACCTTTATCAAGCCGCTGATTGAGGCAGTTGAACACCAAAGTCGCTACGTGCGCCAACAGGCGGCACTGGCGCTGGGTGATTTCGACGACCCGCGCGTCGTCAAACCACTGACTATTGCGCTTAAAGATTCGTCCATCGAAGTCAGGGAGGCCGCCACCCAGTCATTACGCCGCATTCAAACGCCCGAAGCCGCCGAACCCTTGTTCGAGGCACTACATGATAAGGATGAAGACGTGCGGGCGGAAGCGGCACACGTGCTGGGTATGTACAAGGACCCGCAGGTGATCAACAAGATTATTCGTTCCCTCGACAACCAGAATCACTGGGTTAGAACCGGTGCCGCCAAAGCGTTGGAACAACTGGTACACCCCCGCGCCATGGAGAAGCTGGTCAGTTTGCTTGGCGATGACTACGCCGACGTGCGGCAGGCGGCAGCGCAGGCGCTGGAACAATATCACTGGCGGCCCCACAATGATAAAGAAGCTGCTAAATACTGCGTCGCCAAACAACAATGGGACAATTGCGCCAAGTACGGCAAAAATGCCATCGAGCCGCTGGTTGCCGCCCTGAATGGCCATAACCCGGATATCCGCCGGCGGGCAAGCCAGTTGTTGACAGTTTTGAAGTGGGAACCAGCAGACGACGAGGCCAAAGGATCGTTTTGTGTGGCCAGAAAGGATTGGGAAAAGTGCGTTTCCCTGGGTAAAGCCGCCATACCGGCATTAATTCACGAACTGCAAAGCGATCAATGGCGAGACCGCATGAATGCGGCCGATACGCTGGCGAAAATTCATGATCCGGAAGCCATCAGCGCCCTAATTAACGCGTTGCAGGAAGACGACAACGCGGATGTTCGCGCGGCACTGGTCGAGGCACTGGCAACCTACAAACAAAAGCAGGTGGTTCCGCCGCTGATTAAGGCGTTGGACGATCACAATCGCGCCGTTCGCAAAACTGCCGCGCGTGTTCTGGAAAGTTCCATGCCGCATTATCGCAAACTTAATGACCCACAAATCAGCAAGGCATTTGTAGCGGCTCTGCAGGATAACAACCGGGGTGTGCGCCTGGTCGCGGCGAAACTGCTGGGAGAGCTTCAGGACCCCGCAACCGCCAATGCGCTTATCGCTGCGCTGGATGATGTTGATACGGACGTGCGTATCGCGGCCAAGAAATCGTTGTACAAGATCAAGGACAATCGCGCAATTGGCTCACTGGTCGCGGGACTGAAAGCAGATAAGCCGGAAGTGAGATCCGAGGTCATTGGCGCGCTGTCAGAATACCAGGATCATCGAGCCATTGAACCATTGCTGGAATCCGTCAACGATTCCAACGCGGAAGTGCGTATCAAGGCAATCAAGGCGCTCAGCAAACTCGATGATCCGCGTACAATAGAACCGCTGATCGATGCACTAAAAGATTACCAACCGACGGTTCGCCAAGCCACTGCATCTACTCTGGCGAATGTTGATGACCCCCGCGTTATACCACCACTTAAGAATCTACTGGATGATCTTGACGAAGGAGTTCGCGAAGCGACCCGCAAGACCTTGCTGACAAAAGGCTGGCAACCGAAAAACAAAGAAGAGCAGGCTCGTTATTGTATTGCCAAACACGACTGGCTCAAATGTGAGGCGTTGGGTAAAGTTGCCATCGCGCCTTTGTTACTGGAACTGAAACAGGAAGAGTCTCCTTACCAGGTGGAAGCGGCGAGGGTGTTGGGCGAAATCGGCGACCCGTCGACGATTCAGCCGTTCATTGAGGCCATTGGTCGAACCCAGTGGTACGACGATGAGTATAAACGCAAGCAATTACTCGAAACCACCACTCGCGCACTGGCCAAGTTCGGTATTCAGGCGGTGCCGGCGCTGAAAGCGACGTTGACCCAATGGTATACCGCGGAGTACACCGCCAAAGCATTGGGCAGGATTGGCTGGCAACCCAGAACCGACGAAGATGAAATCCATTATCTTGTCGCCAAGAGAGCCAATAATGATTTACAGGCACTATGGCCCGATGCAAAACGCGTACTTTTAAAGGACATCAAGTCCAAGCAAGCTGACAAAATCAGTAATGCACTTTATGCGTTTATTGGTATCGGTAAAGAAGAAGTGATTGGTGAACTACTTAAGCTGCTGGATGACAACGGTACCATACAGATCGCCGAAGCATACCTTAACAGTGGCAATGATCGCCTGGTTGACGGCGCGAACTCCTGGACCCGCGACCGGGGACTGGTCGTCCACCAGTATGCAAAAGGCAACAGCCCCGTGCAATGGGGACAATTATAGGTCCCGGCGTTTAACCCCTAACTAAAGACAGCCATTACCGGCAATTTCAATAGCAGCTGGCTACCCGGCGCTTCGCAGGGCCGAAGACGACCAAAATTTTCCTGACCTCATTTCTCACCACGCCTCGAATTACCGGTCAAGAGGCGTATATAAAATTGCCGAGGGGATAATTTCATATTAACCGCACCCGTAGTGCCGCACGCGCGGCCGCTGAGTAAGCCCGTAAGTTAACCCGTTAACATCAATATAGCAGGATGGTTATCACTTTGGTGTAATCATTAAAATTGTTTATTAAATAACCGCTCAAAGATAATCATAATAAGTATAGAAAACAAACAGTTATAACTATAATAAAGAATATACTTTAATATAACATTGCGTAAATGTTTGACAGTACCGGACGGCATCCGGATAATGATGAATATTAAGTATACATATTCGGTAACAGGTTCAAGCTATAAAACCTGATTATCGATACAATAATAATTGTATACTGACAATAACTTAAGCAGTCGTGATGTTGCAGTATCGGTCGAACCCGAGGGTGGGGATCTCCAAACTATGCAACGAAGCGGTACCAGCATAGTCTAATTATTCGGAGTTGGGAGAATGCAAAATCTTACTCAACAAAAATTTGAATCGAACTTCAACTTTGATGAATGGTTGGAGCTGTCTAAACGTGATCCTGCAACCTTCGAATCGCGCCGCCTGGAATCCATTGAAGAATTCATTAACAGCGTACCCGAAGACAAACAACACCGGTTGCGGTGCCTGCAGTGGAAGATCGACCGTGTCCGCGAGAAGATGCCAACACCGCTGGCGGCCTGCGTTGCTATTTCCGATATGATGTGGGATTCACTGGACCGCTTGAATCAGCTCTATCACGATTGCGAAGCTGTTACGACGGATGTATCAGGCTCCCGGGTAATGGCTCCGTTGCCAAAAGCAAAAATAATCCAGTTTTCCAATAAGCAGTAATTCTTCTGCCTGCGGCCGGTAGTCGATGTTCGACTACCGGCATTCGCCAGACCCACCAGACTACTTACCGGTTATGTTCCAGGAGTGGGTATATCGTTGGTGATGTCCGACGATAGCGGCGCGTCGTACCTATTGATTGTTCCCCAATAACGTGGCTCATCCCGCCTGATTGTCTTGGCTATCAGCACCAATACTCATCCAACAATTCACGGAACAATGATCAAATCGTGATAAAAGCCCTTTGAACAATAATTAGCCGATTTGCTGATAAATAACCACTTTCATCTCAATTATTAAGATAAGATACAGCGATATCAATTGCTTATCGCGAATGACGTCCACGAAAACTAGCTATTTATTGACCAGAACTTTGTGATAAAGTTGAAACCAATCTTATTAAAACCTGTCGTCTCAACCTTATTTTATCGGGGGCTGTAGTATTGGACCAATGTTATCATCAACGTCGACCCGGTCGCGCGGTATGGCTACTGTCATTCGTAATAGTGACTGTTCTGACGACAGGTTGCGCCACTGAAAACTCGTTGACCTCCACGGCAGACCTCGAAATATTCAAGCCTGAACAATCCACCAAACAATCAATCGCTGAACAACCACGGCGATCGCTGCCGTTTTATGACCGTGATATAGAAATCTACAACGCAGGGTTGCAATCCTACGATATTGGAGATTACCGGGCGGCGTTTGATACCTGGCTCCCCCTGGCCCGCGAGGGCAACGCCATTGCGCAATTTAACATCGCCCATATGTTAGAAGTGGGGGAAGGGGTAGAAAAAAACGCGATCAAGGCTATTCAGTGGTACCGTCGCGCTGCCACCCAGGGTTACGCCGAAGCCCAAAACAACCTGGGCATTCTTTATGCCACCGGGGTTGGCGTGCCGGTCAACCAAAAACAATCGGCCTACTGGACCACCATGGCGGCCAGACAGGGCCTGCCTAACGCTCAGTTTCAAATGGGCGTCAAGTACACCAATGGGCGTGGCGTCGAACAGAACGCGCGTAAAGCGTTTGACTGGTTTTTGAAAGCGGCCCGCTCCGGATTCGCGGCGGCTCAAACGATCGTTGCCGAACATTATCTAAATGGCACCAACGTCAAGCCGGATATCCATGAAGCAGCGCAGTGGTTTCGGCAAGCGGCGGAGCAGGGCTTTCCACAGGCCCAATACAGTCTTGGCGTCCTTTATCAGAAAGGCCAGGGTGTCGAGCAGGACTCGAAGCAGGCGTTAATGTGGTACAAACGCGCCGCCGCCCAGCACTATGCGCCAGCGCAATCGAATATCGGTGTTATGTATGCCCGCGGCCATGGGGTCGAGCGCGATCTCGATGAAGCCTTCTACTGGTACCATCAAGCGGCCAAGGGCGGTGACGCCATTGGACAGTTTAACCTGGGTGAAAGTTACGCCACCGGCCGTGGCGTCAAGCGCGACGACAAAAAAGCGATTTTATGGTACGGCATGGCGGCAACGCAGGGATTGGTGGATGCCCAGGCGGCGCTGGGTTTGATGTACGAACTGGGACGGGGCGTCAAACAGGACTATACCATTGCCGCTTCCTGGTACCGGCTGGCCGCCGAGCAAAATGTTGCCATGGCGCAATACAGTCTGGGTGTTTTGTATCTCAATGGCACCGGCGTGCAAGCGGACGACAAAACAGGCGCCGAGTGGATCAAGCGCGCCGCCAATGCCGGTAACCGGACTGCCTATTTTATTTTGGGTCAGCTTTACGAGAATGGCAGAGGCGTAGTCGCCGATACCGCAAAGGCGTTTAAATTGTACGAGAAGGCCGCCGAAGCCGGTCATGTTGACGCGCAGTACAAGCTGGCTCGTATGCTGATTACCGGTAAGGGCGGCGAAGAAAATCTTACCCTGGCCGGCCAGTGGTTGTTAAAAGCCGCCAATAACAACCATGCTTATAGTCAATATTACCTTGGCCTGTTGTACCAGACCGGTGAAGGCCTTGAACTCAGTATGAGTAAAGCGTTGAAGTGGCTACTTCGCGCCGCTGAGCAGGGTGTGACTCCCGCCCAGCACTACCTGGGACAAATGTATGAAAACGGTAACGGCGTTATCCGCGACCGCGGCAAAGCCATAAAGTGGTATCAGCGCGCGGCGGAAAGCGGATATGCGCCATCCGCCGACAATCTGGGCTATCTCTATTCCACCGGCCAGGCAGGACAGCGTAACTATCAAATGGCGATCAAATGGTTTTCTGTAGCGGCGGATCAGGGCTACAGGGACGCTATGAATAATCTGGCATGGACACTGGCGACCGTACCGGTGCCAGAGCTGCGTGACGGTAAACGGGCCATTAATATTATTGAATCGCTCCTGAAAAGCGACAAAGAAGAAGTTGGCTTGCTGGACACTTTGGCGGCCGGATACGCTGAACTGGGCGTCTTTGAAAAAGCCATCCAAGTCCAGAAAGAGGCGATCAACCACCTGGAGTCCACCGATCAACAGGACCGGCTCAAAGATTTCCAGAGACGTTTGAAAACCTATCAGGCTGGAAAACCCTGGCGCATGCCCCGCGAGTAGTCATGTAGCCATCGCACTGCCGCGGTAACCGAATACCACCCCAATCTCCAACTGGCATTGTTAGCGTACAGTCTTTCAGCCGCGCACTATTCTTCAACCAATAATAAGCCGATACCGGCCGATAAAAAGCGGCAATAGCTATGCTATTATCGCAACCTGTTTGCTTTGCGGCACCCCGGAATTCGTTTGAAACCGAACTGCTATAATGTGTTAATCAGGTGGCGCTGGCCGTAAACCATAATCATCGATCGACAAACATAAAAATTATTCAATATTATTTGGTGAATGCGTTGTTCACTCGCGCTATCAAAACCCGGCTTTACCTTGTCCTGCTATGTTGCCTGGTATTGCCCGCAGTATCGATCGCCGGGCCAGCACTGTGGCAGGTCAAGTCCAACACCGCGACGGTCTACCTGTTTGGGTCCATACACGTGGCGGATAAATCCATATATCCCCTCGACTCCAAAATCGAACGAGCATTTAAGCAGTCTGATGTGCTGGTCGTTGAAGTCGACGAGACACAGGCCGACCAGGTGAAACTGAACAACCTGATGCTGACCAAGGGGTTTTATCCCATGCCGGAAACCGTCGAGAGTCACGTCAATAAGGAAACGTTCGATCTGTTGCAGGATTTTCTGAAAAAAACCGCGATACCTTATGCAGCCGTCGCCAGAATGCGTCCCGGCATTATTGCCATTACATTGACGGTGGCCAGATTACAACAACTGGGCTATTCCCCGGAACTGGGCATTGACCGTTATTTTATGAAAAAGGCAAGATCCGCCGGCAAACCCATTGAACAACTGGAAACCGCTACAGACCAGTTAAACTTATTGTTAAGTTTTTCCAACGAGGATTTGTTGTTAAAGCACACTATAATTTCGCTGAACGAGATGAAAGACGTGTTCGGCGATATTGTGACCGCCTGGAAAACCGGTAATACCAAAAAAATCGAACAATTAATGCTGAACGATCCCATCAGCGAATATCCGGAATTTGAATCCCTGATGGACCGCCTGTTCGACCAACGCAACAAGACCATGACCAACGGTATCGTTAAGTTGCTGAAAAAGAATAAAACCTGTTTCGTTGTTGTCGGCGCCGGACATATGGTGAGCGACAAAGGAATCGTATCCCTGTTGCAAAAACGCGGCTATTCTGTCAAGCGAATATAACCTCCGTTATTGCATCAATGGAAACCGATAATGCAGTATCAATAGGTAACAATGCTATCAATAAAAAAAGCCGCCTTAAAAGGCGGCTTTTCAATTGCGCGTTAATACATCCTGTAGCGCTTGTTATTGTACCGGTAATGACTGGCTAAATTGAGTGACATCTACCGCGTCCTGTGTTTCAAACGCCGGTTGTTGGGTTAAAGGATCGACGGCGTTAATGAGCGACGGCATTATGGTGCCGGGCTGGCCAAAACGTACCTTGTGCAGGAACTCCCACGGATTTTCGTTGGCGATGACGCCCAGGACTAAACCATCCGGTTTTTTACCATTGGTCTCGTGACACAGGGCGCAGTTACCATTCACCACCCCGAATCCCAGGAAGCTGTAGAGTGTTTCGCCATTGCGGAAGTTTGATTCCAGTCCGTTAATAATACCGTCGGATCCAAAATAGATACTGACATCAATGGTACCCTGCTTGATGAACTTGGCCAGGGCTTCAATGTCCGCCGGCTGTAACAGGTCACCAAATTTATGAACGTTGGTTAACGACTGTGTGTCGAAAAATCCGGTGGTCAAATAGGTAACGATTTGCGCTTCGGTTTTTTCCGTGCCAAAAACTCCACCAAAACCGGTGTAGTGAGCACTGCTGGGATTCCCATAAATACCGTTCACGCCTTTGTAATCCCAGCCATGGCATTCCTTGCAGCGCCAGGTATCGACACCGGTGCTGGCATTGGCGGTGGTATTCGGCCGTAACTCCCAAACAGGGTTATCAACCGGTGGTGCGGTTGAGCCGGTTTCGTCAATCCAGTTGTCGTATAAGCGTCCGCCCCGGGTAATGATCTGTAGATCCGTTTGGTTGCTGGCACCGCCGCCGGCCGTTCCACCCAACGTCTGGGTGTAAGCAATCACATCGGCAATCTGCGTCAAATTAAGGTGTTGGGGAATACCCGGTCTAGCGAATGCCGGCATGATTGCACCGGGATCGCTAAAACGTATCTTGTGCATGACTTCCCACGGATTCTCGTTGGACAATACGCCCAGCGGCTCAGGCTGTCCCGCCCCATCGGCATCATGACAATTCGATGCGCTACAGCCATTGATTGATGTATAGATAGTCGCGCCCTCTGCGCTGTCGCCAATAGGGTTACCACCGGCATCAATATAGTTGCTGGTGTTGATCACACCGCCATCGGTAATAAACCGGGCGAGATCCAGTACCTGGCTCTTATCCAACCGGGTTGAAAAACTGTGGTTGCCCAGCGTAATGCCGGTACCGGCATAAATGGCGCAAAAAACGTTAATGGGCTGGCTGTTTTGTGACGTCAAAATGCCCGGAAAACCGGTATAGTGATCTGAGCCACTGTTGTAAACACCGCTGGCTCCCTTGTAATCCCAGCCATGGCATTCTTTGCAACGCCAAGTGTCCAGCCCGGTGCGCGTATTGGTGGACTGTTGTGACCACAGGGGATGATTGCCTGCGGGTGGCGTCGTACCCGCCGCTTCCCACCATTTGTCATAGAGTTGCCCACCGAGAAATGTATCAGCGCTAGCAATGGAACCCGTAACATAGGATTCAAACTCGGTAAGGCAGGCCGTGTCAGCGGTGGCTTCCGGATCAGGTAAACTGTTTTGCGCGTAAGCCACAATATCCAATGATTGTTGTAATGTCAGAGATACCGATGAATTGACGGCACTGTACGCTGGCATCGTGCTGGCCGGATGACCGAAACGGATCTTATGTAACATTTCCCAGGGATTTTCCGATGCGATTGTTCCCAATGCTTCATGCTGGCGGGTGCCGTCTGTGTCGTGGCAAGTGGAAGTGGCGCACCCAACGCTGATATCAAGATATTGCATTTCACCGTTGGTGGGATCGGCGTTTTTCGGGATACCCTGGTCGCTAATATAAGAACTGGTGTTGATAACACCCTGTGGGGTTTGAGTGGTGGAGTCCTCATTTTGTGATGCGATAATAAACTTGGTCAGGTTTCTTATCTGGCTATCATTAAGCTGTTCGGAAAAAGCATGGGCGGCAGGGATATTACTTGCATCACGAATCTTGCAAAAAACCTCGATGGGTTCGTTGCTGGCCGCGCGCGCTATACCGGAAAAGCCCGTATAGTGATCGCTCTCGGTATCGCCGTAAACACCGTCGGCGCCTTTGTAATCCCAGCCGTGACATTCCTTACACCGCCAGGTGGCGGCACCGGATTGGGCTGTGTTGGATTGCGGCCACAATGGATGGGTCTCAGTGGGTGGATCTTTATATATTGCGGTCCACCATTCGTCATAAAGTCGTCCGCCCTGTGCGGCATCCGCTAAATCGACCTGGGCAACATAATCCTGAAAAGTAGCGTTGCTTAGACATGCCGCTGAGCCGGTGGTTTTATCCGTTGTACCACCACCAGCACCGCCATCGCCACCATCACCGGTACTATCTTTTGCGCCGGTACAGCCGGCCAACACAAGCGTACACAAAATCGGAACAAAAATTAATTTAATCGTCGATATGTTACTGCCTTTCATATCAGTTGCCCCACCATCAAGTTAAACAATTTCGGCATTAGGCTATATGTCGCGCGTATCTGTCAAACCGCTTAGTGGGTTCGTTTTGATCAGCGCGGCCAATTCAATCATTCGTAATAAGTAAATAGTCCTGCCCGCAACAGGATATAATTGATTTTATTGTTAAGGGGAACAAGGTCGACAGGCTGGGTTACGACTCAGGAACAACGACAACGCCGGAACCACGACTTGTTGCATTTTTGACGGCCAACGTACCAGCGTCCAAAATCATACTACGGGCATTTACAAGAAACTGTTCAATCAGTCTGTCCCTAACAAAACCTTACTGTGTCGGAACGCACTAACAACTTAAGTTAATGCTAATACAGCAGCAGTAAGGCTTTCTCCATATTCCCTGTTTTATGTAAGCACTTTGCGAACCACTATTTTATTTGCAAGTAAAATTAATTGGCGTGCCGCGGTGCCAAAGCAAGTATTACAGCGCGGTAACCTGAAATTAAGCTTAAATCAAAAAACGCACAGGCGGGATCAGTACAGTGCTGATAATACTTAGGTAAAATAGGTAAAAATTTAGGTATACTTAGGTACTGGCGGAAGCACAGTTGCGCCTCTATTATTGGTCATTGTTCGATATGGAAAACCGGCAACGATGCGAGTTAATCGATGTTTTGTTAACCAGTTGCGGCTTTAACGTTAACCGGTTAGCCAATTCACATACCATCGTCGGGATGAGTAGCAGGGACTGGTATCGACTTTGAAACGACATCGTTTTAAGTGGCTGGTGGAACGGGTCACAAGTCCCTTGATATATGTTAAAGACCACCTTGATGTCAGTGGGCAAAGACAGCGGATTAATAAGTTAACACAATCAGCGGTTACACGATAATGTGCGGAAGGTACAATATCATTGCCAATGCCAAGGCGCTTTATGATGCTTTCCAGATCATCAGTGCAGATCTGGATTTCAACTTCGTCACCCCTCTGTACAATGTTTCGCCCACGGCGGCCGGAGCAGACAAAGCACGGTGGACCATGGCGCCAATAGTGCGTATCACCAACGGCGAAGCCGAGGCACTACCGGCAGTCTGGCCGCTTATTCCCAAATGGGCAAAAGGCCAGGTACCAAAATACAGCACAGCCAATGCCAAAGCCGAAACCGTCGCCACCACCAAATCCTATCAACAGGCCTGGAAGCGCGGACAACGTTGCCTGATACCGGCAACCGGTTTTTACGAATGGCAGGTGGTGGAGGGTACGAAGAACAAACAGCCTTACCATATTAAGGCCGGCGACCAGCCGGTGTTTGCCATGGCCGGTATCTGGGAACAATCCAGGGATGAGAAAACCGGTGAAAATGTGCTGTCATACAGTATTCTCACAACAAAGGCCAATGCGCTGATGGCGGAAATTCATAATACCAGGCAGCGCATGCCCGTTATCGTATCGCCCGATGACTATAACAAGTGGCTACACGTTACCGCAGAGCAGGCCCAGCAATATTGTCTACCATACCCGGCGGACAAAATGACCGCTTATAAAATCAGCACCTATGTGAACAACCCCAATAACAATGACGAGCGATGCATCGAGAAACTGGAAAAATCAGGGTAGGGACAGGTTACTGATATGATATGTCCTGCCTAGCGAAAATAAGCCTTATAAACATACTGGCTTAGCATGCGCTCGGTATTGAAATATGAGGCGTTGTAGCTGATCGCCTGACGCATCACCGCTGCGTAGCCGTCATTGTCATGATAATAGAGCGGCATGATAGTATTTTGTAACTTGTCGTAAAGATACATGGCATCTTTGGTATCCAGATCAAGTTTTTGTTCGCCTTCATAGGAATTGCCGACAGCCCAGCCGGTAACGCCTTCTATGCAGCCTTCAATCCACCAGCCGTCCATTATACTTAATGAGGGTACGCCGTTAGCGGCTGCTTTCATTCCACTGGTACCCGATGCTTCCAGCGGCGCCCGTGGCGTATTCAACCATAAATCCACGCCGGCGGTCATCAGTTTGCCCAGCGCCATATCGTATTCTTTAAGATAAACCAGCTGTATATTTTCGTGCAGTAGCGATTTCAAACGATGGATTTTTTGGATAAGTTCCTTGCCGAACTGATCATGGGGATGGGCTTTACCGGCGAACACCAGTTGTAGTTTACCGGCGCTTTGCGCGATGTTATTCAGGCGTTCCATATCCAGAAACAGCAGGTCGGGTCGCTTATACATAGTCGCCCGGCGGGCAAAACCAATAGTTAGCACGTTGGGGTCAAACGTGGCGTTGGTTGTATCATTAATGTGTTGCAACAATAGCGC
>JASFOJ010000030.1:0-38574 GCA_050116575.1 Gammaproteobacteria bacterium | reverse complement strand
TTCAATTAGTTATTTCCACACGATCGTAACCAGGCTATCACGTAATTCCATGCAGGCATTGTTTTCCTACCGCCCCTACTGGGCCAAACGCTTTGGCACCGCCCCGTTATTACCCATGTCCCGCGAGGAAATGGATAACCTGGGTTGGGACAGCTGCGACGTGATCCTGGTCAGCGGGGACGCTTACGTGGACCACCCCAGTTTCGGGATGGCATTGATCGGCCGTTTGCTGGAACAACAGGGTTTCCGGGTGGGTATTATATCGCAACCGGACTGGCAAAGCGCCGCGCCCTTTCAGCAACTTGGCCGGCCCAATCTGTTTTTTGGCATTACCGCGGGCAATATGGATTCCATGGTGAACCGCTATACGGCGGACCGCAAAATCCGTCGCGATGATGCCTATACCGCCGGTGGCGTTGCGGGAAAACGCCCGGACCGTTCGGTATTGGTTTATGCCCAGCGCGCCCGCGAAGCCTATAAAGATGTTCCGGTGATTATCGGCGGTATCGAGGCGAGCCTGCGCCGCATCGCCCATTATGACTATTGGTCGGACAAGGTAAGGCGCTCCGTGCTGCCGGACAGTAAGGCAGATCTGCTGGTTTACGGTAATGCCGAACGCCAGATTGTTGAAATCGCCCATCGTCTTGCGGCAGGGGAATCCGTTAACAGCCTCACCGACATTCGTGGTACCGCCTTCATGCGCGATGGCATTCCCGATGATTGGGACGTCATAGACTCCACGGAAGTCGACGCGCCGGGGCCCGTTCACGCAGAACCAAGTCCTTATGCTGATCAATCCGCTGAGCCGGCCACAACGGCAACAGCCGATAATGAACCGGCCAACCAGACGGTCGTCCCTTTCCAGCGTAAGCGCAAACTCGATCGCGCGCGCACCGTTATTCGCCTGCCGGCCTTCGAACAGGTGAAACGAGACCCGGTATTGTATGCTCATGCATCGCGCATCCTGCACATGGAATCCAACCCTGGGAACGCCCGCGCGCTGGTGCAGCGGCACAACCTTCGCGACGTGTGGATCAATCCGCCACCATTGCCACTGACAATCAAAGAGATGGACGCTATCTACGAGCTACCGTATACCCGTTTACCCCATCCGTCTTATGGCGAAGCAAAAATCCCGGCCTATGAAATGATTCGTTTCTCCATCACCATCATGCGCGGATGTTTTGGCGGCTGTACCTTTTGTTCCATTACCGAACATGAAGGCCGGATTATTCAGAACCGCTCGGAGGATTCCATCATCCATGAAATTGAAACTATCCGAGATAGTGTACCGGGTTTTACCGGCATTATATCCGACCTGGGCGGACCCACGGCCAACATGTACCGCCTGGCCTGTAAAAGCCGTGAAATTGAAAGCGCCTGCCGCCGGCTGTCCTGTGTGTATCCGGAGATTTGCAGCAACCTTAACACCAACCATCATCCACTGATTAAGCTATACCGTCGCGCACGGGCGTTGCCCGGTATTAAAAAAATTCTGATAGCCTCCGGATTGCGTTACGATCTTGCTGTCGAATCACCGGAATACGTCAAGGAACTGGTAACGCACCATGTAGGAGGTTATCTGAAAATCGCGCCGGAACACATCCAGCCGGGCGTGCTTAGTAAAATGATGAAACCCGGCATCGGGAGCTATGACAGATTCAAGGAATTGTTTGACCGGTATTCCGCGCAGGCCGGCAAGGAACAATACCTCATCCCGTATTTTATCGCGGCGCATCCCGGCACCACCGACGAAGATATGCTGGAACTTGCGTTGTGGCTAAAACGGAATGGTTTTCGTGCCGACCAGGTGCAGGCATTCCTCCCCTCGCCCATGGCAACGGCAACGGCCATGTATCACAGCGGCAAAAATCCGTTGCGTAAGATCAAACGTAACAGCGAAGAGGTAGCCATTCCCAAGGGCCTCAAAGTGCGCCGGTTACATAAAGCTTTCCTGCGTTATCATGATCCGGAAAACTGGCCGCTACTGCGAGATGCACTCAAACGCATGGGGCGTGAAGACCTCATCGGCAACGGCAAAAAACACCTCGTGCCACGCTGGCAACCGGCACGCGCGGGTAGTGTTGCACCTCATAACCCTGTACCTCATAAAAAAGGCGGCAAATTTAACACCCAGCATGTTCGTAGTGTCAACGCATCACAAGGGAACCGCCGTAACAGCAAATCCGGACCGTCACAACCATTTAACCGGCCCGGCAGTCCCGCCGGCGTGGGCAAAAGAAGAACACGACGATAATTTCACCGGTCTTGTCATAGCGTCATTGCTCTGCCGGCTCAACTTGCTTGCAGCCTAAAACAAGAAATAAATTTGACTACAAATTCGACGGCTATCGTTGCCAAATCCCGGTCTTATAACCCCTGCAAATGGGTCCCATTTAAAATCACTAAGCTATCAGTACGATAACAGTACTATGATGACTATCAGTTAGTGCCGGAAAATTCTTACACCAGTCAGTGAACGCCAATTTACCAAAGAAAATTAGGGTTGATTTATATCAATTTTATGCCAATTGGTCTATCAAATTGAGACTGAGAACCGGCGTGCTGTTTATTTTGTGATATATTTTAAACAAGGAGACGCGGTGTTAAGCATCTTTTAAGAACGGCAACGGGCGAATCGGCTATGATTAAACTAGGCATTAAAACGGGTTGTACCACAAGTAAATAGCAGTAGCAGCACACTAATAATAGATGTTCGATTAATAAACTCAGGAGGGAATTGTAATGCTAATAAAAACACGCATGCTTGTTGGAGTTGCTACATTACTGATGGCGTTTGTTGGCCCTGTAGCCCTGGCTGATAGCCCCAAAACGATCAAAACACCTGACCGGCACTCCGTCGAAGTCAAGGGAAAGGTCAAGCTGTACCGCGTACAAATTGAAGGCATGAAACTGGGCGAAGGACAAAATAAGTCTGACGCTGAACTTTTTGTAACCCTGGATTCCAATCCTAATATGGTTTATACGCTGCAATTGAAAAGCAATTCACCACAGGTTAACAAGGTCATGGCCGACACCTTACGTGATGCTTACATCAACAAACTGCCGGTCACCCTCTACCATCAAATCGGCATCAAACAGAACAACAACCTCAAAATCCTGATGGTTCAACTTGATTAATTGTCGATAGTTATACTGATAAAAAAAGCGCCAAAGGTATGGTTACTTTGGCGCTTTTTAGCATTTGACACTTTTTGGTTTTTTACATTTTTTCTACACTTTAATTAATCTGCACTTTCACTTTTTACATAAAGATCTTTCCTATAACAGCCATTGAGGGCTCCGGAAATTCCAACGATAAATCAGCACTTAGCCGAGTGTGTATCATTAACATCCTGGGTTAAGCCTCTGCATGAGCTTTCCCACAACTACGTCCAGTCTTCAATACCGTTTAAATAATTCAACACCCGTTTCATACCGTCAACGCCTTCGTCCAGCATAATATCCAGCGGCGTATGATCGGCGAAGTAGTTGCACGGCGTTGTCGTCCAATAGTTGGCGGCCGTCTCGCTGTGAGGGAAAAGGCTGTCAACAGCATTCTGTATCGACAGAAGATAATTGGCCCGCATTAATGCATCGTGACTGTCCGGAAACGGCGCGCCAACTGCGAACTTATTTAATGCCCTGGGTCGCGTATCTGCAGGGAGTCCCAATAAGATAATCTGCTGCTCTTTTGCAACGCCCCAGTTTCGCAAAACGGTCAGGATAGTTCGCGCCAGGTCTGTGCGCTGTTTGAGGTCCGAGGTGGATGGGTCGGTCATGATAAATTCCAGAATTTAAAACATACTTATGGATAACATATATCACGATTAAATAACATCTGTATATTAGCCCAGAAACAAATATTTTGACATACCATCAATGACTTGGTTCTAGGAATCAGTGACTTAAAGCGGTACTTTGGTCAACCGGAAAGGTCAATCGTAAAGATCAATCGTAAAGATCAATCGCAAACGACCCTAACAATCCTAAAAGTCCCCGGTGAATTCGTGGGTATTGGTAGCCTTAATTGCTTTTATTTTGATGGGCTGTCCGAGCGCTCGTTTTCGCAACCATTTCGATAAAAATCTAGAATTTGCGGTAACGCATCTTCGAGATGGTCAAACCAGTGGCTGCCGCCGGGGTACACAATCACTTTGCCGTTGGAACCGTATTTGTGCTTTGCGTATGCGTAATCGATGATGTCGTCGCCTTCATCCACCAATACCAACGTGGGCACCCTTACATTACCGGTCTCGATTTCATACCGGCCCAAAGCGTCAAGATCATCGCGGGTAAATTCAAAGGATTCACCGGTGACCATATTGGTTTGCCAGCCGACTACCGGCGCCAGTGTTTGTTGCGGTTGCAGGGCGGGATTAATCAACACGACTTTGTTAACCACGCGCTGTGTCGTTCCCAGATATTGAGCATAGTAACCACCCAACGAACTGCCAATTAACATTAAAGGCGTGTCTGTATGCCTGGAAATATATTTAGTCAGTTGTTCTACTGCATGTGCCGGTTGATGGGAGGGATAGTCGGGAACCAGAACAGGGATGCCGGCGATGTTGTCTTTGAGCCACTGAGCTTTGCGCGATCGCGCAGCACTGCTAAACCCGTGTAAATATATAATCATTTATTTTTCCATGATGAGGCATCGTCATTCTCACATGACCAGAGATACAATTACGCCAGCTATGCAATGCAAAGTACTAATGGGTCAGCTTATTCAACTCCTCCAGCAAATTGTCTACCAGTTGCTGGCCGCTGCTGTCCATCCCCTTGCCCAGCACCGCCGGGTCACGTTCCCCATCCAGCATTTTACGCATAATGCCGCCCAATTTAGCCATGTCACCACCAACACTGGTCATTTGTTCCGCCATATCCGCCAAAATCTGCAATGCTCGTACATCTCCATGGCTGGCAGCGTGGATCATGGATGCCAGCGCCGGTGCCGCCAGCGTTGAATCGGCCCGTTGCTCGGGATCCGGCAAGGTGGCGGGATCCTGCAAACCCAGCAAGATGGCACGAACAATGACCGTATCTTCCTGATCCAGCCCCAACAGCAGATTTTCACCGCGCTCCCCATCCAGGATGCGGCGAATCACTTCCACCAGTTGTTGCCAACCACTGTGCGATGCCTCTGTTAACGTCGGGTCCAGTTGTGAGCGGACCTCTGCATTGTGGCAAGCCTGTACTACTTGAACAATTAGTTTTGCATGAACCTGCCGAACTTGTTGCTCATGCTCGGGTATTTGGGCCATAACATTTCCTCTGGCGTTAACGGTTGTAAAATTGCATTGTGACAAACCTCATTTCACGGATCAACGACGCCTGTTAACGTTTCCCCGGCAATAGCGACAGACTAAACGTGATACTCAACGGGAAGGCATTATTAACGGCTGGCGCGGTTTGGAAGAAGCCGAAAAATCAAACTGCTTCTTATCAAAAACAACACGCATGGGCGAATCAGTGACTGACCATTGTCCTTTGGCGACATTATCAGGCGCTTCGCCTTCAAACACCAGGTAGCTGTACTTTCCGTAGTGCGGCAGCTTGCGTGCCAACCCTGGAATTGCCGCGGGGTTCGCGGCGTTCAACCACAACAATGTATTGTTTTTATTGCGTGGATGACGAGCGGTTAACAATGCCGAAAATAAATCCTTACGGTATTTCTTATTATTAATGCTAAAAGACTCACTGGTAATAAAAACCTCATGCCGTCGCAGCGGTGTCGTCAAAATATCGCGGAAACGGTTGTTCCAGCCCACAAGCCACACCGAACGGTCAGCGGGCAACTGGTCCAGCGTATCATCGGTTACGACTTCCAGCGACGGCAGCTGCCGTTGTTGCCATTGTTTCGCCAGCTTTTTAAAGCCTGCAACAATTTCCGGTTTCCCTTTAGACGGCAAAACCAGTAACGGCCGTTCCGCTCCCAGCCCCTGTGACAATGCCGCGGGTAATTCGCGGCTGTCGAGTCGGCGAAACAAATCAAAACGCGGATCAACGTCCACCGCCAGGGGTTTGCCGGGCACCATGACGGAAAAACGTTGTTTTTTACCGACCATGGATACCGTCTGCCGATAAGGTGATTGGCGCCCTTTTAAATACACATCCACCGGTACTTGCAATTGATAAGCGGCGCCGGTCTGTAATTGCTTTAAATTCACAATCACGCGGTACTCCCCGACTCCTGCGCGTTCATTTTTCGATTTATTTTGCACGGTGCTGTCACGCCTTGGCACCCGTCTTGCGCCATTCAACACAAGCTGCGGCGAACCGGTACGCTGTACCCATTGTTCAAAGAAGTCATCCATTGAGCGTCCTGCGGTGTCGCTGAATACACGCCGGATATCCACAAAGGAAGCGATTCGAAACCGGTATTGGCGGTAAAAAGACCGGATAGCTTTCAGAAATGCTTCATCGCCCATGTGCATCCTTAACATATGAAACAGCATCAGCGTCTTACCGTAACCCACTGCTTCGGTCGCCGAATCATGCCTGGAACGAAAACCGGTTAAGGGAAAATCGCGGCCTCCCCTGACAAAATCAGTATATTTCTGTAAAACACTGCGCCGGTATTGCGCGCCGTGCCCCCGTTGTTCTTTCAGTAAATGATCCGCCAGATACGCTGTCAGTCCTTCGGCCCAGTTGCCACTTTCGTAGTCAACATAGACACCGTTCCCCCAGTAATTATGTAAAATCTCATGGGGGTAGGATGAATAGATAATAAACGGTAACCGGATCACACGCGGCCCCATCAGAGTAAAGGAAGGCATGCCATAACCGGTTTCCCAGAAATTTTCCACCAATGCAAACTTGCCATAGGGATAAGGGCCGATCAGGCGATCATACATGTCAATATAGCGGACGGTGGCCTGCATATATTTCTGTGCCAGCTCGCGGTCTTCGCTGCGTAGAAAAACCATCGCATCAACAGTACTGGACTTGTCGTCGTATTGATGAAACTGAGAAGCCACCAAATATATATCATCCTGCGGATGTGTTTCGGTCCACCTCATTTCCCGAGGTTGCGAATTATCTGCTTTGGTCAGTATCCCCTGGCTCACCGCGCTCCAACCGACGGGCAACTTGACGGTCATGGAAAACGTCAACAGTTCGTTGTCATGGAAGATAGGATACCAGGCACTGGAATGGGCTAAATATATGCCCTGTTCTGTAATTAATCCCGGTGTACCGCCTTCCCTGCCGTCCAGTGGGTGATGTATCTTGCCATGATATTTTAGCGTAATTCGTTGCTGTGCATTTTTTACGTGCAACCGGTATTGGACCACGGGAACATCGGCGTGTACCGCCAATTGTTCAAACTGCCCGGACACTGCGGAGATCCGCTCTACTCCTTTATTGGGGGTATCGATCACCAGCCCTTCATGCAGCAGGAAATCCACCGCGCCATTGTTGATCAATGACGGCGGCAAGATGATCTCGTCGATAACCTCCAGGCGGTGATCGGAAGGCTGCAACGATACTTGTATCTCATGGTGCGGTACATTGTTACGATCCCCGCCATCGGCAGCGCACACGCTCACGCCGGGCGATGTTAACAACCCTGCCATCGACAACAAAACCAGTAAATTATGGAGTGAACGGTGCTTCGTCGATTGTAGTTCAGCTAAATAGTGCCGCGCCGCGCGCCGCATTGAGCGGTTTTTCATCATTGGATGGCAACCCTGCGTTTACAAACGAATATTATGCATCCGCGACATATTAACACAGGTTCACACCACGTCATCTACAACTAGCAGCGGAAAATTGCGACGGTTTCGACCATCCCCAAGTAGACAAAACAGCGTGAGTTGTTATCTGTTAGTAACGTGGCCAGTCTTACAACATCAAATCTTTGTAAATATCGGGCGGGATTGTGGAACGGATAATTCCACAACACACATGGTCAGGCTATTAATGACTGGTTTAATGAATGGGATTGAATCGGCAAGCCAGGCGGACGTTCGCCAGCTTAAGGGGAAGCTTAGCAGCTTTAATAATCAATATTTGGAACAGACAATGCCAACCGCCCCGAATCGGCGATAATCACATTAACATCACGGGTGCCGGTGGTTACCGGAACGTAGTTAATACGCATGCCATCATATTCCCGTACCATGCTGGTAACCCGCTTTTCGTAACTGAGATGTTCACCAAAATAAGACGGGTCGGTGGTAATGAGCATGTAGCGATGTTTGGGTAATACTGCAATGGGCATGGATGATGAAACCTCATCCTGGGTCACCCGCTGCAAGTTGACTGGCTTGCTGATGACGTCCGCGAGTCTAAAGTCTTTCGTCAACAATACAACAATGGGATAAAATATTTTGCGGCGTTTGACAATGGTGGTAAGAAACAACCGGCTGGGCCGTTGGTAATCGGGTAACCGGTACAGGTAGACCGGTGCCAGTCCCTGACCGATATCGCGCAAGGCCGGCCGCATTTTCAGATCCCCCTGCTGACCTGCTCGCAGCTCGATCAAGGGTAACTTATGAAAATCCAGTTTTTTAATATTGAACTGATCCAGGTCTTGAGCCTGATTTGAACCCTTAATACGATCTAAGTCCTTAGCTTGCTCTAGACGTGTAACCTGAATAACTTCGCCAGGACCGATAGCATCGCCGTAGACGATACCGCTAACAACCAACAACAGACTCAATACTGCAGCAATTACTACGCGCAAGATTGATCCCTCCCATCGCCGTTTGCCGAAAAATCGATGTTGTAATGGCTACCTTGGATTTGCCAGGCCGGTTAATTTTTTAATCGTTGGAATTGATACGAGTTACCCCGTCGTTTTTGTGTTTGACGGCAGCGCGATATTACCACAAATTGTAGGACGATACCTACACCCCCTCGTCTTTTTATCCTAGAGGCAACAGGTTATTATTTTTACAGCTAAATTATCGCTATGACCACATACTCAACAACGAGCACGAATAGTAGCGGTTATATCGGTATGATACGGAAATAACAACTAACGCGCTGCGGGCGTCATTAACAGGGTGTATCACCGTAAATTCCATAATGCAGATAACTTTAGAATTGGGTATATTTAGGCAAGGTTCATGGCCAGCCACTTTACTAATTCAGCGGCAAAATTTGAGTCGCGCCCAGTTTCCGGTCATACCTGGTCCGTTGTTTGTGCTGTTTTTCGGCGTCCATCGAAAACCCTGGCGCCGCGCCACATGTACCCTGTCTTCCCGGATTTAAACCCGGAAGACTTCATGGAAAAATCGCCAACGACCGGATTAACTTAAAACCGCATCCGTTTGATTTTATTGTGTTTATCAGCCTTACCTGGAAACACCGCGCAGCTGCCCTTCTTTACCCAACACATTGTTTTTCAAACGATAAATAAAAGGTGGGAATGGTCGCTAATATTACTGAACAACGCGAAATGCGCCCTGGAAACCCGCGCGTTACGGTGAAACCCAGCAAAGTGCAACCATATCAACGAACGGATAACAGAACGAAAGGACAGGCAAGTTGAATCACTTATACGGTTTATCAGGATGCCTCGTACAACATTTAGGCACCTTAAACGTTATAACCAACAATGCCCCGGATTATCGAGGATAAAGTTCATTGACTGCCGAAACCGTCGATCGTAAAACCCTGGCCTGGATCAAGGAGAGCGTTGATGAGGCGTTAAAAAGCGTGCATCACGCCCCTGATGAATTCATGGAAAACCCGGACGACACTTCCCCCATCGCAGCCTGTATCGATCCGCTGCATCGGGTGCAAGGCGCTGTCACTATGGTGGGTATCCAGGGTGCCGCTATGCTCGCCGAAGAAATGGAACAACTGGCGTCGGCGCTTGCTGAAAACCGGGTCAAGCAAAAGTCCGATGGCGCGGAAGTACTGGCTTCCGGCATGTTGCAACTGACGGGCTACCTCGAAGGGCTCTACCATGGACAGCCCGACATCCCGCTAATCCTGCTCCCATTGTTAAACGATTTACGCGCCGCCCAGGACAAGGAGTTGCTGACGGAAGGGGAATTTTTCTCCCCCGATCTATCCCAGTGCGTGCCGTTGCAGGCGGAAAACGAGTGCATTGTCAGTGGTGATTTGCCGACGGTTGCCAAAAAACTACGGCCTGGCTACCTCTCAGGGCTGTTGGGCGTTATCAAGGAAGAAAATGTAGTGGAAAATATCGAGAAGCTGATCCTGGTTCTCGATAACCTCAAAATCGCCAGTGCGACGGAAAAAGCCAAACAACTGTGGTGGATTGCGTTAGGCGTTGTTGAGTCGCTATATGAACAGGCTTTGGAGTCCAGCGTCGCGGTAAAGATCATCCTGGGGCGCGTCGACCGGCAAATCCAGCGGGTCATTGAACACGGTGAACCGGTACTGTCGGACGATCCGCCCGACAAGATTATCAAAAACCTGCTGTATTACATTGCCCAGGCTGAAACCCATAACGACAACGTTATCCAGGTTAAAAAACTGTTCGGTCTGGACTACCCCGATGGCGGACTGGTCGAAAAAGCACGGGAGACCCTGTACGGCTTTAACGTCAATCTTATCGATACGATTTCCGATCAGGTCAAAGAAGAACTGACTTCTATAAAAGATTCGCTGGATATTGCCATGCATGCCAAAGGCGGCGCCACTGATGGCCTGGAAAGCGTATTGAACCGTTTCGGTTCCGTTGCCGATGCACTAGGTATGCTGGGCATGAATAACCCGAAGGAAAAAATCAACGAACAAAAAGCATTTCTCGAACCCAAAATCCAGGCTGGAGAAACCTTAAGCGACGACGACCTGATGGGAATCGCCGCGGCGCTGCTGCAGGTTGAATCGTCATTGTCCGACCTGGGCTCGACACTTGACGGTCGCGACAGTGACAGCATGTTGCCCGCCGCCGAATACGAAAGCCTGTTAAAACTGGTGGCGCAGGAAACCTTAAAAGACATACAACAAATCAAGGATCGCGTGGAACAATTTGCCACAGATCCGCAACAGCCGGACCTATTGCAGGATGTTCCGCAACTGCTCACCAACATTACCGGCGCCATGCAAATCCTGCAGTTTCATTTCCAGGCTAATTTGGCAAACGCGATCAATTATTACATCAGCAATGTATTGATGGATGCCAACAATAACGATATCAGTGATCTCAGCCTCGACCTGCTGGCAGATGCGATTACCGGATTGGAAAATTTCCACCAGGCGATTGTTGAAGAAAGCGTCGCCCCCGAAATCGGCTTGAACGTGGCTTCCCAAAGCATCACTCAACTGGGATATGCGCCGGATGATTGTACCCCCCAGCCCTCCGCGTCCAGCGATACAGACGACGATGATCGCATGGCCATGCACCAATAATCGTCGACTGACCACGAAAACCGCTCAAAACCTACATAATTGGCGATCCGCCACCCCCCATAACCCCCCGTGTCAACAATGCTGATTCCACTACTTTAATGTGATTAAGGGAAAATACGAGTGCGTCGCAACACGGCCAAAACTGGCGTTGTCCTCGGCGTGGACTGGTTGCCGGAGTACAACCAGTAGCTATACTGATATTAACTGGCCCGGGTGCGCGAATTATGGCAGATCTACCACAGAAACTGGGGAAAAATCTGCGTGGAATAATTTCTGCAACAGCCTATGTAATACAATACCTATAACCAACATTAGTTTGCAGATTACTCACATAACGGTAGCCGATAACTTAGCGGTTTTATCCAAAAAATACGAAATGAGGTCCCGCACGGTTATTGCGAAACCGGCATAGACCCAGCAATTTAAACAAACGCAAACAGATACGGTAACAAATAACAACGGAATTATTTGACCGCGACCAATCATTCAATGTTCGCCAAGCCGCAAGCATGACATTAAAAATCAGGTTACTTAACAGCCTTAAAAGCCGATACATACTTTTCGCCACTTTGTTGGGAATTATTGTCATTCTGGCTTCCTACTTCGGATATCGGAATGTCAGTATCGTCAGCCAGGATACAACCGCGAATATAGCCGCGCGCCGCCAGCTGCTCGATCATCTCAGCAACATCCGGATTAATATCTTCAACGGTTACAAGGCGCTCGACGCCTTTTTGCTGGATCCGACCCGCAAACAAAGCAAGCAACAGGTCCACAACGCCTTTCATAAAGCGATCGACAAAGCCCGTCAACTGGATAGCAATCCCTGGATCGTCAAACAACATTTATCCACAACGGTTGCTGAGTTAACACAGGTGTTTCAACAGCTCGACCGGGATGTCGCTGAATTAATACAAGTGCGTATTGATCCCACCCGACAATATCCATCGCTTGCGCTTGGCAATCGGGTACTGGGTCCCAATCGAAACAATATGAATAATGCTATAGCATTGGTTCTGGATGATCCGGTCAATCGTGACACACTGGCTAAACATCCAAAAATCTACAAGACGTTTATTGGCGTGCGGCATCTGTGGTCACAAACACTGTCCAACTTTCGATTGTATCTTGCCAACCGGGTCGGCTCATTTGATGAGGCCTCACTGCCGATTCAGGAAAAGGCCATCGAAACCCTGTATAAAGAGCTTAAAAAACAGTTAACCATCCTGAAAAATTATGACAAACAGGGAAAACTCAACTTCGAAACGGGCGCCGCGCTGGAAGACATCGTCACCAGCGCTGAAGGCTGGTATCAGGGTTATCTAAAGACAAAACAAATACACCATTCCGGCGCCTGGCGGGCGGATGCCGAAATTATAAAAAAAACCATCGAACCCAGGCTGCAGCAAATTGATACGTTACTTGTTGCCATTGACGAAGAAATAGAAATTTCCGGAAACGCCGACATCAAGGCACTCACAGACGTTGCCAACCTGCAAACCACCATGCTGTTTCTCATTACCGGTATTGGTCTGGCGTTTATGCTGTTTGTGTTACTGTCTCTTAATCGGCTTATATTTCGTCCCATCGGTTATGTGGCCCGCGCCCTTAAAGCGGAAGCATTTGGCAAGGAAGGTGTGGTATTGCCTTCGGTACGCTCCAAAGAGACGCAAAATTTGATCGATGCGTTCTCTGAAATGAGAAAGCAGGTACACGCACGTCAGTCGGAACTGCAATATCAGGCATTGCATGATGCATTAACCGATTTGCCCAACCGAACCCTGTTGCAGGACCGGATGGAACAGGCGATACATGCCGCCCGGCGCGATCATAAAAATCTGGTTCTGCTAATGATCGATCTGGATCGTTTCAAGGAAATCAACGATACACTGGGCCATCACATTGGCGACAATGTCCTGAAAGAGGTGGGAATCCGCCTGAAAAACTCGCTCCGGCAAATCGATACCGTTGCCCGGCTTGGCGGTGATGAATACGCCGTTTTGTTACCGGACTCGAACATTGATGATGCCGAGTCCATTACCCGTAAAATATCGGCATCGCTTGACAATGTTTTCGTTATTGACGAACTGAACCTTTTCGTGAAAGCCAGTATCGGACTTGCGGAATACCCAACCCACGGCACGGACGCCACGGCATTGGTGCAACACGCCGATGTCGCCATGTACATCGCGAAACGCGGACATATGGATTATGCCATTTACAACCCGAAAGATGACGAATACAGCATAGGAAGGCTGGCTCTCATTGGTGATCTACGTGATGCACTGGCCAACGACCAGTTAAACCTGCGATTTCAACCAATCGCGGAACTTGGTAGTGGACAGTACATTAGTGTAGAAGCGTTGCTGCGCTGGGAACACCCCAAATATGGGGCGATACCGCCGGACCAGGTAGTCGCTCTCGCCGAGCAAACGGGTATGATCGATGACCTTACGCATTGGGTACTGGAAACCGCGACAAAGCGCTACTGTGAATGGCGCGTGCATCAGCAACCCATCAGAATTTCTGTCAATATTTCCATGAACAATTTACGCAACTCGGGATTGATCGATCATCTAAACACACTGATCAACCGGTATCAGCTGGCGCCGGAATGCCTTACTCTGGAAATTACCGAAAGCGCCATGATGGCGAATCCCGAGCGCTCATTGGACATATTACTGAAAATCAACGCCATGGGCATCAAATTGTCCATTGACGACTTTGGCACCGGGTTTTCATCTCTAGCTTATCTTAAAAAGCTGCCAGTTAGTGAATTGAAGATCGACAAATCCTTTGTTATGGATTTGCTGGATGATGAGAACGACATGGCCATTGTCAAATCTACCATCGATCTGGCGCATAATCTTGGTATTAAGGTCACTGCGGAAGGGGTGGAATCGCACGCCATCTATAAAGCGCTGACCGATTTGAATTGCGACGCCGCACAGGGGTTTTATATCAGTAAACCGCTAAGCGCGGAATTACTGATTAATTTCACTTCGTCATCAACCGGCTAGGAAACGCCCCTGTCCTGATCATTTCTCGCCTTTGACCACGATTGCGAGCCGCCGCTTTTGGCCTCTTTTTCGAGTGTAAAATAAAACGTCGCACCCTTGTCGATCTCCGACTCGGCCCACACTCTGCCACCGTGTCGCTGCACGATCCGGTATACCGTTGCCAGCCCAATACCAGTTCCAGAAAATTCATCTGGCCTGTGAAGCCTCTGAAATGCGTCAAATACTTTACCGGCGTATTGCATATTAAACCCGACACCGTTATCCCGCACATAAAAACGGGTTTCGTTTTCCTGCACCTGTTTACCCACTTCAATGACGGTTACGTCGTTACGGTTACTGAACTTCCAGGCGTTTTGAATAAGATTTTGCATTAATACCTGGACCAACGTAGGATCTGCGACGGCATACAGATCATTATCAATATGTATCTCACTGTATCTGCTCGGTTCATGCGCTGCAACCACATCAACAATTTCCCGGGCCACATCACCCAGATTGACCCTGATTTTCTGTATTGTCGCACGAGAAATTCTGGACAACTCCAACAGGTCGTCAATAAGCTCAGACATATTTTTTCCGGCACGGATCATTCGCTGCAGCGCATCACGCTCCATATCGTTGAGCTTGTTATAAGCTTCCTCTTCCAGCACTTGTCCGAAGCTAATAACCGAACGCAACGGCGCACGCAAATCGTGGGCAACAGAATAACTGAACGCTTCCAGTTCGCGGTTGCTGATTTCCAGTGCCTTGGTCCGCTCCTGAACCAACTCCTCCAGTTTTTCCTGTTGCAAGCGCAGTTCTTCTTCGGCCTTTTTTCTTTGCGTGATATCCAATACGCCTGCAATCGAACCCAGGTAGTTTCCATGGTCATCGGTAAAAGGCGCCGCTACAATTATCGCATACAGACGTGAACCGTCTTTTCGAAAAAACTCGAATTCGTGACGGGCACCGATTCCCTGCTGACGCTGTTCCAGGTTTCTCATGGTGATGGCTTTTCCCTTTTCATCCATGAAATCAAATAAAGATTTTCCAAGCATTTCGTCGACCGAATATCCCATCATGTTCGCCAGCGCCGAATTGACAAAGGTAGTAACGGCGTTCTTGTCAATAGTCCAGATACCTTCCTGTGACAACTCGACCAACTGCCGGTATTTTTCCTCGCTGTTGCGCAGTTTTTGATACGACGCCCGAATGTTGTTTTGCATGGTGTTTACCCGGTCCACTACGGCATCAAGTTCGTCCTTGTTTTGTGGATTGGATTCGCGGCGGTCGAGTTTCAGGTTTTCCGGCTCTTTGTTGTCAATGTCGTGGTGTTCAATAAAGTCCGCGATCGTAACCAGGTGCCGGGTAACCAGATAATAAAACAGCCACAATATGAAACCCGCCACCAGGAATGTTTTGACACCGTTACCGATCAGAATGGCAATTGCCTGATCAATCAGCCGGTCATAAACACCTTCAAGAGAGGCGATTACCCGTAGTTGCCCCAGTTTTCTGGGTTTGTTCTTGCTAACATAGATAAGGGGGTAGACTTTCTCGATATAGTTTGCTGAATCGTGGTTTCCAACAGTAGCCCATACCTTATTGCCTTCGGTTATCTCCAGATATTCCATGTCAGGCAATCGTAAAATACCCTTCATCTGTGTTTTCAGGTTTTCGATATCGACCGCCCACAGGCTGGAGGTCAGGCTTTCGAGATGAACCGTTTCAACCTGCTCAAGGCTGTCTTGAATAATTTTCAGATCCTGCAAATAGTCCCTGTATAACTGTATGGCGGTTATTACCAGGGTAATAAAAGAACTTACCAGGATCACGTAAAAAATCAGACGTTTGGCTATACCCGACCGGATCTTGCTGGAATGTGGAACAAGCATGTCAATTTTTTTCGAATGGCTTTAACGTCTGTTGGTAGATCCGATCGTATGTGCCATCCGCCTTGATGTCTTTTAGTGCCTGAGTCAAACCTGGCACCAGGTGTTTATATTTTTTATGTAAATACATAAACATGCCTTTCGTTAGCAAAGGCGGCTCCAGGCGCCGGATACTTCCAATCTGCAGTTTATCAATTAACGCCATTCCTCCCCAGCGCTCGTAAATAATCAAATCGACCCGTTCGAGGTTCAATAAATTAAACAACTGCCGGGGGTTTTTTACCTTGGTGACTTCCGCGGCGACAGGAATGTTGTTCTCCAGTATCTTCCAGCCATTAATGATAGCGGTCGAATAGGGCTGCAACGCCTCCCACCCGGGAGCCAGGTGTTCGACGTGGCGGCTAAACACCGTAAACTCGATATCCATCAGCTTTTCCGGGATACGCACCAGATTCGTATAACTTTGCTCCAATCCGGCAACGCGGCTTATTTCGCCATCCAAAATACCCATATTGGCATCAAGCAGTGCGCGTTCGGCCGGAAGCCTCACGGTAGTCAGTTTTATCCCCAAACGTGAAAATGCTTCTTCACCGACGCGGTCGATAAAGCCTGTCTGATTGGGTGTACTTAGAGGCGGCTTGGTCGTGGTATTTAATTCAATTTCCGTGACATCTGCTGCACTCAAAACCAGCGGCAAAAGCCCGCCCACGCCAATCACCAGAAATTTGCTCACAGTTCTGAGTATCATAAAAATTGGTAATTTTATCAAAGAATTAAACAATATCAGTGACGGTGGTTTATCCGTGATTCGTACGGTTTGGGCTGTATGCATTTGTTATTGAGTTTTATGCAATATTGATCTGCATTGATGCTTTAATCTTCTGCTCAACTATTTTACACAACCATAGTTTTACACAACCATAGTCGTGCCCGTAGTACCCAACCATGATGGGCATAAAATTCGTTGTATTACCTTGTCGTGCTGACGACCCTCTGGTACATAGTATAGACGCATTAATGGTTTAAAAAGGTCTTATGGACAGGTTATCCCCGTTATTGCAAGAAACACTCCGTCAAAGACGTGGTTTACCCTGCAAAATAGGTATTTTACGCGTTTTTTGAGTGTGTTTGAAAATTAGCAGTAAAACGTGCATTTATATGTATTGATACTGAATCATAGTTTCCCATTGATACAATAACGGGGTAATCATACTGTCTGGAGGGCAAATAAAGGTAGGCGGCAATCGCTGGCGATTTGTGTTCTTAATAACAACGAATAAGCTGGATGGATCAGGTTTTTATTACGCTCTCCATCCTACCTATTTTAGTGAGCTACCAGGCACCCGGGAGTTTTTTTAACTGGAAAACGGATAAATCTTTGAGAAACCAACGCCCCGGGTCGAAATGACGGCGATGACACTGCGCTGAACAATTTATGATCATTTACAACAATCTCCGCTCCCTGCGAAGTCCTCCCGTGACCGCCTTGGACAAACCTGGAAACCTAATACAGCCCCAAATTAAGTCAACGTGGTATCACCTGAAAGCAAACTGCCGGGGACCCAGCACCTTAACCGGAAGAAATCAATATTATTTCCCTGAACGCCAGCACCCGGCAAACTGTGTGAATTATTCACAAAAACTCCACACACTTTGCGATATAATCGGCCGCCATGCTATCGTATAATTAAATATTAAAAATAATAGTTAACAAAAATCATTGAGAAAGGCATACGTCAACCTGACAGGACAAAACTTAGTCAACCTCCGATCATATATGCACTGTGGTAATGCGGCTTTAATTTGCCACGGACTGAATCCGGTTAGGCGGTGTTATTGGTATTAACGCTGCTAACGCAGACAACATGTTATATACGTCACGTCAACCGGGTGTTAATCGATAACAACAAGAAACTGACGCCGGTCCCGGCCTATGATGACATCCCGTTGATGTACATCATTTACCGGTATCGCGCCAACGGGTTAACTTTTTATTAACAATGTCGGGGATGCCGGGATGTATGAATCCTATTATCAGCTTCAGCACACACCTTTCCGGTTGACACCGGATCCGCGCTTTTTCTTCGCCAGCGCGACCCACAGTCGTGGACTTGCCTATTGTAAATATGCGTTCCATCAACGCGAAGGTTTTGTTGTGATAACCGGCTCCCCCGGAACCGGCAAAACCGAAGTGATGCTCAACCTTATAAACGAATTACCCAAGAACAAGGTAACGTTGGCCCGAATCGTCGCCTCCAAACTCAACGCCGATGATCTGCTGAGCCTGGTCGCAACATCATTTATTCCGGCTGCTGACACAACAAACAAAGGCATGCTGGTAAAACGTCTGGAAAACTTTTTTGTTGCCCAGGCAAAGATCGGCCGACCGGTGTTGTTGCTCATTGACGACGCCCATAATTTGCCGGTTAGCTCCCTCGTCGGGCTGGGTATGATGTGTAATTTTCAGATTGAGGAAAAACCTGTGCTGCAGTGCTTTTTAATGGGACAACATGCGTTAACACAAAAATTCGACGATCCTCAGTTGACGCATCTAAAACAGCGGGTGGTCGTTTCCATGCAGCTCGAAACCTTTACCCGCCGGGAAACGCAGGACTATATCCGGCACCGGTTACAAATCGCTGGAGAACCAAATAAGATCCTGTTCAGTGAACGAGCTTACTCCGCCATTCACCATTACTCCGAAGGCGTTCCGCGGCGAATCAACGCCCTATGCCATCGGATCCTGCTAAACGCGTACCTGAAACAAAAACGTGAAATTGATTTCCGACTGGTGAGCAAGGTCATCCAGGAAATGCAGGACGAAGCCACCGTTCCCAAAGCCGAGATAGACCTGGATTTCGCAGATATTGAACCGGTACCGCAGCAGCAATATGACGGCATCACCCCTATCAATAAGAACCACCAGTCGCGAAAAATACCGGGAAATGCAAATAAGGAGTATTCTCAAGACCGCACCAGCAATGTCATTAACCTGACTGATTCCGGCCAGCGTACCACGCCGTTGCGCACCACGGCGACGGAAGACATCGGCCCGACAATAATGTCACGGGAGCTGGCACCAGCAATATTTGATACCAATACGGTAGAAGATAACCTTCAACCGTTGCAGCCCGTCGCCAGCCAAAACAATCCCGATACGGACTCCAGTGTCAGCCACCGCCCCGCGCATCATCACGACGTAGCCGATGACCAGCGCAAGGATCCCGCTAATGCCAAGCCACAGTGTGCACGACAGGAAGGGGCCAACTCAGACGGACATTGGGAACCCCCATCCTGGACAGGTACCATAGGTTCTCATGCGCGAGTCGATGACGGCAAGCAACAAACCGAGGCGCCCGCGGTATCCCGCCGCGGGGAGCCACCCTCAAAACAAAGCGGTCGCGGTTCAGCAAAGACCGGCACACACCGCAATGGTAACGACAATAAATCCAGTATCTATCAGCAAGCTACAGACATTCGACAAAGTGGATTGCTGGATAAAGAGTTACTCGCCCTTGCATCCTGGTATCAACCGCAACCGCGTTCGCCATCGTCCAACCAGCCGGAGAAACACCAAATCGCCGCCGGCAAAAATAGCAAGTCCAAAACGAAGAGCTCTCAGCTAATAGAGAGCCCTCAGCCAATAGGGAGCCCTCAGCCAATAGGGAGCCCTCAGCCAATAGAGAGCCCTCGGCCAATAGAGAGCCCTCGGCCAAGGCCAACAGAAAATTCTCAGCAAACGGATAGCCTTCAGAGGATGGAGAGCCCTCAGCCGGCGAAGAGCCCTCAGCCGGCGAAGAGCCCTCAGCCGGCGAAGAGCCCTCAGCCAGCAAAGAGCCCTCAACAGCTAAAAAGCTTTCAAGTCATAGAAAACCATCAACAATTGCACAACGCCATGCCGCCAAAAAACGTCTCCAAACGGCGTATCATCATCGACGACTACGCTCCCCTGGCCAACGACGTACCCCTGACCACTAGCAGTGCAGATGAACACTCGTTGCAAGAACGTTTTTCAGACCTAAAAACGATCGGCTCGCCCTTATCGCGCACGGGGCTGATAATTTCCGTGCTGATACTGGCGATCCTTTGGTGGTTCGTTTATGGACCGGGTGTTACCACAACGCTCGGCTTATTAAAAACCTTTACCGATACTGTAACGGACTGGTTTCCGGCCACTGCCGGTGTCGTGGCTTGACACTGGCATATTTACCAATTTAAAAACCCCAACCGGCTTTTAATGTGGTTGCGATGAAATTAAGACAGACAGCCAGGACGACCCCATGCATAACGAAAGCCCCCTCAATATATTTGTTCACGATGATGAAACCAGCAAGAACCGGGAACTTCATCTGACGTTCAAACCGGGATTTGCACAAAAAGAATTGTTTGAACGTCGCGAAGAATTTCAGCAGTATATAGACCAGTTAAAACACGATCTATCGAAACTGGCGCACGATAATCCCGATCGCCTGGGGACGGAAACCATTTTGGAAATCTGTGAGAACCTGCGTGAATACATTGCCAAAGACGAACTGGATCTTAATCAAACGATTGTGATTGAAATTCAACCGTCGGTCAATATTTCCCGTTATATCACCGGAGAAACGACTCATTAGCTGTTGAGCAGGCCCGAATCTGATCTACCCGTATCTGTAATAACCACCCAATTACCAAACCGCGCTGCATAAAACGCGCATTGATTTGTTATCGCTAACGAGTCATCCGTACGTTACATTCCGTCAGCACATTACCACAGGCGGACGCACCACATTTCGCGACTACTCATTCCTTATAGCATAGAACCACGACTTCAATGGCGGGTGGTGACCACATTTGAGCTTGCGCTGGCCAAATCAAAACCACGGGCCAAATGCAGCATATATGGTTGAACAGGATGACGTAAGCCGGCTTCTTCTCCGGCGCGTTTCAGCAATTTTTTTACTATTGATGTCGACAATGGACCGTTGTGGCCACTGACAAACACGTAGTCGTTGCCCGAACTGCGGCTTTGCAGGTACTGCAGGCTCTTATATTCGCGCTTAGATAGCGGGTGTACGGTCTCCACACCGTTTTTCAGGCGGGAAACCTGAACCGTCCCTGCATCAAAATCTATATGGGTCCACTTAAGATTAATAAGTTCGCTGACCCTGAAACCGTGGCCGTAGGCCAGGAGTATCAGCGTTGAATCGCGATAGCCAAACCGACCATTGTATTGAGCCGCTTTTATTAACCGTTCAACTTCCGCCGGCGAGAGACATTCACTATGGGTTGTCCGCTGACGCGAAAAGCGGCGCCGGTTACGCATTTTTCGCGAATACTGCCCGGTAAAAGACCGCTGCTCGATGGTCGTCACTGAATCCGTTGTTCGCATAATGAACACCCCCTGTGGTTGTTTCCCCGAATTGGCGACAAAAACATCACAATAAAAATAGCATATAAAACATAAATGTAAAGTTACTATCTCAGGTAAGATATGAGGATTGCAATGCTGCGGTACATTAAATGATCAATTTTCTCGCGTTATTGGTCCCGCAAAAACACAAGACTCAATGGCGCAACAATACTCCTCAAGTTAACCGTACATGCACACCTGCAATTAATCTTTGAGCATCGATCATTGTGGCAACTGCCATGATCCGTAGATCACGGCAAACAACATGTACTTCGAAAATTTGCAAAATCGCGCCATCGGTCCTGTTAAAATTTGTGTGCCAAATATGAAAAAACATTTTGCCCGCTACTAGTGAAAGACAATCTCACTAAAAATCAAATAATTAGTGATTGATCTCAGTTTTTAATTAACCTCGACTACGTATTGACACCTGCCCCTCATTGCAGTGCATAATTGAGTCTGCAACTGCGGTAACCTTGATTGGAGTAACCGACCAATTCCATTCTGGTTGTTCTCTTGAGTATTCACAGTGGTACTTATCTTCTGAAGTACTTCTCCAAAACGTTGGGTAAAGACGTTTAACCAATCACCAAGAACATCTGTTCAGTAATACCAGCGCATCGTTCGTGATGCGTGGCAATTTCATTCCTTGGACCTTGGGAGGTTTTGGCTATGCGCGGTTGCAAACTTGTGGGGATATTGTTTCTAGCCCTTGGCATTTTAACCGGTTGCGGTGGCGGCGGCGACGCATTTACCGGTGGCGGCGATCCGGGCAGCGGTGGATCACCATCGGGCGATATCGCCAGCCAGAATGGCGCAACCCTCAGCCATACCGATGACCGCCGGGGGCGCAATTGCATGGAATGCCATTACACCGGCAACAATCCTTATGTCTATAGCGTTGCCGGCACCGTCTATCAGCTCAATGATTTCAATACCGTCTACCCCGATGCCACCATTAATTTTTACAGCGGTCCCAACGGCACCGGAACGCTGGTGGGCACCATGGAGGTGGATGCCAATGGAAATTTTTATACCACTGATACCATGGATTTCTCCACCGGCGTCTATCCCGCCATCGAAGGCACGGCGGGTGAACCGCCGATCTATATGGGTAATTTTATTACCCACGGCGAATGTAACAGTTGCCACGGCAACAGCACATTACCCATCTATGTTGGCCAGGAATCACCACAGAATGTTAATCGCGTCAGCGAACATGGCCTCACGTTGAGTCATACTGATGCCCGGAGCGGGCAGGACTGCATGAGTTGCCATGCGGGATATACCATTGCCGGCACCGTCTATGACCTGGGACTGGAAAGCTTTTATCCTGACGCCACGCTTAATTTCTATACCGAGCCCAATGGTGGTGGCCGCCTGGTCGATACGCTCGAAGTGGACGGCAACGGTAATTTTTATACCACTGATAATATCAATTTCGGTACGGGACTTTACCCGGTGATTGAAAGTTCTGACGGTAACGATCTGCAGTACATGCCCGCCAGTACGCTCAATGGCGCCTGTAACAGCTGTCACGGCGTCAGCGAGATACCCATTTACTCCGGCGAAAAAGTCAATAAGCTGGTCAGTCAGCATGGTACCACCACCAGTCATACCGATGATCGCCGCGGACGCAATTGCATGGACTGCCATACTGACGGAACGGGCAACCCTTACATTTATACCCTGGCGGGCACGGTCTACCAGCAGGGTGATCCCACCCAGGTTTACCCCAATGCGACGGTCTATTTATATGATCAGCCCAACGGTAAAGGTAACCTGGTGTCCACCATTGAAGTGGACAACAACGGTAACTTCTTCACCACCGAAGCCATTGATTTTGGTGCCGGACTTTATCCGGCGATCGTGGGTAACGCCAACAATGACCCGGTCTACATGCCGGCGAGCACAATCACCGGCCAATGCAACAGCTGCCACACCGGCGATACGGGCACACCGCGCATTACGGTGGCGGGTAACGTGGATCAACGGGTGAGCGCCCATGGGACGAGCTTCAGTCATACCGACGGCCGCCGCGGCGCCAACTGCCTCGGCTGCCATGGCAGCGACGGCGACAACCCCTACCAATATTCCGTCGCGGGCACCGTCTATGGTATTGACCTGCAAAGTTACTATCCCAACGCCACGATCACGCTCTACACGGGTCCCGACGGTACTGGCGACGAGATTGCCACTATCGAAGTCGACGGTAACGGCAACTTTTACACCACGGAGTCCATTGACCTGGGCAATGGCAACGGTAATGGGGTCTACTCGGCCATAACCGGCAGTGACGCCGAATCGCCAACATTGTATATGGACCAACCGAGTAATGAAGGTGGTTGTAGCCAAAGTAGCTGCCATGGCGTCAACCGGCCACCCATTTATGCTCAATAGTGCAAGGGATTAATTTGACTGTTAATGGGACAAAATCCTCGGATTTGTCCTACTAACACTTCTACGTGCTGTGGATCTCACCGCACCAACAACATGGAGGAAATAACGATGCAAATAAAGATAGCGGGTGTTGCCCTTTTTTTGATGCTGTTGTTACAAGCCGGTTGCGCCACCAACGATGGCTGGCAGGATAAAAATGCCGGTTCCACGGCCAATGACGCAACGGCTGCCGAATACGGTCAGCCGGCAACTGATGCTACCGCAGATAAAAAGGCTTCCAAAGCTAATACATGGGATGACGGCTACAAATACTAGCCCGAATCATTCACAACCCAAGACCGGTGTCGCAGTGTCGTCGCTGCGATGCCGGTCCCGCTTTTCGTCGTAGCGGACGGCACACCGGTGTGACGATCTACGGGGTGCTATTTCTTGCCCCTGCGCCCGCACCAGCGGCTCTAACAACGATTAATGCCCGCGGCCTTTGCCTTTACCATTGCCGGGGTTATCTTCCGCGACGTCGTCTTCTTGCTGACTGACTGCCAGTGCCTTTTCTGATTTTGCGCCCTTTTTGTCCTTGTCCGCCGACTTTTTACCCGCTTGTTTTTTCCCGGCCTGTTGCTTTTTACCCGATGGTTTGGGTTGCTTCGCGGCTTGTTGCTTGTTATGCGGACTTTTCATACGGGGTTTTTGCTGTGACCGCTCCTGATTTGCAGCGGATTTATTCCCATCGACGTTTGCTTGCGTGTTCTGATGTGCACCCCTGGATTGCATTGCGGCGTTAACCGCAGTTTTGTGTGTCACTTTGTCCCGGGATTGTTTTGTATTCCCTGCCCGTTGCTGCTGAGCAGTTGATGACTTGGCTTTCATTTTGCCGTTAGCAGTGTGCTTAACGCCGCCTTGCTCACGACGAGCTTCGGCCTGATTTGCCGGTGGCTGTTGATTTCCCAGTGGCCGATTTGCTTTTTCCATGCCGCCCTTTTTAGCATCTCCTTTACGGCGCGTCGTCGCGCCGGCCTGGCGTTGATGGTTCACAGGCTTGCCATGGGATTTGCCGGCGTTCGCCTGAGCTGGCCGCTTATGGGCTTTCGCCCCGGCGTGTTCCTGTTGGTGATGTTTTTCCGCGCCTTTACCGCGGTTGGCATGCTCCGATTGCTGGTGTTTGTCCGATCCCTTGCCCCGGTTAGCGTGATCCGGTTTATGCTGCTCATCGCGCGGACCGGTTTTAAAACCGGGTAATTTACCGAATAGGCCATGACGCTTACCATGATCGTTGCCCGGATGCTTTTCATGGTCTCCACCCTGGTGTGGGTGACCTTGTCTGCCCTCGTGTTTGCCGTGATGCCTGTTACCGGGGCCGTTGGCGGTCCGCCGCTTTGGAGGATATTGACGTTTATGATGGGTATGCTGGCGATAAGGGCTACCGGATAATTTCAACCGCACACGATAACCTTTATTCAACACCCATCCTGCGGGCAACGATTTAACCCTGATCCATCGCTGGCCGTCGGGGTAGTAATAGTAATGTTCCGTAATGTTATAATAAACCTGGGAATTTGGATAGTAGTACCAATAAGCAAATGATGAAGCAGTATGTGGCGGCGGGTGTCCGTTAGGATTATGTTTTACTACAACGACGCACGCGTTGAGTAATAAGACGATACTGATAAATAGTAGTCGCAGGAGTGGATTTTTGCCGATACGCATAATATTTCCTTAATGGGTAATTAAAGAAGGCCCTTGCGTATGTATCGGTAACCACATGTTGGAAAATAGAAAAATCATTGCGGGAGAACCTGAAATGTGATCTGGTTCACATTTTAGGCTGAACAGGTATGCTCTCAGAGACGACAACCTGGCCGGACATGGACGATGGACAGCCACACACTGTCCCATGTTATCATGTAACGCTACGTCCGATTTTCTGTAACCCGGCTTGATACGGTAACCGCAACCCGTCCAGTTAACGGGATCTCAACGATCAATATTTATTCCAGCCAATCGCGGGTATGCGGAAGAAAATGAACCAGCCCTTCCAAAACACCGGCGGCGTAGTTGCCATTCATACCCAGTAATCCACCTTGGGCAACGTACAGCTTGTCCATCGCATTTTTGCGCGCCAGCTCTGATTCCGCTTCCCGAATCACATCAGGATGGGCGTTTTTCACCAGTACCGCCTGTACCCTGCCGCTGGTCACCACGGGCAGGTCATTTCCGCTGTCTCCTGCAAACACCGTTTGGCTTACCGGACACTGCAGGCGGTCCATCAAGAATTCTACCGCGTGCAGCTTTGTTGCCGATGCCGGCAGGACATCCAACAGACCCACCTTGGCGGCTTCGTCAACGCTCCAGATAAGGCTGGCTTTAACACCCTTGTTGTCCAGGCGGTTTTGCATTTCAGTGATCAGGTTGTCGCGGTTAAAAGTGGTTGGCGTGTAGTAACTTAATTTGAATTGGTTTTGTTTTTCAGTTTCCTGTAACTTGAGGATATCCAGATCTTCGAACAGTGTTGTTAAATCCCCGTGTTCGGCGCCGGCCCAATCACCGGCAATGGCATCACTCCATTCCCGCCACGGTTGCCAATGGTTGCCGCGAATCTGATATATCGTGGTGCCTACGTCGCCAACGGCGTAGTGTGGTATAGGGATTTGGTAGTCCTGAATGGCGTCACGAATTAATCGCTCGTGACGCCCGCTAACATAGGTAAGGATCAGACCGGCTTGCTGTGCAGCAGTCCGCAAACACGACCTCGCGCGCGGTGATTCCGGCTGCTGGCCATTGGGCAACAACGTACGGTCAAGATCGCTGCATAGCAGTACTGATAAACTCATTCAATCGACGGGCTGATATCCGGCCAGGGGTTTTAAATTCAAAACCCCAGTATACCAGAAATCACGACACGTCGCGGTGCATTTCCCTGCTGATCCGCGGTTTGTGCAAACCGTGGATATCATCAACATTGGCAATCGATCTAAGCTGATCAATACTATTGATGACAACATGTTTCCTTAATACACGGATGGTTTCCTGTACCTGGAAATGGGTAAATTGCCGGCTCACAGTTTCGACCGCCAGTCCCAGATAGTTGCCAATATCAATCCGTGTCATGGGAAGATGAAACTCAAAGGGGGAAAAACCCCGGGTATGCAATCGGTCTGAAATGTTCAACAGGAACGCCGCTACCCGCCGTTCCGCATTCATTTTGCCTAATTGAATCAGCAATTGCTGATCAATTAACAGTTCCTTGCCCATCTGCCGGTGCACCTGGTGTTGCAGTGTTTTTACCTGCCCCATAATTTGTTCAAGTTTGCTAAAGGAAATTTCACAAACACTGGTCATCTCCATGGCTTCCGCGGTCGAGGTAAACTCATCTTCACTGACACCGTCCAGCCCCACCAACTCACCCGGCAAATGAAAACCGATTACCTGCTGCTCTCCCGTGCTCATCGTCGTGTAGGTTTTGATTGAACCGCTGCGCACAATATAAATTGCATTGAACGTATCACCCGGTCGGTATATTTGTTGTCCTCGCTGTAAGGGACGCGGCTGCTTGACAATTTCTTCAAATTTTTTTAACTCGATGGTATTTAATCCAGTCGGCAAACAAAGGTGTCGCAACCGGCATCCGCTACACGTGATCTTTATCGGTTCCATGTTGTATTCCCTTATCAAATAAAGGTAAATGGTTGATGTATATACAGCATTAGTTAGTCGTAGTAGCTCTTGACCGCAAAAAGGGGATGACTATTAAAACACAACATTAATAAATTCATTACTCATGTCATTGCAATTTCGCAATACTGCATCCCTATGACTATTGATATTAGAAAACAGGAAACGCGTCTACTGGTAGATACCACAATAGTGTCGATCGGGGTGCCGCGTAAGGTTAGCTGCCAACAGGGCGTAGTCACTTTCTCAATAATTGCCAATTAAATAGATAAAAAGGAGATCATTAATGACTACAAGACCCGCCGCTGATCAGTATTTCTACGTAGACCGCTAATTGACGGGGCATTGTGACCTTGCGCTGCCCGACCTAGCGTTTCGTTGCAGACTAACCACTATTGTTCCAAGGCATTCTGAGGCAATTGCGGCGACCGGATCCAGTGATCACCGCAATGATTGCAGTTGCGCTACACCCAGTAAAGTGGTTATGGGATTTCCCACAATTGGTAGTTGTACGTATTATTTTTTCGACGACGCAGCGGCCAATCGATCATCCGGACCGGCTGAGCAACACGGCTGTCAACGATTCGGCTCAACGCAGAAAAACACTGTTCAAAGGAATTAAGGCAACAGGAATGGAAAACCAGCATTATAGCGACGACAACGCCAGAAGCAGTAATAACGATAGATGGCTAGTGGCGAATTTGGATACCACTCAGGGGCACAGACGGCGTCTTAACCTTTTGCCCGCAACCGGAGCAGCGGATTCGGTTTTTGATATGGTTCGCAGTGAATTACAATAAGCCGTGCGGAATTGCATCCGGCGTAACGCTTCGGAAGCCTGGTAATTACCATTGACCGCGGCTTTTTCAAACCATTGTTTGGCCTTGTTGCGGTCCGGCTCCACGCCTTTGCCGTAGAAATAAGACATTCCAACATTATATTGCGCGTGGGAGTTGTCGAGGTTAGCCGCTTTTAAAAACCAGTTAAAGGCGGCCTCTTCGTCTTGCCTGACACCATAACCCCTGCTGTACATAACGCCGATATTTTGCTGTGCGGTCGCATTTCCCTGCTGTGCCGCTTTACGGTACCAGAGCAACGCCTGCTGACGATCCGCGGCTACACCCTTACCATTGAAATACAGAGTACCCAGATTGTTTTGCGCCTGAGCGTGGCCCTGTTGCGCCGCCTGCTTATACCAGTAAAACGCTTTTTGGTTATTGGCCGGTACCCCCTGGCCCCGCTCATAAGCGTAACCCAGACTGTTTTGTGCTGATGCATAGCCCTGCTCCGCGGCCTTGCCATACCATGTTGCGGCTTCACGGTAGCGTTTTTGTTTGTCCAGAATCCTGGCATATTGATATTGCAGGCGGGCGATGGAGGGCTGGCGTTTTATGGCTTTTTCACATGCGATCAGCGCCGCTTTGGCGTCCAGATTGGACCAGGAAACACCTGGCGCCCTTTTCTCGGGGTCACCGGGATGCGCTGCCAGCCGGTCACATTCCGTGATATCCGTTGCGGTTACGGCCAGGCACGAACAGCTCATTATGGAAAATGCGACAACGGGTACTAACCGCCTTTTCAACGACCAACGTTTACGATACTGCATATACGACATCTCAATCATGACCACGACCTGCTACTGTGCGTTTTTCGTCACACGGGTAGCGATCCGTTTAGATCAATCCTTGATATGGTGTTGGCTGATACTGGCGGACTTGACGGACCAACTCAGTTCAGCACCTGACGAGGTTTCGGAATAGACCAGCAGGAATACCACTGATAGAAACAACAATTCGGTTATGGATATACGACTCATCATGCACGCCCCCTTCCTCCGGAACAGCGCTTGGCTGGGAAAGCACTGGCTCAAATTGCACGCCAGAACCCGTGCAACAATACTGCACATGAACTCATACTATCATGACTATTTTTTGATCATCCAGTTTTTTTTACCCCAAAAACCGAAACTTAACTGTGGTTAAATAACTTTTACAATGATAACAACGTCGCCATTTGCGGGTTTAACAGATAATGGCTTTTTGAACACTGAAAGCCACTGTTATGAGCAGCGATCATATCTGTCGCAATGACAATCATCCGTCTTCTGGAGCTGAAATCTGATCTAAATAGGGATTTTGCCGGCACAGACGTCAGCATTCCCGTCACCACGATCTACATCGATTCTCGATTTGATGGGTCATATTTGACCCCTGGCGGCGGCGGCGCGTACTATACCCATTCATTCATGGAAGATGATATGAGTTCCTTGGGGGAGGCACCATAAAATAAAACAAAATAAGGCACGTCACTTTATCATGGGTATTTTACCGGGGTATTCACACAATAAAATATTTACGGCCTGTTATTTATCTCGCATCTCGATAATATGGTTTTTTCTATCTGTCCTGGCAATAACAGGATGTAGCCAGTTACCGGCCATCTTCTCCGGGTCCGCGCCGGCGTTTGTGGAAGAACCGGCGTTCGAAATGGATCCCCACCTCACCACACCATTGGCCGGGCTGCTGACATTGGCTACGGATATCCCCACTCGGGTTGAACTGGCGATAACCACCGGCCGTCAAACCCGTATCGTCGAGTTCAATCAATTTAGTAAATCCCACGCTCAACCGGTACTGGGTTTCAAACCGGATAAAAGCTATCAAATCGAGGTACGCGCGATCAGCCGCGGTGGTATCAAAACGGTTTATCAAAAATGCCTCGAAACCTCAACACAACCGCTACCCGATGGTTTTCCGCATATCACCACCCTTATCAGCAAGCCGGATCAGATGGAACCCGGCTATACCCTCTTCGACGTGGTACCGGAAGGCAGCAACGCGGAATTCGGTGCTTTGATTGTGATTGTGGATGCCAAGGGTGAGGTGGTGTGGTATCAAACGGGCTCCCGTTATACGGATGTCCGGCAAAACGACGCCGGTCATCTGCAATTTCTTGAAGGCGGCAAGTATATCGAGATGGACATGTTAGGGAACCGGCTCCGGGAATGGAAAGCGGTGGGACAATCCCGTCAGAACATCAGCGCTTTTCCTGTTGCGACGCCGGCTTTTCATCACGAAGTCTACCCCATGGACAATGGCCACTTTCTGGCACTCAGTATCGAAGAGCGCACCTACGACAATTATCCCACCAGTGAAACCGATCCCGCCGCGCCCAAAGCAAAAGCCAGGGTTGCCGGTGATGTCATCGTGGAATTTGGATCCGATGGCAAAATTGTCAACCAATGGTCATTGCTGGATATTCTTGATCCTTACCGGATTGGCTACGGGTCTTTGGGAAAATACTGGGATTCGTTTTTCAATACAAAAACACGGGACTGGTCGCACGGCAACGCCGTGATTTACGATGCGACGGATGATGCCGTAATCGTTTCATCCCGCCACCTGGATACCATCACAAAATTCAGCCGCCAAACCGGTCAATTGATCTGGATATTGGCGCCCCCCGAGAACTGGGACCGGGATAAGTATGGCAAATACCTGCTGAAACCGGTCAATAACACAAAATACTTTTTCCCCTATCACGCGCATGCCCCCATGTTATTACCCAACGGGCACCTGATGGTCTATGACAATGGAAATTACCGGGCCAGCCCGTTCGATCCCGGAATGCCGATCTCCGACAGCTTCAGCCGGGCCGTGGAATATGCCATTGATGAACAGAACAGGCGAATCAAATTGGTGTGGCAATACGGACAATCAGCACCCCACAGATATTTTTCTGCTGCACTGGGTGACGCCGATCTGCTACCGAACAAAAACAATGTATTGATTACTCATGGTAATGTCCATTCAGCGGAAGACAAACTCGCCGCGCGTATTATCGAAGTAACCCACAGCGATCCCGCTCGCGAAGTATTCCATATATTCATTACGGACGAGACAGCGGACCCGGAAGCGGGTTGGAGAGTTTATCGCAGTGACCGGATTGCGTCTCTGTATCCGCAATCAAAGTAGATACATTAAAAGACCAAAACCGCTGCATGGCTGCAAACCGTTTCTTATAACAAGCTCGATAAGTATTGTTACCGGCAGGAAATCGGCAAATAACGGTCTCCGACCGTCGTCGCCGCGCTACCACAGTCCCATTTAATGCCGTTACCTGTTACGGTGCCGACCATGGCGATATTACCCGCTGCACCAATATCCGCCAAAGTATAGCTAATCGTCGCGCTGCTTGTTGTTGTGGTGAAGGTAATCGCACTGACATAATCACTTTGCGCCGGATCTGTATTGATATTCGCCTGTGACGCGGCATCAGGCATTTGGCCCGCTGACATGTAAAATTCGGAAAGCCCGGATTTCGCTGCATCAGCGAACACCATGACTTCCGCGATCTTTGTGCGTACGACATAGTCCTGATAAGCGGGCAACGCTACCGTCGTCAGTATCCCGATTATCGCTACTACGATCATTAACTCGATAAGTGTAAACCCTTGCTGCATTGCGTCCATTAAATCCTCCGGTTGCATCCAACCCTTGTATTTTACTGTTTGAATTATCATGCCATTTATTCCTGTTCCATTGGCATTTTTATATCCGATATTGACAACACTTTGTTTATTACACGGCAAGTATAAAAATAAGTTGATTAAAAAAATCTAAATTCAATCACAGAACCTGCAAAGTCGCGTGAAAACAATCCAATATGTGCTTCAGGTCGCTTTGGTACTGCAAACTTTATTCAATAACACCGCGAACAGATACAACAAAATAGTAAGCAGTGAGTTGTTGCAGTACATCAAATGACGGGTATAAAAGAGTTGTGATTTCGGGCGTGTGACCTTACCAGATATGTGACGGCTATCACACCAGTATACGGTACAACTGCACATCGCCAGTTCCGGTTACCTGCCGGATTGCGGCCGGAACACCGCCCTGCGCGGCACTAGAGGCAGGCAATATGCGACCGGCCCTGCCCCAAAGCGTTTCCAACCATTTAAAATTCAGTAGCCAACGTTCCGGAATTCAGCTATAAATGCGCCCGGCAATATTACGCCGCCGCTACGCTCATAGCCATCTTGCGACCGGGAACTTAAGTTTCAATAAATTTCAGGCTAAACACCGGCTGATGGTATTAGCGCCGGCACTGAAAAATAATCCAAATTGGACTCTCGCCGTGCCAATCGGGATCAATGCAATTTCGTTGAGAACAGACAAAATTGTCATTAACATTGCATTCAACAGCCGTGGCACGAAACGGTACTAATTGTCGCTACGATAGTCTGATATATCCACGCCCGGGAGAACATTTTGCTACACCATGGCCATCCATTATGACGCCAACCGCCTCTACAAACGCTCCCAGCGGTAATTGGACACATTTTAACCAGACCCATAGTCCTGGCCCCACTTTTTCAGCCTCGCAGGCCGCCAATGTGTTGGGCGACCTTTGGCGAAGCGCAACGAACTGACCGGACATCATAGTCGATGCTATCCAAGATCCTGTCGATCTACTCCCTGCTACTCGCCGTCGCCATTTTATTATTGGGTAGCGGCCTGTTGGGAACCACACTGGGTATCCGCGCCGGCCTGGAACATTTTTCCGATACCGCGACGGGCATCATCATGTCGGCGTTTTTTATCGGTTATATAGTAGGTTCCTATCTGTGTCCCCGCCTGATTCACCAGGTCGGTCATATTCGCGCATTTACAGTGCTGGCGGCATTTGGAACAGCATCCGTGTTGGTACACGGCCTGATTGTGGATGCATACGTTTGGTGGCTGTTACGGGTAATAACCGGTATGTGCATGGTGGGTTTATACCTGGTTATCGAAAGTTGGCTGAACACACTGCTGGATGCCCACAATCGCGGCAAAATATTCGGGATCTACGTTTCGATAACACTGTTGTCACTGGGTACAGCCCAATATTTCATTTTATTCTATGGCGCAGCGGAGCTTGCCACGTTGGTATTGTGCGCAATATTTTTTGCCCTGGCACTGGTACCCATTGCCGTAACGCGATTAACACAACCTCCGCAGATTGTGGTCCCCAGACTAATCATTAGGCGGCTAATCTCGATTTCGCCTGTTGGTGTGGCCGGTGCGCTGTGCACCGGTTTGGGTAACGGCGCCTTTTGGGGACTTGGCGCTTTATACGCCCATGACCTGGGCTTTTCCGAAACGGAGATCGCATTGTTTATGAGTTCAGTGATTTTTGGTGGCGCACTGCTGCAAGTGCCCATCGGCCATCAATCGGACAAACACGACCGGCGCAAAGTACTCATGATTGTCAGTTTTCTTACCGTCGTATGCGCTGTGCTTATATTCCTGTCAGCACCGGTTTCGCGCGCAGGAATGTATATCAGCGCCATCTTTTACGGTGGTTTTTCCTTTGCGGTATATTCTCTTATGGTGGCTCATACCAATGACCACATCGACCCTGACGAAGTAACCGATGCCACTCGTGGATTGTTGTTGCTCAATGGCGTGGGCGCTGCAATTGGACCGATAATCGCAGGAATTATAATGCAAACGATTGGCGCCCGGTATTTAACGCTGTATTTTGCCGCTGTCTTTCTATTGCTTGGGCTCTATACCGTACACCGCATGTCAACCAGCAAAGCGCCGCCCATGGAAGAACAAAGTGAATTCGTGCCATTTACCCGGACGGGTAGCGCGGCGGTGGAAATGGACCCCCGGACTGAATGGGACGACGAGGAAGAAGAAAAACAAACCGGGGAAGCACCGCTATAGTTGTTTGGGTTCAACCTATACCACGCATTACATTAATACTCGCGCAGAACGAACCTTCAACAATCATCGGGAAAGTTTTTTTCACAGGCGACGATGTGGGTATCATAACGGACACTGCGCCGATTGTGTACCCTTACATCCCAACGATGATTGGCAATCTCGCCTATGATTGATAAACCACCGGTATTGCGGGGTGAGATATCACCACCCAGCAATGCCTTCAATGCCGCGTCGCTGTCTCCTTCATGGTGGTTACGCTGACCAAAACCGCCAATCCACGCCTGAACCGGTGTCGGAGGCGACCAGTCATAGGGAGAGGACAATATTGCTTTTCCCTTATTTGCAAGGACATCATTGATTGACACCAACACCTTGCGGGGTGCCGCAACTGTGTCAATTACATTTAAGCCGCTTGCAAAACCAAAGCTTTCATCCGCAAATGGCAAAGCCTGTGCGTCACAGGCCCAGAAATCAACATACTGATTATTGTCCATGTTGATTTCAAACTCATAGTGATCAAAAACAATTCCTACCCGCTTAAGGGGAAATGAAATCCGGCCCTCGCGCAATACCTGTTGCGCAACGCGCAGTATCGGAAAACCCATATCCACTCCCAGGACCAGTCCGTTTAGTTGCGCGGCTAACTCAAACGTCGTTCGACCAACCGCGCAACCGATATCGATAGCCGGCGTTTTAGGCACCTGCTCCAGTAAGGATAAACCTGCCTGCAAACAGCGAACAGCATTGCCCGGTGTAATATCCTGGTACCCGGCCCCCAACTCACCTGCCGGGGCTTTGTCACCGTAGTGGTCCCATGCGTAAGTGCTAAGAAAATGACGCATATTGTTAAACGCCGATCCGGGTCCTGCAACATCGCCGAGCATCGAGGCCACCAGCGATGACAAATCGTCGCGGACAGTCAAATAATAGAAATTATCATTTATGTATTTTTTGATGTTGTTTACGATGACGGGGATGCCATCGATTACCGGATATTCCTGGTTGCAGAACCGGTCTGGGCAAACCAGATTACCTTCAATAAGCATATCCGCCGATTGTTGAACTTTGTTGGCGACTACCAAATACGACAATACGCCCCGCTCAGACCTGCAACGTGGACAAACAGGCTTTAGTATTTCAAAATGCTCCAAGCGCATAATTTTCCCCCGCAATATCCGACCGCACAATGATAAGTCGGACCACCCCCGGATTAACGTTTAATAATTTTAACGCGAGCTATTATAGCGGGCCCGGTTAAAATATCACAGACAATGTATGGTATTACGCCAATATTTCCTGTGCCGCAATTATCATAATTCATGAAGTTAATTTAACCGTCAAACCAGCGCCACCCTGAAAGTCTTGCTCGATTTAAGCGCAGTGATATAAAGTAGCTCTATTGTCAATTTCTACATACCCGCTCCAGAATACGGGCCATACATAGCCGTAGTACACTGTGACTTTTTACGTAGTCGTCTTTTACCCCTGTCGCCAGCTGGATGGCCGCCAAAACAGTAAGTTAGATCAGCCACGTTGTTTTAGAGTGTATTGTACGGTAAAGTTACACTATGAATGAACAAGCAGATCCAAACGTTAATATTACCCAGTCTGTCGCCATCCTCGTGGATGGTAACAATATTGAACGCAGCATTCATGAAATCTGTGGCGACCGGCAAACCATGATCAATTTTGACACGCTGATACCCAGGCTACTGGATAACCGAGGCTTGAACCGGTTAGTGTATTTTCGTGAAGGCAAGCAGATTTCCGAAAAACTGCGGGAACGACTCCATAGCAAGTATCATGGATCAGTACGACCCTGCCATAAAAGCGCCGATATACCACTTACCATCAAGGCAACCCAACTTTCCAGTAAAGTGGATACGATAATAATCATGTCCGGTGATTCCGACTATATTGAACTGGTGCGCCACCTGTCCGGTGAAGGTGTGAGGGTTGAAATTGCGGCGGTGCGCAAAACCACATCGGCTTTACTGATCGAAGAAGCCGACTACTTTCACGAAATCAGACAGGAAGACTGGTTCACATTAAGCCCCGGTAAAAGTCCCACTAAACGGCCCAAGAAAAAAACCGACAAAAAAGCACACTCGGCAAACCATTAATTTCATCGATTCATTTCGCGGTTTGCGTTGCCCGATTCACGCGGGTGTACCGTGTTGTCTGTACCTTTTGCTGCTCACCTATTGAAGATTGTACGTTGTACCATGGGGCTACGGTTGCGTGGTAGAGCTGCAACACATTAAGGCTATAGTATTAATAATGCTGCATTAACAGAGCCGCCTTAACAAAAACCAATTAACGAACGAACTGACCTATCGCCCGTTATGTGCTCTGTTCCGCCAGGCATGAAAGGCGGAAAACGCGGCATTTACCAGTAGAATGAACGCGAAAATTTCTGCAAATTGCGGTAAGGCGTGAACAAACCGGTTAACCATGGCATTTTTAAAATACAAGGTGGGTAGCCAGTACTTGAGCGTGTAATATACCGCCCCTGCCAGCAGCACATCAAACCACCACGGTATTCGTATCAGGAATCTTGGATATAACCGTTTTTGCGCCATTTCCATGCCTACAGGCAAATACCTACAGTGTAAGCGGTTACCGCGGGGCGCGGCTCATAGTGGGTGGTTATCGCACGGGTTAGCGTCCGTACACGATAGTCTCACAGCATTGCATAGGACCGCGCCTGTGCCAAAAAGCCGTACCGCGCCCGCAGAACACGGTACGGATTGTTATCCATTGATTGGTGTAGTTTTATAACGTATTAGTATCCAATCGCCATCCCATAAGGACCTGCATCAGATTTATAAGGCGAGTTCTTCAACTCTGCCAAAGCACCTGTCCTGGCATCAATGGTATAAGCGCTGATATTGTTGGCGGCGTTGTTGGCTACGTAGGCATAGTGGGATTGCGAATCCACAACCACCGCGTAAGGATACCAGTCTGCTTTGAACGGGGAGCCCTTGATCTCGGCAAGCGTGCCGGTTTTGGAATTAATTTTAAATGCCGACACGTCGTGGCTGCCCCAGTTCGCGACATAAAGAAAGTGCATCCCGGGATCAACAGTCACCGAATAAGGTTGCGCACCGGCACTGTACGGTGAACCGGGCAACTCGCGTAACTTACCCGAATCCGGATCAATTTCAAAAGCCGATACTGTAATCTCACCGTAGTTGGCAACATAGATAAAGCGGCTATCCGGCGATATAGTGGTGTAAATCGGATGTTCGCCAGTTTTGGCTTTAGTGCCGGTGGGGTGCAACTGCCCGTCGCTGTGATCAATACGGTAACCCGTTACGGTGGCGTCATCAAAGTTAGACACGAATGCAAATTTTCCGTTAGGCGCCACGTTAATGGAAATAGGATGTTTGCCCGTCGCCACCGTTTTGCCGGTCCGCGTCAGGGCACCGCTCTCAGGATCAATAGAAAAACTGAGCACCGAATTGTCGTCTTCATTGGTAACATAGGCAAACCGGCTATCCTCGCTGATTATAATCGCGTCTGGATATTCGCCCGCCGGATACGGTGACCCCTTCAAATGTACTAATTTGCCGGTCTTTTTATCCAGTTTGAATCCGGAAACCGTGTTTGATCCCTGATTGGTGACATAAACAAATTTACCATTGGGCGAAACCTTCACGGAAACCGGAAATGCTCCGGTTTTATACGGTGAACCCGCCAGCTCTTTGAGGGCGCCAGTCGCGGTATCGATGTGGTAAACAGACATATCATCAGCCGCCTGATTGGCTGAAAATACATAGTCATGGAGACTCGCGGCAGGCACGGTTTCGGCTTTGTCCGCCGCGGTGCATATCGCGCTATACACCAACCCTAAACCGATTAAACCCGCCAGAAATGTGAGCCGAAATTTATAGGCTGTACGAATACCCCTCATAATGCCTCCGATTCTACCTTTTAATATAATTGTACCAATAGACAGTTGTGTCTATTTATCATAATTTTCGCGCAACCTATGCCAGTTTGCGCCACTCCGCATCGTCTCTCCAGGAGCCTTCCCGATGCGGCAACCGGGCAACAGTATGCCACAAATTACCCAACGAGGCGATTTAGCGGGCAGTAAAAATCCGGGACCAACGGGAGTTATGGCGCTTTGGCCCGCCAACACATTCAGGGAACCGGCTGGAGGG
>JASFOJ010000029.1:0-38879 GCA_050116575.1 Gammaproteobacteria bacterium | reverse complement strand
GTAACGATAGTCGTTGGCCTCTTCCTTGGTGCGCATGGGGCGGGTTTCGTTTTTATCCGGATCATACAGCCGAGTTTCCTGCACCACTTCACCACCGCCCTCGATGATGTCAATCTGGCGTTCAATTTCCACGTTAATAGCGCGTTCCACGAAGCGGAACGAATTAATATTTTTTAACTCGGCACGGGTACCGAATTCCTGTTGCCCCTTGGGCCGCACCGACACGTTGGCGTCGCAGCGAAACGAACCTTCCTGCATATTGCCGTCGCAAATTTCCAGGTAACGCACCAGGGAATGCAGTTTTTTCATGTAGGCGACAGCTTCTTCGGCCGAGCGCATATCCGGCTCGGAAACAATCTCCAGCAACGGCGTACCGGCTCGGTTTAAATCAATGCCGGTCATGCCTTGAAAATCTTCATGTAATGACTTCCCGGCATCTTCTTCCAGATGCGCGCGCGTCACGCCAATAATTTTCGCGGTACCGTCTTCCAATACGATTTCCAACTTGCCGTCATGCACGATGGGTAATTCATACTGGCTGATTTGGTAACCTTTTGGCAGGTCCGGATAAAAATAATTCTTCCGGGCAAATACCGAATGTTTCGCAACAGAGGCGCCAATGGCCAGACCAAATTTGGCCGCCATGCGCACCACCTCTTCATTGAGTACCGGCAATACACCCGGCAACCCCAGATCCACGGCACAGGCCTGGGTATTAGGCTCGGCACCGTAGGCGGTGGAGGCGCCGGAAAATATCTTGCTCTTTGTCGATAGCTGGGTGTGTATTTCCAGCCCGATGACTGCTTCCCATTCCATATTTTGTTCTCGATTTTATGCTTTTAAAAATTGTTTAACGCCACGATATCGTGAACGTCTATCCTGATTTTTACTGCATCAGTTGGCCCGACACGCTATCGCCAGCAAGGCTGGCTCCTACACCGCAAGTAACCTTCATAGTTTGTTCTTGCATGGTTTGTTCTTGGGTAGGCGCCTGCCTGCAGGCGATCAACATTCGGTCCGTGCACCGACTTGTCGTGACTACCCCGGCTGCAACCCATGCTCATCCCTCAAAAACCCGATTAACAACGGCTAACTCAAATACCGGATTCATGTCTCGCTCATTATCGCCAGCAGGGCTGGCTCCTACTCAGCGCGTTACACCTGGACCATAAACGATGCCGCGTAAACGCAATGCTTTTCTGTTTTAAACCTTTTTAGCTCTTAACTCTGCACCTTAACGCGCTGTTCAGAAAGAACGAGTGCAACGGAGCGCATGAGTTGGCAAGAGCAACCCTTTGCGGTGAAGTCCGTATTACTCAAAACCCGCGGGCGCTCGTTGATGCCAATCCGTTTGTTGTTGAAACTGGTGAGCAACGTTTAACAATTTCCCTTCCTGAAAATAACCGCCGATAATCTGCAACCCGACCGGCAGGTCATGGGCAAAGCCGCAGGGAATGGACATGCCGGGTAACCCCGCCAGGTTGGTGGCGATGGTGTAAGCATCGGATAAATACATGGTAACCGGATCATCCAGCCGCTCGCCCATTTTAAAAGCCACCGTCGGCGACGTGGGCCCCATAATAACATCCACTTTTTCAAAAGCCTGTTTGAAATCATCACTGATCAGCCGGCGCAGCTTTTGCGCCTTCAGGTAGTAGGCATCGTAGTATCCGGCCGACAACACATAAGTGCCAACCATAATGCGTCGTTTGACTTCCGGTCCGAAACCTTCACTGCGGGTACGTTTATAAAGATCTTCCAGGTTCCGGGGGTCTTCACAACGGTAACCAAAGCGCACGCCGTCATAGCGGGACAGGTTAGAAGAACATTCAGCAGGGGCCACTACATAGTACGTTGCAATAGCCGTGCTGGTGTTCGGTAAGCTGATATCCACCAGTTCGGCGCCCATACTTTGATATTGCTTGATGGCCGCATCAACGGCTTTACCCACTTCACCGTCGAGGCCTTCGCCGAAATATTCCTTAGGCAAACCGATTTTCAATCCAGCGATACTGTCATTCAATGTGGCCGTATAGTCCGGCACCGGTTGATCAACGGAAGTGGAATCCTTTTCATCAAACCCGGCTATGGCATTTAATATTAGTGCAGCGTCCTCGGCACTGCAGGTCATGGGACCGGCCTGGTCGAGACTGGAAGCAAAGGCGATCATGCCGTAGCGGGAAACCCGGCCATAGGTCGGCTTTAATCCGGTGACACCACATAGCGATGCCGGCTGACGAATGGAACCCCCGGTGTCGGTACCAGTTGCCATGGGTGCCAGCCGCGCCGCAACGGCAGCAGCCGAACCTCCGGACGAACCGCCTGGTACGGTCTCGGTGTTCCACGGGTTTTTCACCGGTCCGTAAAAACTGGTTTCGTTGGATGACCCCATGGCGAATTCATCCATGTTGGTCTTGCCCAGCATCACGGTGCCCGCCTGTTTGCAGTGACTCACCACCGTCGCATCATAGGGCGCAATAAAGTTATCCAGCATTTTGGAGCCGCAACTGGTTTTCACGCCATCAGTACAAAAAATATCTTTATGCAGCAACGGCACCCCGGTCAATGGCGTTGCCTTGCCCTGTGCGATAACCTGATCTGCCGCGCGGGCCTGTTGTAAGGCAAGGTCGGGAGTTACGGTAATACAACAATTGAGCTGATCGCCGTGTCGATGAATGCGATCAAGATAGTGTTGAGTTAATTCTTCGCTACTGAACTCACGCGACGTTAAAGCTTGTGAAAGTTCAGTGATCGTTTTACTATGCATTGAAACTCCGTAATGAATGATTTTTGCAGTTCCAGGTCTATCGTTGTCTGATGATGCATTGATTGATCACGATGACTGTGACCCGCCGCGACCGAAATTACCGATGCTGCCGAAATCCTAAAGTGAACGTTAAAATCAAAAATAAAAAAATAATACTTAACGTATTGCTCTCACGGGACGATAAGCGTTATCACTCGATAACTTTGGGTACCAGGTATAATCCTGCCTCGGTCTTGGGAGCAGCTTTCTGGAAATGCTCCCGTTGATCAGTTTCGGTGACCTGGTCTTTGCGCAATCGTTGTACAGCATCAAGAGGATGAGCCATGGGTTCAACAGATGAGGTATCGTTCGCATTCATCTGTTCCACCAGCTCCAGAATATTGGACAAATTTTTTACATATCCCGGGATATCATTGTCATCAATGGCAAGCCGGGCAAGGTGGGCTATATTTTCTACATCTTTCTTGTTGAGCGACATATTTTTTTCCAGTTTTGTTACTAAATGCCGACAATTTATTGCCGATATGTTTAAAACTTGAGAAGTTTACACAATTGGTGCCTTGCCCAAAAGCGTAGGCACTGCTAAATTAGCGCAATCTTACACAATCACTAGTGAGTTCAATACCTTGGGATACTTTTCAAAACTACGTGGTGCTTTTTCAAACGATCTGTCGATCGATTTAGGAACAGCCAATACACTGATATATGTTAAGGGACAAGGCATCGTATTGGACGAGCCCTCCGTTGTCGCCATTCGCATGGAACGCGGCACCGGCAATCCCAAGAATATCGCCGCCGTAGGCCTGGAAGCCAAAAGCATGCTGGGCCGCACGCCCGGTAATATTCAGGCCATTCGCCCGTTAAAAGACGGCGTGATTGCCGATTTTACCGTCACGGAGAAAATGCTTCAGCATTTCATCCACAAGGTTCATAAAGACAAGTTCAAATTCCTGCATCCCAGCCCGCGGGTACTGGTCTGCGTGCCTTGCGGTTCCACCCAGGTTGAGCGCCGGGCCATTAAGGAATCGGCGGCCGGAGCCGGAGCCCGTGAAGTATACCTGATTGAAGAACCCATGGCGGCCGCTATCGGCGCGGGTATGCCGGTGCATGAAGCCAACGGTTCCATGATCCTCGATATTGGTGGCGGCACCACGGAAGTGGCCGTCATATCCCTGGCCGGTATCGTTTATTCCGCCTCGGTGCGCATTGGCGGCGACCGTTTCGATGAAGCCATTTCCAATTATGTACGCCGTAATTATGGCACGCTGATCGGCGAATCCACCGCGGAAAAAATCAAACACGAAATCGGCAGCGCCTATCCCGGCGATGAAGTCCAGGAAATCGAAGTGCGCGGCCGCAATCTCGCGGAAGGTATTCCCCGCAGTTTTACCCTGAACAGTAACGAAATTCTGGAAGCCCTGCAGGAACCACTGGCGGGTATCGTTGGTGCGGTGAAAACCGCTCTGGAAAAAACCCCGCCGGAACTGGGGGCCGATATTGCCGAACGTGGTATGGTATTAACCGGTGGCGGCGCATTGTTGCGTGACTTTGATCGGTTGCTGATGGAAGAAACCGGTTTGCCGGTCATTGTCGCTGAAGACCCGCTGACCTGTGTTGCGCGAGGCGGCGGCCGCGCCCTGGAAATGATGGACGAAACGGGTACCGAAGTATTTACCACTGAATAACAACAGACAGACTGTTAATAATGCCGACCGAAACAAAGGCAGTGCCGGTCGACGTACATGCATAATCCCGTTGTTGTTACCTCCCTGCGGCAACATTTGCTAAGATGCCTGTGCGCATATTTTCGCGCACCAATCTTGCATATATCGGTTGTTTTTAACTTAACTTCTTAAACTTTAACCATTTACCCGGTTTCCAGCGCCTGTATTCACGGAGGTCGTTATTAAACCGCTATTCATACAAGGGCCATCCATCGCTACCCGCTTGGCGATTGTATGTATATTGTCCATCACGTTAATGGTGGTGGATCACCGCCAACACCATATGGAAGCCATCCGCTCGGCAATTTCAGTGGTGATTTATCCTATCCAGTACCTGGTCAATCTACCGGTGGCGGTGGGCCACTGGATGGGCGAAAGCGTCAGCAGCCGTGAACAGTTGCTGGAGGAAAACGAACGATTGCGGATGCAGCAGTTGTTATTCAAGGCCCAGCTGCAAAAACTGGCGGCGCTGCGCATTGAAAATGTCCGTCTGCGCGAGTTACTACAGTCGTCCAAAAAAGTCGGTGAAAACGTTTTAATCGCCGAACTGTTAGCGATCGACCTGGATCCTTTTTCCCGGCAAATCGTCGTCAATAAAGGCAGTAACGATAGTGTGTACATGGGCCAGCCAGTATTGGATGCGGAAGGCATCATGGGGCAAATAGTCCATGTAGGCCCGTTTTCCGCCACCGTGATGTTGATTACCGATCCCAACCACGCTATCCCGGTCCACGTAAATCGCAATGGATTGCGCGCCATCGCGTTGGGCACCGGGGCGCCGGATGTGCTGGAAATCCCTTATTTACCAAACAGCGCCGATATCCAGAAAGGCGACCTGCTCACCAGTTCCGGGCTGGGAGGACGTTTCCCCGCAGACTATCCGGTGGCCCGAATTACAAAAGTGGAAATCAATCCTACCCAACCTTACGCCACCGTTACTGCTGAACCCATTGCCTTGCTGGAACGCAGCCGTGAGGTGTTGCTGGTGTGGCCAGGCAGCAAAACCGCAAGCTCGGACCTGGTGGACCTTCAATCGACGCCGCAGATAACGGACCAGCCACCGCCACAGGTACCCGCGGAAACGACACCTCCACCGGCTAACCCGGTCACTGTTGCACCAACGCAGCAATCGGCAGAAACCACGGTATCCGGCACCACCGCCGATCAATCGACGACTGATCCGGCGCCGGCTGCCGGCACCCCGGCTGCCCAACCGCCGTCAGCGGAAGAAACGCAAGGAGACCAATAAGTGATCGCAGCCAAGTCCCAGGGTGGTTTTGTCATACTGATTTCATTCGTCGTGGCGCTCACGCTGATGATGATGCCACTGCCGGAATGGGCCGAACCGGCACGCCCGCAATGGTTAATTATGGCAGTGATATACTGGTGCATCGCGTTACCCAACCGGGTTGGTGTCATTGTTGCGTGGTTCATGGGCCTGATTCTCGACGTTGCCACCGGTGCCCTGTTGGGACAAAACGCCCTGGGGTTTGCCATTGTGGCGTTCCTAGCCATTAAACTGCATCTTCGCATCCGCCTTTTCCCGTTGTGGCAACAGGCCTTGAGCGTGCTGATTCTTATCGCCCTGTACCAGATTATTACCCTGTGGGTTACGGGATTTACCGGACAATCCGCGCAAAGCTGGACCTACTGGTTCGCATCGGTCACCAGCATGTTGTTATGGCCGTTTGTTTTTACCCTGCTGCGGGGCGTGCGGCGTTTTTACCGGGTCCGATGACCATTCGACACATTATTCCTAATTGCCTGCACAGTCTTAAGTTATGCAATCCGGCATTACATTAAAAGATCATTTTCGCGAAACGCGCATGTTCAACATTCGCGTGGTGGTGGCGTTGATTTTTTCGCTGTTGCTGACGTTGATGATCATCGGCCGCCTCATTTATCTGCAGGTCATCAACCATGATGTTTACACCACGATGTCCGAGGAAAACCGCTTTTATATCAGCGCCATTCCTCCGACCCGGGGCCTCATTTACGACCGCAACAACAATCTACTGGCGCAAAACCTGCCGGCCTACAACCTGGAGTTGACCCCGGAACGTATCAAGGACATGGACGCCACCATCGCGTCTCTGGCCGAGATTATTGACATCACCGACGCGGATATCGCGCGCTTTAAAGAACAATTGGGGCCTTACAACCGCTTTAAACCCATTCCCCTGCGCACCCGGCTGACGGACGAAGAAGTGGCCCGTATTGCCGTGAACCGCTACCGCTTTCCCGGTGTTGATATCGCCGCCCGCCTGATACGGCATTATCCTTACGAAGGCTTGTTCGCCCATTCCATCGGCTACGTCGGCCGTATCAATGAAAAAGAACTGGCGCGCATTGACAAAGCCGAATACGAAGGCAGCAACTATATCGGCAAAACCGGTATTGAACATTTTTACGAAAAAATCCTGCATGGTCACCCGGGCGTCCAGCAAATCGAAACCAATGCCCAGGGACGCTCGTTGCGTTCTTTTGAACAGGTCCCCCAGGAACCGGGAATTAATCTGCACCTGACGATTGATATGCAAATGCAGAAAATTGCCCAGGATGCCCTGGGTGAGGACAGTGGTGCGGTGATCGCCCTCGACCCCAACACCGGCGATGTATTGACGTTTGTTAGCACCCCGGTGTTTGACCCCAATCTATTCGTGGCCGGCATTGATTACAAAACCTATAACGCCCTGCGTGACGACAAGCAAAAACCCCTGTTTAACCGCGCCCTGCGCGGCCAGTATCCGCCGGGCTCAACCATCAAGCCTTTTGTTGGGTTGGCGGGGCTGGAAACGGGAACCATAGAATCGGATGACATCACCTTTTGCCGCGGCTGGTACAGCCTGCCTGGTGACCGCCACCGTTACCGGGACTGGAAGAAAACCGGCCACGGCAAAATGGATTTACACAACGCCATCATGCAATCCTGTGATGTCTATTTTTATGACCTGGCGCATAAGCTGGGTATCGATACCATGTCGAGTTTTCTCAAGGCATTCAGCTTTAACTCACCCACCGGTATCGATATAACCGGTGAAACCGGCGGATTGATGCCTTCCAGCAAATGGAAAAAACGGGCCCGGCACACTGCCTGGTACCCCGGCGAAACTTTGATCGCCGGCATCGGTCAGGGATATGTATTGGTCACGCCTTTGCAACTGGCAACTGCGGTGGCGACCCTGGCCAATGAAGGCGTGCGGATGCGGCCGCGGGTTGTTAAAGCCCTCGAGAATCCCAATACCAACGAAATTCAGGAATTGCCGCCCACTGAGGATAGGCCCGTCACCGTCCATGATGAAAAGCACTGGCAGACGGTTATCCAGGCGATGAAAGATGTCGCCCACCACTGGCACGGAACCGCTTACCGCATTGGCCGCAAGTCCAAATACAAACTGGCCGGCAAAACCGGTACCGCGCAGGTTTTCAGCGTGGGGCAAACCGAGGAATATAATAAGGATGAAATTCCCAAGGAACTGCAGGACCACGCCCTGTTCATCGCTTTCGCCCCCGTGGACGATCCGCAAATCGCGGTGTCCGTCATCGTCGAACACGGTGGTCACGGCGGCTCCAAGGCGGCACCCATCGCCAAAAAAGTCATGGACTATTATTTGCTTCCCAAGCTGGAACAACTGGAAGCTGCGCGAAAAGCCAGAGCCGCCAAAGCCGCTGCCGTGGCGAAGGATCCGGACAAACAAAATACGACAGACCAACCCTCAGCGAAACCCATAAAAGATGATGACGCAACATGAGTTTAATGGATAACAGCTTCAGCGACTTCAGCGAACGCCGGCAGGGACTGGCCGAATCCCTGCACGTGGACCTGCCCCTGTTAATGGGCTTGATTGCATTGGCCGCCACCAGCCTGTTTATCCTGTACAGCGCCAGCGGACAGGACATGACCATGATCTGGAAACAGGTTATCCGGTTTATCGTAGCCTTTGCCATTATGCTGCTGCTGGCACAGGTTAACACCAATACCCTTAACCGCTGGACACCGTATATATACGCCCTGGGGGTCATATTGCTGATCGCGGTACTGGTAATCGGCCAGGTGGGCAAGGGCGCGCAGCGTTGGCTGGATTTTGGCATACTGCGCTTTCAGCCCTCGGAAGTGATGAAGCTTGCGGTGCCGCTCATGGTATCGTGGTATTTATCGGAATATCCCTTGCCGCCGGACAACAAGCGCCTGCTGATTGCCCTCATGATCGTTGCCATTCCCTTTATTCTTATTGTGAAACAGCCCGACCTGGGCACTTCCCTGCTGGTGGCCGGTGCCGGCTTTTTCGCCTTGCTGTTCGCCGGTTTGTCATTCAAATTTCTGCTCGTTCTGGGGGTAATGGGCGCCGCCAGCGCACCCCTTGCCTGGTACCTGATGCACGACTACCAGCGCCAGCGGGTATTAACGTTTTTGAATCCGGAGCAGGATCCATTAGGCACGGGCTACCATATCATCCAGTCTAAAATCGCCATCGGCTCCGGCGGCCTGTACGGCAAAGGCTGGCTTAACGGAACGCAGTCGCAACTGGATTTTCTGCCGGAACGCTCCACTGACTTCATTTTCGCCGCTTATGCCGAAGAATTCGGCTTTATCGGTATTATGGTGCTACTGGCAATCTATCTGTTTATCCTGTCCAGGGGCTTTCTGATCGCCGTCCAGGCGCAGGACACTTTCACCCGGTTACTAGCGGGCAGCCTCACCATGACCTTTTTCATCTATGTATTTGTGAACATTGGCATGGTCACCGGATTGCTGCCGGTGGTGGGATTACCGTTGCCGCTGGTGAGCTATGGGGGCACCTCGGTAGTGACCTTGATGGCAAGTTTCGGTATTCTGATGTCAATACACACTCACCGCAAATTGCTGCACAGGTAATGTCTATGTCGAAAAAGCCATTCCAACACTTCACCCTGCCCTTGTTGACGCTCTTCGCCGGGCTGCTCCTGGCGCCTGTGGCGCAATCGGATGTCTCCGGCCGCAAAGACGTGCAAAGCTTTATCGATAATATGGTAAAAGAGCACAACTTTAAGCGGGATGAACTGGTCAAAATTTTCAAAAAAGTCAAAACCGACGACTCCATTATCGATGCCATCACCCGCCCGGCAGAGGCCAAGCCGTGGTACGAATACCGTCCGATTTTTTTGACCAACACCCGTATTCGCGAGGGTGTAAAATTCTGGCGCAAAAACGCCATCCACCTACAGCGTGCTTACGAGGAATACGGCGTTGCGCCGGAAATCATCGTCGCCATTATCGGCGTTGAGACGCGCTACGGGAAATACAAGGGCCGGCATCCGGTCATGACCTCGCTCACCACCCTGGCATTTGACTATCCACAGCGCGGCAGCTTTTTCAAAAGCGAACTGGAGGAGTTTCTGTTACTGGCGCGCGAGGAAAAAGCCGACCCCTTCAGTTTCAAGGGATCCTACGCCGGCGCCATGGGCAAACCGCAGTTTATTGCCAGCAGTTACCGCCAGTATGCCGTGGACTTTGACGGCGACGGCAAACGCGACCTGATCCACAGCACCGTCGACACGATCGGCAGTGTCGCCAATTATTTCGCCCGCCACCGCTGGCACAAGGACGAACCCATTGCCCGTCCGGCCAAGGTCAACGGCAGCTCATACAAAAAAATCGTCGAACAAGGCATTAAACCCCACATTACATTAGGAAAACTACTCAGCAGCGGCATCGAAATCGACACTCAGCAGTCGCCGGCCCTGGAAACATCGCTGATCGAACTGGAACTGAAAAAAGGCAAGGAACACTGGGTGGGATTTCATAATTTCTATGTAATAACGCGCTATAATCATAGTGAGTTATACGCCATGGCGGCCTATCAACTGGCCAGAGAAATTATCCGTTTCAGATTTGTTGGACCCAGAAAATAATCCAGACCATTGACTTATTACTGCTCCACAAAACAGCGCATCGGCTTATCACACACCGTCACAGGGTGCATGGTATTGGCCCTGCTGTCCGGGTGCGGCACCTTTTCTCAAAACCGGGATTCCGCGCCCGCGGTTTCCATGGACTGGGACAACATCCCGGACGCTGTCCCCCGTAATGAGCCACTGAGCGAACGCGGCAATCCGGAAAGTTACGCTGTCAACGGTCGACGCTATTTTGTTGACCACGACACCACGGGATTCAAACAACGCGGCGTTGCCTCCTGGTACGGCACCAAATTTCATGGCCGGTTAACCTCCAGCGGCGACGTTTACGATATGTACAAGATGACCGCGGCGCACAAGACCTTACCCTTGCCCAGTTTCGTTAAAGTCACCAACCTGCGCAACCAGAAACAGGTCATTGTCAAAGTTAACGACCGCGGCCCGTTTGTAGACAATCGCATTATTGACCTGTCCTACGCGGCTGCTAAAAAACTGGGCATTACCCGCCACGGTACCGCCAATGTTGAAATTGAAATCGTCAAACCTGCCACCGGCGCTAACGGTACAACCACCTCAAACACCATATCCACGAATGAACCGGACGGCAATGCCGGCGCTCCCGCAAACCACTATTACGTACAATTGGGCGCATTTGCAGAACGCCAACGCGCTGAAAAACTGCTCGACCAACTAAGTTCACACGCCATTTCACCGGCCGCCATCAGCCGCAAGTTGAAGCAGGGCAACACGCTGTTTCTGGTGCGAGTGGGACCATTGGCCGGCAAAGGACAACTCCAATCCATGGAGTCACGCTTATTGGAACTGGGCTATAGCCAATCCTATATCATTATTGAATAACAACTCCTTATTTTCTGACCAACAGCATTTAAAGCCTTATGAATAAAAAACCCCGCAACCTCGATATTCGCCGTTTCCTGTTTATAGCAACCCTGTTATCGATGGCATACAGCGGAAACGTATTCGCCGTATTGCAACGTATACCCGCCCCCCCTGATATCAAAGCCGTTGGCTATATCCTGGTGGACGCCAACAGCGGTTATGTCATTGCCAAAAACAAAGCCAATGAACGCATGGAACCGGCCAGCCTGACCAAAATGATGGTTTCCTATCTGGCCGCCAAAGCACTCGAGGAAGGCAAAATATCGCTGGACGACGAAGTCACCGTCAGTAAGAAAGCCTGGAAGATGAAGGGCTCGCGGATGTTTATCGAAGTCAATTCCAAAGTGAGCGTGCAACAGCTATTAAACGGCATTGTTGTGCAATCGGGTAACGATGCCACCATTGCACTGGCCGAATATATCGCCGGTGATGAAGAGACGTTTGTAAAAATGATGAATAAAGAGGCCCGGGAACTGGGTCTTAATGATACCCATTTTGCCAATGCAACGGGATTACCTCACGAAGATCACTATTCGACGCCGCACGATCTGGCCATGCTCGGTATTCACCTGGTAAAGGACTATCCGTCCCATTATCAGTATTATTCACGCAAGGAGTACACCTACAACGATATCAAGCAACTTAACCGCAACAAATTATTGTGGAAAGACGACAGTGTCGACGGTATCAAAACCGGACATACCGATTCAGCGGGTTATTGCCTGGTGGCATCGGCCAAACGGGGCAGCATGCGCCTGGTATCCACGGTACTGGGCACAAAAAACAAGGCAGCACGCACCACGGAAAGCCAGAAGCTGCTCACTTACGGTTTTCGTTTTTTCGAAACACACAAGTTATACTCCGCCAACGACAAGCTCACCGACGTCAAAATCTGGAAAGGAAGCCAGGACTTCATTCCCCTGGGCATCAAAAAGGACCTGTATATTACGATTCCCCGCGGGCAATATGATAAACTGGACGCTAGCATGAGTATCAGCTCTACCATTCTGGCACCCGCCTCTTACGGCGAAGTACTGGGCAACCTGAATGTCATGCTGGGCACGCAGCGGGTCGCCAAACGCGAACTCATATCACTGAAAGATATCGCCGAAGGCGGTTTCTGGCACAACCTGGTGGATTCGGTAAAATTGTGGTTCAAGGATTTCTGATTCCCGGTTCATCTTTACCGTTTACATTTATGCTGTTGCAGAAAACATGTTCTCCTTGATCGATTAGCGAGTAATCCGCAGGGCGATACTCCGGATTACAAAGGACCCTGGAAAAATCCGCTAACCAACGGTCCTCGAGCAGTTTAGCGTTTGTTTGGCGACAGCAACCGGCAACTGCGTAAAATCCGCCCTTTTTAACCACTATCATCTACTAACAAATGGGTTGCTATGAGCATTGTTTATCTCAATGGGGAATTCCTCCCCGACCACAGCGCCTGTGTGTCCGTCCTGGACCGCGGCTTTATTTTCGGCGATGGCGTTTATGAAGTCATTCCGGCGTACCATGGCAAACCATTTCGCCTGGCAGAACATTTGGCCCGCTTGCAAAGCAATCTCGACGCCATTCGCATTACCAACCCCTACCCCATTGAGCGCTGGCACAGTTTGCTGGACGAATTGGTTGCCCAAAACGGCGGCGGCAATCTGTCCATCTATTTGCAGATAACCCGGGGCGCCGCGCAAAGGGATCACGCACTGCCTGCCAACGTAACACCCACGGTTTTCGCGATGGCCAATCCTCTGCAACCGCCGGAACCCGAAGATCTTAAAAACGGTATTAAAGCCATCACCGCGCCCGACGATCGCTGGTTGAATTGCCATATTAAAGCTATCAGCCTGCTGCCTAATGTGTTATTGCGCCAAAAGGCCATCGACACCGGGGCCACCGAAACCATTTTGCTGCGTAACGGCGAAGCCACCGAAGGCGCCGCCAGCAATCTGTTTATCGTGGAAAACAATGTCATCTTAACCCCGCCCAACGGTCCCTATTTGTTGCCAGGCATCACCCGCGATTTAATCCTGGAATTAGCCAACAAAGCCCATATATCCTTTGAAGAGGCGGCGATTCCCGAACAACAACTGCGCGAAGCGGATGAAATCTGGATTTCCAGCTCCACCAAGGAAGTGCTGCCGGTCACCGAACTGGACGGTGAACCAGTGGGAGACGGCAAACCCGGCCCCATGTGGCACAAGATCGTGGACCTGTTCCAGCAGTTCAAGGAATCATTACGCTCTTAACCCGTTATTATTCGTTATCCATAACTTGTTATAGTCAGTTTCACCCCTGGAAAATATCATCATGTCAAACGAACCAGAATCCGCTTTGCAGTTCCCCTGTGAATTTCCCATCAAGGCCATGGGACTGGCGGTACATGACCTGGAAATCATCGTGTTTGATATTGTGCGCCGCCACGCGCCCGATACCCCCGAGGACGCATTGTCCCGGCGCGAAAGCGCCAACGGCAAATATCTTTCCATTACCGTCAGGGTCAACGCCCAAAGCCGGGAGCAACTGGATGCCATTTATCAGGCACTGACCGACCACGAACATATTTTGATGGCCCTTTAACGCGACCAATATGATGGGTAATTCGCCGCCCCTTTCATCAGCTGCCTCACTATTGACGGTGCAGGAACTCGGAACGCAGGACTATCGACGCACCTGGGACGACATGCGCCGGTTCAATGAACAACGTGACCATGAAACCGGGGACGAAATCTGGCTGGTGGAGCATCCGCCGGTGTTTACCCTGGGGCTCAACGGTAAAGCCGAACACATTCTCGATGCCCATGACATCCCGGTGATCCAGTGTGACCGCGGCGGCCAGGTCACCTACCACGGACCCGGCCAGGTCGTGGCCTATGTCATGATGGACCTGCAGCGCCGCAAATGGGGGGTAAAGAAACTGGTGAACCGACTGGAAGAAGCTGTGATCGGCACCCTGCAGGAATTTTCCATCACCGGCAAGCGTAGAACCGGCGCTCCTGGCGTCTATGTGGGTGAGGCAAAAATCGCCGCCCTGGGACTGCGGGTACGCCGCGGCTGCAGCTACCATGGGCTGAGCCTGAACGTGGATATGGATCTCACCCCGTTTTCCTACATTAATCCCTGCGGTTTCGAGGGCCTGGCCGCCACCCAGATCAAGGACTTGCAGCCGGATGTCGATATTATAGATGTAAAACACCGGTTAATTGCCCACCTGACCCGGCAACTTTGACGCCGGCCAGGCCTCAAAAACCGCAGATAGCCGGCGGCGACGGGTACTGCCGGCGCGCCATACACTGTATAATAGCAGCCACTGATATTTAACTAATTGAATCGACAAGTAATTACGGATTTATTGGAATTATTGCGAGTATTATTGTGAGTACTACCCCATCATCCCCATCGTCGAAAGCTAAAACGCCCCCCAAAAAGGTCGAACAGGGCGTTCCCCTGCGTGGCGCGGATAAAGTCGCCCGCATCCCTATTAAAGTGGAACCGACCCTCAAGGCGCCGCGCAAGCCCCGCTGGATCCGCGCCAAAGCGCCCACCGGCCCCAACGTCAACCGTATTCGCAAACTGTTGCGGGATAACAATCTGCATACCGTCTGCGAAGAGGCATCCTGCCCGAACCTGGGTGAATGCTTTGGTCACGGCACAGCCACGTTCATGATTATGGGCGACATCTGTACCCGGCGTTGCCCCTTTTGTGACGTCGCCCACGGTCGCCCGGCTCCCCTGGATCAAAACGAGCCCAACCACCTGGCGGAAGCCATCGAGATGCTCAGCCTTAAATACGTCGTTGTCACGTCGGTGGATCGTGACGATTTGCGCGACGGGGGTGCAGGTCATTTCGTACAGTGTATTCAGGCGATCCGGGAAAAATCACCGGCCACCAAAATCGAAATCCTGGTACCGGACTTTCGCGGCCGCATGGACATCGCCCTGCAAATTATGGAGCAGGCACCGCCGGACGTGTTCAATCACAACCTGGAAACCGTGCCGCGCCTTTATAAAAAATGCCGGCCCGGTTCGGACTATCAATGGTCGTTGCAGTTGCTAAAACGGTTCAAGGAAATGTATCCGCAGGTACCCACCAAGTCCGGCTTGATGCTGGGGTTGGGTGAAACCAAAGATGAAATCATTGAAGTCATGAAGGACCTGCGCGCGCATAACGGCGAAATGCTCACACTGGGCCAGTACCTGCAACCGAGCCTGGATCATTTGCCGGTCGAACGTTTTGTCACTCCCGAACAGTTCGATGAATTGGGAGACATCGCAAAACAATTGGGATTTACCAGTGTCGCCAGCGGACCCATGGTCCGTTCCTCTTACCATGCTGATCTGCAGGCGGCTGGCGAGAATGTAGGCTAAGTACCACCCGCATAATTATCGCTCCGTTAATCGTTCTTTGAGGCTATTACCGTTGTTTATTTAAAGTTCGCGTTACACCGCGAATTTAATAAGGTATTTTTATACCCGTCAAAACATATAAAAGTTTGCTTTTTTTACAAAACCGGATAAGGTTGTGAGTCTGCACCGGAAGCAGACCAAACAATCAACGGGACTCACACCAAACAATCTTACGAGGGACTACAGATGGCTGAACTTGTACATCCTCACGGTGGTTCTGACCTCAAACCTCTATTATTAGAGGGAAAAGCGTTAGAGACTGAAAAGAAAAAAGCAGAATCGTTAACCAAAATTTCCATATCTTCCCGCGAAGCCGGCGACCTGATCATGATGGGTATTGGCGGTTTCACCCCGCTGGAAGGGTTCATGACCAAGGCGGATTGGGAAGGTGTTTGCGACGGCATGAAAATGGCCAGCGGCCTGTTCTGGCCCATCCCCATCACCCTGTCAACGGATGTCAGCACCGCGGCGACTTTCTCCGAAGGCGACGAAATCGCCCTGTACGACCCGGAACGCGACGAGATTCTTGCTACCATGGCGGTCTCTGAAAAATATCAGATCGATAAAGCCCATGAGTGCATGCAGGTTTACAAAACCACCGACGACGAGCACCCCGGTGTGAAAATGGTCATGGCGCAGGGCGATGTTAACCTGGCCGGCCCCGTAAAAGTATTGTCTCTGGGCGGTTTCCCGGAAGAATACGGCGATCAGTTTATGACACCGGCACAAACGCGGGCTGAATTCCAGAAACGCGGCTGGAAAACCATTGCCGCCTTTCAAACCCGTAACCCCATGCACCGCTCCCACGAATACCTGGCCAAAATTGCCATCGAAATTCTGGACGGCGTGTTGATTCATTCCCTGCTGGGTAAATTAAAGCCCGGCGATATACCGGCCAACGTGCGCAGCAAAGCCATTGGCACGCTGATCGATAAATACTTTGTTGATAACACCGTTATTCAGGCCGGTTATCCACTGGATATGCGTTATGCCGGGCCCCGTGAAGCGCTACTGCACGCGCTATTCCGCCAGAACTATGGCTGTTCCCATTTGATCGTGGGCCGCGACCACGCCGGTGTTGGCGACTATTATGGTCCCTTCGATGCACACCATATCTTCGATGAAATTCCCAAAGACGCACTGCAAACCCAGCCATTGAAAATCGACTGGACATTCTGGTGCAATAAATGCGGCGGCATGGCCTCCATGAAAACCTGCCCCCACGATGCCGAAGATAGATTGCTGTTATCCGGGACCAAGCTGCGTAAAGCACTATCGGAAGGCACCGAAGTCCCGGACAATTTCAGCCGCCCCGAAGTCTTGACGATTTTGCGTGAATACTACGGCAGTCTGGGCGATAACGAGAAGGTGGAAGTTAAGTTGTCCGGCCATTCCGCCAAGTGACCTTGTCGGTGCAACGTTTGAGAACACGTTACCTCCTTACTCGCTATTCACGGTAACGTCTGCAACACAGCACATGATCGCCAGCAGGGCTGGCTCCTACACCGAAATTTCCCCCGGTGGATGATTATGGAGTAGGAGCCTGCCTGCAGGCGATTAACAGTTCGTTCCGTGCAGACACCTGTCCTTAATAAACAACAATATTCATAATCAAAGACCCAACACCCGAATTGATCGCCACGCATTGCTATTGAGTAGGAGCCAGCCTGCTGGCGATAGAAGTTTGTTCCGTGCCGAGACTGATCATTTGCCGGTTAGCCGTGATCCATGCTCATCACGCAATAACCACGTTGGACTATATCCGCAACGCTTGATCGCCAGCAGGCTGGCTCCTACACCAAAATGTACCCCAACAGGTTTTTCCGGTGTATACTGGCTATTGTTCCTGAACCCAGTTAATCTCTTGTGCAGTCCGATAACCGATAATCGTGTCGTTGAGCCGGTCCGGCATTTCCCATTCGGTCTTTGAAAGAGGTACCACGCCCGCCATAATCTCCGCGAAGTCCTGCGGATACAACGGCTCTTTGTCGGGGTCAACAAACCCCACCGGATACAGTGGCTCGCCGCTGGAAAGGTCGTATTTATCGGTCGCGCCAACGGTGTGCAGCAGTTCGTGGGTGATGACGATGTTGTTGCGGTCTTCCTGTTTTTTATCGGCAAAAGCATGCACCACGCCGATAAGGCCTTTTTCCAGTCCTAAGGAATGTTCAAGCCGGTCATGGATTTCGGGATCATGGTAAACCACAAACATCCGGATATCCGGTGGCGGTCCTTCATAATCATCTACCCCCAGCACCCAGAAACGCATTTTCAGGCTCCACCACATGACTTTTAATACCTGCCGATCGCGGGGAGGCGCTGGCGGCAACTCCCGGATGACCGGCCCCAGGGTGGCAATAACCGGCTCCTTGAGGGGAAGGTCGTATTCGGCGGCTTCGGATGCCATATACTGTTCGATGGGTTCGTAAGCCTGTTCCGTCAGCTGATTGACGTAGTCGGCGCTGGCATCCCGGCTGTCACCATCGATGGGATAAATCACCATGCGCAACGGCATATCCCAGTCCGTTGAGCGGTATTTTGTCAGCAGATAGTCGCCGCCCACTAATACCAGCACGAACAGCAAAAACAAAATCCGCAGTTTTTTAAAGAACCCGCCTGATGCCATAAACTTACTTTTAAATAGTTATACTGGTTCGCCCAAAGAGTCGGTGAGCGAATTAAATGCTGTCCCTTAACGCAAAGGCGCGAAGACGCAAAGATTTATAAAAGTTGAATACAAGAAAAACGGCAACCGTCTTTGGCATTTAATATAACGAAAATCACTCATTAAAAATACTGTCACTTTGACGATCTTTGCGCCTTTGCGCCTTTGCGCCTTTGCGCCTTTGCGTTTTATGTTTTTGTGACTGCAATCGATCCGCTGATATCCAAATAAAGTCTCATTTTCTGAACAACCAGAACAGCAACGACAACACCAGGCTGACGATAATGGACGTAACAATGGGAAAATAAAATTTCACATTATCTTTTTCGTACACAATATCGCCCGGCAATCGTCCCAGCCCCAGCTTTTGGATTAGCGGCCACAACAGGCCGAGGACCAGGAACACAATACCAAGGACGATAAAAAAACGGGGAAAGTTCATATCAGGGAGTGAGCGTTCTGACTCCTGTCGGTGTTCCCAGTAACAATACATCGGCGGGCCGCCTGGCGAACAGGCCGTTGGTGACTACTCCCACAATGTTGTTCAATTGGGCTTCCAGTTCCACGGGATTGAGTATCTGCAGGTTGTGAACATCCAGAATCTGATTGCCGTTGTCGGTGACAAAGCCTTCGCGGTACACCGGGTTTCCCCCCAGTTTAACCAGTTGCCGCGCCACGTAACTGCGAGCCATGGGGATGACTTCAATGGGTAAAGGAAACTTGCCCAGCATACCGACCAGCTTGCTCTCATCGGCAATGCACACGAACTTTTTGGCCACTGCAGCGACGATTTTTTCCCGTGTCAGTGCGCCGCCACCACCTTTGATTAGATGAAGATGCTCCGAGGACTCGTCGGCACCATCCACATAGACCGCGATCTCGTCCACTGCGTTCAGATCCTCTACTACGATGCCATGGCTTTTGAGGCGGTCCGCGCTGGCCACGGAACTGGCCACGGTGCACTCAACTTTATGCTTTATTTTTGCCAGTTCATCGATGAAATAATTGGCGGTACTGCCGGTGCCAACACCTACGACCGTGCCCGCTTCTACATAATCGATGGCCGCGGCGGCCACGGCTTTTTTCATTTCGTCCTGTGACATGCCCATTGCTGCATTCCCCGTCGTCGAATTTGTTTATTTTCAGGCGGCCATTATATACACATTTCCCCTCGAGTTTTAATGTGAAAATCAATAAGATAGGCATATTAATTTCAGGGCACTGATAGCGCGCCGTCAACCTCACAGCGACGGAACCAAAATCACGCCGATTTAACGCAATTAGTTGATAACACAGAGAAAACCAGAACGAACACGGCACAATCGAACACGGCACAAAGGCACCATGACCGAGCTAACCTTAGAAAACTACGTAGAAAAAATCCGTCACTCACGCGTCTACGACGTTGCCACGGAAACTCCCCTGGAACTGGCGGCGTCGTTATCAAAACGGCTCAACAACCAGATTTATTTAAAGCGTGAAGACCTGCAACCGGTATTTTCCTTCAAGCTGCGCGGTGCCTACAACAAAATTGCCGGTCTCGACGAAGATCAACGCCGTCATGGCGTCATCGCCGCCTCGGCGGGCAACCATGCCCAGGGCGTCGCGCTGGCCGCCCGCAAGCTGGGTATCCGGGCTGTCATCGTGATGCCCAAAACCACGCCGGAAATTAAAGTCTCCGCGGTACGCGACCGCGGCGCGGAAGTCATCTTGCACGGCAATTCCTACGACGATGCGTTCCAACATGCCCAGCAGCTCATCAAGGAACAAAATCTGCTGTTTATTCCCCCCTATGACGACCCTGATGTCATTGCCGGTCAGGGCACCGTCGGCATGGAAATCCTCAAGCAACACCCGGAACCCATCGACGCGATTTTCGTGCCGGTAGGCGGCGGCGGCCTGATCGCGGGCATTAGCGCTTATGTAAAATACATGAATCCCGATATCCGGATTATTGGGGTCGAAGCCGATGAATCACCCTGCCTCGCCGAAGCAATGAAAGCCGGTGAACGCATCATACTGGATCAGGTGGGTATATTCGCCGACGGTGTGGCGGTACGCCAGGTGGGCAAGGAGCCTTTTCGCATTGCCCAACAATGCGTCGACGAGGTTATCGTGGTCACCACCGATGAAATCTGCGCGGCTATCAAGGACATTTTTGACGCCACCCGCTCCGTGGCTGAACCGGCCGGCGCACTGGCGACCGCGGGTATTAAAAAATACGTGGCCCAAACAGGCGCCACCGGCCAGCAATTGGTCGCTGTTGTCAGCGGCGCCAATATCAACTTTGACCGCTTGCGCCACGTAGCCGAACGCGCGGAGCTGGGTGAGCGGCGCGAAGCCATCCTGTGTGCAACCATCCCTGAACGGCCGGGCAGTTTCGGCGAGTTTTGTAACACCATTGGTCATCGGGGGATTACTGAATTTAATTATCGTTATTCGGATGCCAGTGAAGCCCATGTGTTTGTGGGGGTTAAACTCCAGCAGGGTGACGAGGAGAAACAACAGCTCATCAAGACGCTCACCGCCAAACATTATTCAGTGATCGACCTGACGGATAACGAAATGGCGAAAATCCATATCCGCTACATGGTGGGTGGGCGCAACAGTCTGGTGCGCGACGAGCGACTATTTCGCTTTATCTTTCCCGAACGCCCGGGCGCGCTGTTACGTTTTCTGAAACACATCGGCGGCCGCTGGAATATCAGCCTGTTCCACTACCGCAATCACGGCGACGCTTACGGACGGGTATTGGTGGGAATCCAGGTTCCCACCCAGCAAAGCGCTGCATTCCAGTCGTTTCTGGACGGTCTTGGCTACGATTATTGTGAGGAAACCCAGAATCCGGCGTATTTGTTGTTTTTAAGATAACGCACTCAGGGGCTACTCAATACGGCGTTTATTCCCGGGCTAGAATCGTGTTCCACTGTTTCTCGGTCACCGGCATAATGGACAGCCGGTTGCCTTTTCTCACCAGCGGCATATCCTTTAGCGCTGCCACTTCTTTTAGTTCCTGTAAGGTAATATTTCTTTTCAGTTTGCGGCTATATTTAACATCCACCATAAACCACCGCGGATTGTCCGGATCACTTTTGGGATCGTAGTACTTGGATTCAGGATCAAAGGCGGTGTGATCGGGGTACCCTTCCCTGACAATCTTCGCAATCCCCACAATCCCGGGTTCCTTGCAATTGGAATGGTAAAAGAAAACCTGATCCCCCTTTTTCATATCGTCGCGCATCATGTTGCGTGCCTGATAATTACGCACGCCATCCCAATGTTCAGTCTTGTTTGGCGCGGCTTTCAGATCATCGATCCCGAAAACATCTGGTTCGGATTTCATCAGCCAGTAACCCATTCTTCCTCCCGGTGGTTAATTGTGAATTGATGGCGGGGAATTTCATTGTGGCAAAAGATATTAAGATAATTTATTATCTCACAACGAGATATTTCCCTAACATTTTTTTATAATAATTATTAAATCTCCCTATTCGCATTACTTATCAGACTTGGTTAGCATAACGATAAGGGAGACCATCAATAATACGTAAGTAACATAACTAACGTAAGTCATTAAAAAACAATGAGAACACATCGAAAACCGGATTTATTGTTTCTGCTCGCCGCGTTTGTAGGAATCGGCGTCGCCATCAGTTCCTATATCCAGCATCTATATACTCGTCCGGCCATCGACGAGAGCACTTATTCCAGCGCCACCGCTGAAGGCTCTTACCGTGAAGCTGACGGCTCTTACTCAGGCGCTGACGGCTCCTATCGTAACGTAGCCGATGCCGCTTCACCAGCGCCAAACGGGCAGCTTGCCGAGCAGTTTTTGGAGCAAAATCAATTAATTCAGGTCTCCTCGGACGCCCAAACGCTGGGTATCGAACTAAATCAGGGGCTGGTTAACAGTTCTCAACACCGGCCATAGACTTTTGCGCGGCTCTGTATTAGGATTGATTTAAATAATAACTAACCTAATCAGGACGACATTATAAGATGTTGTATTTAGGTAAAAAAGCACAATCTGGCTGCTACGGCATTTAATGGTAGACGCGAGGTTGATAATGATAGCGGTAAACCAAAAGCGGTAACGGTGTTTCTGGTTATACACGCTACAGATGCATTAAAAGTGTTGTCTCGATATGCAAAGCTATGTAAAGGCATGACATAGTTGGCAATATTGAGGCGTAGGGAATCTCCCTTCAGTGTGCGTTCCGCTCACTACAACTGTGACTATCGTCACAACACGCCTGAAATTCACTGCCCTCTGTGTTTGGAGTGAGTGTTTGAAACCGTCTGGAACGAGTTCAAACACGGGATCAAATGTTTTGGTGTTACTGTTTTTTTTCGCATCGCAGTGAAAACAAAAGCCAAATCAGCGATTACTACGTAATTAATACGTAGGCGACCGGGATCCTGATCCGAAACCAAATACGCAACAGGGATACTGATATCATTTACAGATATCAGCCGCTTTAACAAAGCGTGACACCAACGTCAGTATTCGGTATAAAGGATAAAGGTTCCCATGTCGATTTGTTAGCGTGGTGTCGCTGAAGTACGTGGGAAAATGCATTATTTAAAGGTAGTAGCAGTATGCAGTTCACAAATGATTTCAATGCTGTTCGGAATCATCATTGTGGTTTCCCCGTTGTCCATGGCTTTTCCCTTCATAGCGCATCGAATTCAGTAATCCCACAACTACCAAATTTCCAGCTGCCGTTGCCGTACCAGGAACGTCAGTTTTAATCCTGGCTTTGCCAGGCAACCAATAACTATCGTTTTTAATAAGTCGCCAGTGATAAGGATGAAATATATGAATATCCGCAATTTAGGTCACGACAAATGGGAACTGCTGTTTTTTATGGTGCTTTCCATTACGACGTTCCTTTTAATAACCAGCATGTCCGTTGCTTACGCAGGCCCGCGCGAGCAAGCGAAACGTATTCATGACCGCCTAACAGGTGTTCCACCCTCAGCGAGCGATTTGCAAAACATGGAGAATTTGATTAGTGCCGGCGACCCCGTCGGTGCTGCTCAATATGCCATGGACCCTACTCGAAACAGTAGAGCAAAATACTTCTACAACGTCACCCTGAAAAACTGGATTACCCCCTGGACCAACGTGGACCAAACACAATTCGCGCCGCTCAACGATTACACGGCGCTAGTCATCGGCATGATCCGCGACGACGTACCCTTTAACGAAGTATTATCCACTAACCTGCTTTATACCGGTAATGTTGCTAATATCGAAGCCGATTACTCTGGTGTCACTATCAGCCCGTTTTCCAACAGTAACAATGATCATTTTAAAGATCTGGAAGATAACAACATAGATTTAAGTGATTCCCGATATTTGCAGCAACAGCAGCAGAACAACTCAAATGTTGTCCCGGCCGGTGTCGTGACCACCCGCGCCGCCGGCGAAGCATTTTTCAGCGCCGGCACCAACCGCCGCATGTTTCGCTTTACGTTAAAAAATTATCTGTGTCGGGATCTGGAAGACGTCAAGGACGTCACCCGCGTACCGGACCGCATCCGTCAGGATGTTTCCCGCAGCCCCGGCGGTGACAGTTCCATCTTTTTAAACTCCTGCGTGGGTTGTCATGCCGGCATGGATCCGATGGTGGGTGCGTATGCCTATTATGAATGGGTCGAAGATGAAGACAACGGAGTGCCTGGTCATATTGTATATACGGATGGTAGCGTCCAGGCGAAATACCACATTAACAGCACTAACTTCGAATACGGATTCCGTACTCGCGATGACAGTTGGATCAATTACTGGCGCGAAGGGCCCAACGCCGGTTTAGGGTGGAACGGTCCCAACAGCTCCGGCAACGGCGCCGCCTCCATGGGACAGGAACTGGCCGATACCGAAGCCTTCGCCCAATGCCAGGTGGAAAAAGTCTATAAGCAAGTATGTCTGCAGGACCCCATCTCCAACCACGACAGCGCTATCCAGTCGTTGACCAGCCAGTTTATGAACAATGGCTACCACATGAAAGACCTGTTTGCCGAAGTTGCGGCACTTTGTATGGGTAACTAAACGGGAGCACCAGCAATGAGCCGCATAAAGAATATACAAATATCATCAGGAACCGATTTCTGGAGAGTCATAATGAATTGGCCGAAAAATACCAACGCCACCGGTAAAATGCCGACACAAACGCTGCTACGTTTGCTGGGCGTTTTACTCATGGCAATCACCCTTTACGGATGTGGAGGCAGTGTCGAGAATACCCCTGCGGTACAGACCGCCGGCAGTTCAAGCTGTTCGGACGCATCGGACCCCGTCGATTGCGAAGCATTCCGTTCCAACGTCTATCAACCCTATTTGATACCTAATTGCAGCGGCTGTCACCGGCTCGGCGGCAACGGTACGGGTGCATTTGCAGATCCCGTTGTCAGTGAGGCTTATAAAGCTACCATACCTAACCACCGCATCAACAAAGATGACCCGGCAAATTCGTTTGTGGTCAGCCGGGTACAAAGTGGCCACCATTGCTGGGTTAATATCGCAGGCCAAACCGAAACGGAAAATTGCGCTGACAGTGCTTCCCTGCTATTGACCGGCATTAACAAGTGGGTGAACCCCACCGGCCAGGCACAAACCGCCACCAACTCCGGTGGTGACGTGGTGTCAAAGCTGGTCAATCCTTCTATTGATACAGGGCCTGTTGCCGATCCCATTGTGCTGGACAGCACCAACGCCGATCAAAAAGTTATCTTCCGCGACAACCTGTTTGTGCCGATTTTGCGCCAACGCTGCAGCAACTGCCATTCAGAAGGTGCAGTGCAGGCACAGCGGCAACAACCGTACTTTGCACAAACCGTGGCAACCGTGGACGAAGACGTCGATTCCGCCTTCGCCGCACTGGTGGATAATCATAAGATTGATATCAACAATCCGGAGATTTCCCGTTTATACCTGCGCCTGGCCCAGGACTCCCATAACTGCTGGTCCGATTGTGACGCTAATGCGCAAGAAATGCTGAACGCCATCAACGACATGAAAACCGCCATGGAAGCCATCGCCCCGGACCCCGTGGTTGAAGGCTTACAGGATCCCAACAACACCACCAGCCAGGCACTGGCCCTCGACCAGGGACAGGTGGTCAGCGGCGGCACCCGGGTCACCTCGGGCCTTGTTGCGCTGTGGGAGTTCAAGGAAGGCACCGGCAACGTGGCTCACGACAGCAGCGGCGTGTCGCCCTTGATTGACCTGGTTCTCAATGACAACACCGACTGGGTCGGTGGCTGGGGTATTGAATTTAAGGACGGCGGCAGTAACGGCGTGGGTAACGCCACCGCCTCTTCGATCGACGACAGCAAAAAACTGCACGACAACATCGTGTCCCAGAATGCCTTCACCATCGAAGGCTGGGTGGTACCCGCCAATGTCACCCAAGTTGGCGATCCAGGTCCGGCAATCATCGCCAGCTATTCCTTCAGTCCCACGGACCGCAATTTCAGCATGGGGCAACGGATGTACAGCTATGAGTTCCTGAACCGCAATACCGCTTCGGGTGAGGGCATTGCCGGCCGCGCTAACGGACTGCCGTCAGTGATCACCAACCCCGATGACGAGGATTTACAGGCCACGCAACAACACGTGGTCATGACTTACGATGGAACCAACGGCCGCCGCATTTATGTGAATGGTGAGCTTACCAATGTCGACGAAACCGTTGCCGGTGGCAGCCTCGCCGAATGGGACGATGGCTACGTGTTTACACTCGGTTCCGACGTGGGCGGCGCCAACCCGTGGTTGGGTAAAATCCGCTTACTGGCCATTTACAACCGCGCCCTGACCCAGGAAGAAATTTCCCAAAACTTCGATGCCGGGGTCGGCCAGAAATTCCAACTGTTGTTCAAGGTCGGACACCTGTCGGACAATATTCCCGATAGCAGCTATATCTGGTTTGAAGTGGGTGAATTCGACGACTACAGTTACCTGTTCGCTAACCCGCAGTTCGTAGTGCTTGACCCGAACTCCGGTTCACTGAACCCCACATCCATCAACAGCGTGGATATTCAGGGCATGCGTATTGGCATCAATGGCAAGATACCATCGGCCGGCCAGGCGTTTCTCAAGATGAACGCAACAGTCAGCATGCCCGATTTGACGGACACAGCGAACCCGCGAGCGGTACCGCTTATTGACACGGCTGATGGTGTTAGGATTGACGGAAATCTGGTAGACAATGTTCCCATAAAAGCAACGGGGACAATCATCGCCAAGGTACGGGGACCCAACGGCCCGGCACCGGACCAGTTCTACCTGACCTTTGAAAACTTCGACGGCGCCGCCGGCGTTCAGACTGACAACGGTACACCGATCGCTCTAGGTTACAGTTACCCGGACCCGGATACCAATTTACCCAATACCAACTACATTGCCGGTATACGCAACTTTGAGGAAATAAACGCGACTATGTCGGCACTAACTGGTGTACCGATAACAGATAGCGCTGTCCAATCCGTATTTCTTGGGCTACAGCAACAGTTACCCAGCGGACCCGAACTGCAAGGCTTTCTGGCCTCCCATCAAATGGGCATTTCAAAGTTGGCGTTTAGCTATTGTGGCGTCTTGGTAGACACCAAAGGGGGTACATTCTTCCCTAACTTTGAACTCAACCAACCGGTCGATACCGCCTTTTCCAATGACACCAAGAAAGGAATTGTTGTTGATGCGCTATACAACAACTTCATAATCAACAATCTGAGCTCGCAACCGTCCAGAACAAACTTATGGGATGCATTGTTCAAGACCGGCGCTGTAGACGATCCGAACAGGGGGCTCTACCAAAAGCTGTACGACAGCTGTGAACAGGACGCCAGTTGCGTACAGGATGATTTAAGAACAAAAAAAATCGTCAAAGCCATGTGCGTATCGGTGCTAAGCAGTGCCGCGGTCACCACACAGTAAGTATCAACGAATCATAAACTGAGGAAAGCAAGATGGTTATTAAACAAAAGCGCAAAATCCATAAACTTGACGAGCCGATTCTGCACGAGAACCACAAACGACCGGTAACACGCCGCGAATTCCTCGGAGCCGGATTAATCTCCGGCAGCGCCATGGTAATGGGTAATCCATTAACAATGGCGCTGATGTCCAATCCCGCGTTCGCGGCAACCGCGGAGAGTTGTGGTGCAAATCGCAGCGGTGCGGGCAGAATCCCTTTTATTGCTTTTGATCTAGGCGGCGGCGCTAATATGGCAGGATCCAATGTGCTGGTGGGTGGCCCCGGAGGACAAATGGACTTCCTCAGCACAGCGGGATACAACAAGCTCGGGCTACCAGGAGATATGACGCCCAATATTGCTAACCCAAACACCGTAAGCGGCGATCACACGGATACGACCTTTGGGCTTGCCTTTCATTCCGACAGTGCGTTCCTGCGCGGCATGCTGGCCGTCACCTCACAGGCCACGCAGGGCAATACCAACGGTTGTGTCATACCGGCCCGTTCCGACAATGATACCAGCAACAACCCCCACAACCCTATGTATTTAATCAACATGTGCGGTGCAGGCGGTGCACTACTTGAACTAATTGGTTCCCGATCATCAGTGTCTGGTGCTCGCTCCATGGCACCGGCCAATTCGATCAACCTCAAGTACCAGCCCACCAAAGTGGACCGCGCCAGTGATGTCACCGGCCTGGTGGACACCGGTGGCCTCGTCGGCTTGTTGTCGCAGACAGATGCCGGTGCCGTTATGGAATCCATTGAGCGATTAAGTGCCGCTAAATTAGGCATTGATACCGGCGCCATAGCCAATGCCGCCGGTTCAATCAACGCAACGGACGTCGTAAGAGATCTTGTGCATTGTGGTTACCTGAAAACCACGAGTAATGTTAACAAATATGGCAACCCTGCAAGTTTGAACTTGTTTGCCGATGACAACGTAAAAGGCATTCTTAACTACCCGAATGGGGGAATTACCGTTGATACTTTAACCGCAAGTCTGGACCAGGGTTTTTATGAAAAGGTCGCCGCGGTCATGAAACTGGTTATAGACGGCCAGGCCGCCGCCGGCACCATTTCCGAAGGCGGTTACGACTACCATAATGGTACCCGTGGCACCGGCGAACTGCGGGACCTGCGCGCCGGGATCGGCATCGGCATGTGTCTGGAATACGCCGCACGGACCTCTACACCGGTTATGATCTACGTCTACAGCGACGGTTCACTGGCCAGTAATGGCCGTATTGATGACACAACGGAAGGCCGCGGTAAATGCGAATGGACCGGCGATAACTCCTCTACAGCGGCTTCATTTTTTCTTGTGTATGACCCTGTCAGCCAACCAACGCTGCGCAGCCCACAAAGCCAGCAACTGGGCTGGATGCGGTCTTCGGGGTCGGTAGAAACATCGGGAACCACGCCCGGCGCCAACAACGTTAATCTTTTAGCGCAGATGGTGATGCTTAACTACTTGGCGCTTCACGGCGAAGAGGCTCGCTTTATCGATTCCCTGAATGCTCAAAGCAACCCCTATTTCCGCGCGGCAAACAACAACTTGCCACCGGAAGACGATAAGCGCGCTATCGCCAATGGACTCGGCGACGCAACAAGACGTGATCAATTGATCGCGTTTGATCGACTATCATCTATTGATACCAGCCAATTCCCGGCGAAAATTTCAAGTTCTATACCTTAGCAAACTTTACGTCACACATTACATTGCTACCTGTTAAAAAGCCGACCTTTACTTGGGTCGGCTTTTTTATTCCATGGATGAGACCGAGAGCATCGGAGTTTAGTGGAATTGATCAATTGCTACCACAATACCGAATATTGTTTTTTGGACAAGTTATCGATACCGCATTCCAATCCTTCCAGCCAACGTAAAAACTGCTCGATCATCTCGCGTCCAACGAATGGTTTGCCGTGTTGCGGCACGATCATATCCGCTTCCAGCGTTCGTACCATGTTAACCCATAGACGCAGCACTTTATTGGATACCATATAACGCTTGTGAAATCCCAGCATGTTGGGGATATGTTGCTTGAAATCATCCACCGCACGATCCGCGTCGCTCTTCACCAGCGATGCACCGACGTCACCGGAAAACAAAATTTTGCTACGGGTATCGTAAAAATGAAAATTGCCCACGGAGTGCAGAAAGTGGGCGGGCAATGCCTTGATGGTGGTATTACCGAACTTAAAATCCATACCTTGATCGGGAATAGGAACAATCCGGCCTTCAACTTTTTCTTTCATGTAGCCGGGCACCAGGTGCGGAATAAAGCGATGCCAGAGTTTAGATATCACGATTTTGGCGTCACTGTACATTAACCATTTGTCGAAAGACGACACGATATCGGGGTCCTGATGAGTGGCAAAAATAAAATCAATATCCTTGGTTTTGACATATTTATGTATAGCCATCGTAAGCGGCATATAAGTTAAATCACCACCGGGATCAAACAGGGCGGAATGCCCCTTGTTGAACATCACCAACTGATTAGCCTGGATGCCCTCGCCGGTAACCAGGTCGGTAAAAGTCATCACCAAGTGGCCGTCCTTTTCGTACAATATATTTTCTTTCATCAGCGCTGCTCTTTAGTTGACCGTTTGAATTTGTTGATTGTTATGTTTTGTCCAGACTAACAACCACAATTGAGCTGCTTTTTGCTGTGCGTCAATGAATCCGGTAATTTGCGTTGATTGGTAGTTGCGACTGAATTATGCGGAGTGAGGTTTTAACGATATACAGGGAACCCAAGAGCGATCATTACGTGCCCATACATATCCATATCGGTGCCATACCACGCAAATGTAAATAAGGTATTTGCATGACATCGCCTTTTATCGCCAGCAGGCTGGCTCCTAAACAGGAATTAATCGCGGCGGATTGTTCCTGGGTAGGATGCGGTACCCGTATGGCGCTATGAAAGTTCGAATACCCGCGACAGAGGAAGGAGTCTAAAAGCTAAGGATAAATATATAACCGCATCGATGATTGCGGTGCCTTTAAACCAATATTTGTTACACCTTGAACAACTCTGTTTCGGTGGCGATATAGGCCAGCGGTACATCCCACGGCTTGTGCTCGATGGCAGGCAGTTGCTGAAAAGTGTAACCAATACCCATCAGGCGGGGTTTGATCCATTGGCGGCGTGCCTTTAAAAACGCCAGGGTCCGATCGTAATAACCGCCCCCCATACCCAGACGATTACCTTGCCGATCAAACGCCACCAGCGGCATGATCACCAAATCCAGCAATCGCGCCTTTACCCATTTACGGGGTGAGACGTCGGGCTCGGGAATCCCAAACTGGTTATAAACCATGGGCTGGTCCGGTTCATGGGGGGCGAACCACAAACTCTTTTCATGGGTCTCGGTAATCACCGGCAGGTAACAGCTTTTACCCATCGCCCAGGCTTGCTCCAACAATACCGACGGGTCCAGCTCACCGTCATTGGCAATATAAAACGCAATGCGCTGGCTGTTAAGAAACAGCCTCGATTTGCAAACATGATCGGCGAATTGGTTGGCGTAGTCCGCCAATTGCTGTTCCGTGAGGGCGCGACGCTGCGCGCGTATCGTTGCTCGCTGGCTATTGCGTGATGGCATGAAGGTATATGACGACTGATTATAAAAATGAAAAGGCACGCCCCGCCTGTGCCGTGAGTGTCTCTGCTCTTGACCCAGAGCAGATAGGTGGGGTCATCGGCCGATGAATTAGGCTTTCCGTCTGGCGGACGTGCTCACATCACCAACGTTCTGTCCCCGAGATGTTAGTATGGGACAAGAATTCTTTGACACTTCACAAACACCGCAGGGTGTGCCATTACTTTAAAACTTATCTGATTATTGTTAAAAATTCTTTAACACAAATCAAGCTTTCAAAAATCGCCAGGCGTGTATGCATGGCACTATTCGTGATTTATGACATACCGCTGATAACTATATAAGTCTGCTTCAGGAATACTTCAAGGTGTGTTCAGCGTGGATTCATCATCAAACGACTGATTCAACAATGATTAACCGAGACAGGCCGCCAACAACCCCGAAACGATAAATAACACTGGACTTATTATAACTCGAGTTGCTTGCAACGGGTTAACGCGGTTTCGATTTTCTCCCGCATGGTTTTAATCTTTTCGCTGTCCACGGAAACGTTGCTCTCGGCGTTAAAACGGCATTCCAGAAAATCATGGGTGATGTTCAGGGCGGCCATCACCGCGATCCGGTCAGAGCCGATGACTTTGCCGGAGTTTCGGATTTCCTTCATCTTTTCATCGAGATAGCGCGCAGCGTCCAACAGTGAGTGGCGCTCCTCTTCCGAGCAGGCAATCTGGTATTCCTTGTCGAGAATCCGTATGGTCACGGGAATGACTTCAGCGGTGGTGGTGCTCATAGTTGCTGCTCCATGGAACGCAATCGGGTAAGGATCGTTTCTACGCGCGTACGTGCCGTGTCGTTTTTCTCCACCAGCCGCTCACGCTCTTCCATCAGCAGGCTCTGCCGCTCCCTTAATGCCGAATTTTCATTTTTAAGTTGATCACATATGGTGATGAGTTCGTCGATTCTGTTTTCTAACTTTGTTATATCTGTATCACTCATTGTCACTAAACCCCGTTATTAACAGACCCAATATAGTTCGGCCATAGACGGGGGTCAACGCCTGATTTGCCGCGGTGTGCTGAATATTATTTGGCTGGCAGACGCATCATGATACAATTCCCGTTGCTACGTTATTGAATTCCCAATACATTCACAAAGACACCGGTTATTACCTAAAATGTACCCGAATTGTGATGAATTTCCGGTGAATATTACCTGGCGATGAGTTTATGACACATGCTGTATTCGACTGGGATGCGATTGAATCCGTGCTACAGGTGATTGGTGCCGACACCAATCCCGGCGAGCTGCACGGCACCCTGTGCGGCCTGTTTTGTGCGCAACGAGATGTGGTCCGTGACCAATGGTTTGAAAGCCTGGTGCCGGCCGTGAGCCAGGCCAATTTATCGCAGCGCGAAGCCTCCGAACCCCTCAAACAACTGTTCGACGAAACCGAGCGCCAGTTTGGTGACCCCACCTGCGATTTTCAGTTGCTGCTGCCCGATAGCAGCAACAGCCTCGATATGCGTACCCAGGCCCTGGGAGACTGGTGCCAGGGCTTTGTCATGGGCATGATGATGGGCGGCAGCAAGGATTTCCATAAACTGCCCGAAAACTCCGCTGAAGCGGCAAACGACATCGTGGAAATCGCCCGTGCCGGCAGCAAGTACGAGGCGGAAGACACCGAAGAAGACGCCGCGGCTCTGGAAGAGCTGATTGAATACGTCCGGGTGGGCGTATTGTTGATTAATGAAGAATTGCATCCCACCCGGGCGGCACCCTTGTCGCCTTCGGAAACGAACAATATTCACTAAGCACGATCAATACTCACACACCACAAATAAATTTTCGAGACCGTATGACTCACACCGAATTCGCCAAACGCCGCAAACGCCTCATGCAGATGATGGGCAAGGATTCCATTGCCATATTGCCCGCCGCCCCGTCGGTGATCCGCAACCGTGACGTGGAGTTCCGTTATCGCCCCGACAGTGACTTTTATTATCTTACCGGTTTTGAAGAACCAGATGCGGTCATCGTGCTCATCCCCAAACGCAAACACGGCGAATTCGTCATGTTCTGCCGGGAAAGCGATCCCACCATGGAAACCTGGGTGGGACCCCGCGCCGGGCTGGACGGCGCGCGCGAGCAATTCGGTGCCGACGATGCCTTTCCCATCAGTGATATCGACGACATATTGCCGGGCCTGCTGGAAAACCGCAGCCGCGTATTTTACACCATGGGTTGCAACGCCCAGTTTGACCAACACGTTATCGGTTGGGTAAACCAGATCCGGGAAAAGTCCCGTGCCGGGATACAAACCCCCGGCGAATTCATTGCCCTGGACCATCTGCTGCACGACATGCGATTGTTCAAAAGCCGCAGCGAGAGCGCCGTGATGCGCAAGGCCGCGAAAATTTCCGCCCAGGCACATATTCGCGCCATGAAAACCTGCAAGCCCGGCATGACGGAAAACGAAGTCGAGGCGGAGATCCTGCATCATTTTCGCAGTCATGACTGCGTGGAAGCTTATCCGTCTATCGTCGGCGGGGGCGCCAACGGTTGTATCCTGCATTACATCGACAATAACAAACCGCTCAACGACGGCGATCTGTTGCTTATTGATGCCGGAGCGGAAAAAGATTATTACGCCTCAGATATCACCCGCACCTTTCCGGTCAACGGTACCTTCAGCAAGGAGCAAAAAGCCATTTATGAAGTCGTGTTAAAAGCTCAACTGGCCGCCATCAAACAGGTCAAGCCGGGCAACCACTGGAACCACCCCCACAACGCCGCCGTCAAGGAACTCACCAAGGGGCTGGTGAAACTGGGGCTGCTCAAGGGCGAGGTGCGCAAATTGATCAAAGACAACACCTATCGCCGATTTTATATGCACCGCACTGGCCATTGGCTGGGCATGGACGTGCATGATGTGGGCGACTATAAAGTGGGCGATGCCTGGCGATTGCTGGAACCGGGCATGACGCTGACTATCGAACCGGGCATTTATATTCCTGCCGGCAGTAAAAAGGTTGCTAAAAAATGGTGGAACATCGGTATCCGTATCGAGGATGATGTACTGGTTACCAAAGACGGTTGCGAAGTGCTGAGCAAAGATGTACCCAAGAGCGTCGCTGACATTGAAACACTGATGGCTTCCTGATTAACACCGAGTAAAGTATGGATGCTTCTCAACAAGATTATGACATTATCATTGTCGGCGGCGGCATGGTGGGCGCCAGCCTGGCACTGGCGCTGGGAAATCAGCCGTTCAATGTGGCCATGATCGAGGCCTATAGCCACGACCTGGATACGCCACCCGGGTATGACGACCGCGCCATCGCCCTGTCCTACGGCAGCGCGCAGATTTTTCGTACCCTTAATCTGTGGAATCAATTGTCCGATAATGTCACCCCCATTCACCAGATACACGTATCCGAATGCGGCCACATGGGCATTACCCGCATTGATCACCGGCAGGAAAACGTTGAGGCACTGGGTTACGTCATTACCGCCCGCGCGCTGGGGCAGGTGCTCTACGGCGCATTAGCCCAATTTGAAAATATACACATGATAAAACCGGCCCGCCTCACCGGCCTGTCCTTTACGGATGACCAGGCACAGGCAATCGTCGCCATCAATCCCGACGACGAAAAGCAAACTCAACAAACCATAGGTGCGCGGTTGTTAGTGGCGGCCGATGGTGGCAACTCCAGCGTCCGCCAAATGTTAGATATTGACGCGCAAGAACAGGACTACCGGCAAACGGCCATTACCGCCAATATCAGCACGGAGCTTCCCCATCACAACCGGGCTTATGAACGCTTTACCTCGCAAGGCCCGTTGGCATTATTACCCATGGGAGACGACCGCCAATGTTCCCTGGTCTGGACCCGGCACACGGAAAATGTCGACGCCTTGCTAAAACTTTCCGATGACCAGTTTCTGCAACAACTGCAGAGGGAATTTGGTAACCGCCTGGGTGCATTTACCCGCATCGGAAAACGCAGCACCTACCCGTTAAAACTGGTGCGCGCCGCATCGCAAGTGCGCAAACGCGTGGCGCTCATTGGCAACGCCGCTCATACCCTGCACCCCATCGCCGGCCAGGGTTTTAATCTGGGTATTCGTGATGTGGCGGCATTGGCCCAGATACTGGTTGACGAACACAAGGCGCAACGCGATATTGGCCTGTTGGGCGCATTACAAACCTATCAGCAATGGCGCCAGGAAGATCACCGGCGGATCATCGGCTTTACTGATAACCTGGTGCGGATCTTCTCCAACCGCTTCACTCCACTGGCGGTCGCCAGAAACCTGGGGCTGGTCGCCACTGATGTTTTACCGCCGGTGAAACATTTACTGGCTAAACACACCATGGGCATGGCAGGTACGCTGCCGCGACTGGCCCGGGGGTTGCCGTTGTGAACACCAAGACAACAACCAAACCAGACGACAATATAGACGTTATCATCGCCGGCGGCGGCATGGTGGGGTTGGTATTAGCCAACGCACTGGCCGAGCAGAATCTTTCCGTGGCCATTGTAGAGAGCAGTAAACAGCAACCCACATGGAACAAACAACAGTTCGATTTAAGAACCAGCGCCATTACCCGTGCTTCGCAACGAATTCTCGAAAGTATCGGCGCCTGGCATACCATTGCCTCGATGCGCATCAGTCCGTTCCGGGAAATGCAGGTATGGGATGCCACCGGCATCGGCAGTATTCATTTTGACAGTGCCGACATTGGGCAGGATTGCCTGGGGCATATTATTGAAAACAGCGTCATTCAACTGGCCCTTTATCAACAACTGCAATCGCGGGAAGACATACATTGGCATCAACCGGCGCAACCTGCCGACCTTGCCATTGACAATGATCATGTGTCTCTGCAACTGGATAACGGCGTTACCCTCAATGCCCGGTTGATTGTCGGCGCCGATGGCGGCCGCTCCTGGATTCGCCAACAGGCTGGTATTGCAGTACAAGCTCGCGATTACCAGCAACAGGCCGTGGTGGCCACCGTTAAAAGCGAACTGTATCACCAGGACACAGCCTGGCAGTGTTTTATGCCCACCGGCCCGTTGGCATTTTTACCGCTAACTGAAGGTTATAGTTCCATCGTGTGGAGCACCACGCCGGAACAGGCGGATTCATTAATCGCCATGGACGATGAAGAATTCAAACAAACACTGGGCGAAGCCTTTGAATTAAAGCTGGGCGCTATTACACAAACCAGCGCCCGCGCCGGTTTCCCCCTGCGCAGCCAGCACGCCGACCATTACGTACAGCAACGGCTGGCACTGATCGGCGATGCCGCCCATACCATTCATCCCCTGGCGGGTCAGGGCGCTAACCTGGGATTCGCCGATGCCGCCACGCTGGCGGAAGTGATTATCGATGCAGCCAAGGCTCGCAAGGATATCGGCAGCTATCATTTATTACGCCGGTTTGAGCGCTGGCGCAAGGGCGACAATCTTGCCATGCAGACCGCCATGACCGGATTTAAAAACCTGTTCGGCAATAGCAACCGCTTGTTGCACGTCTTGCGCAACACCGGCCTTAACATTACCAATAGCGTCACACCGGTCAAAAATCTCATCATCCGCCACGCCATGGGACTGGAGGGCGATCTGCCTAAATTGGCAAGGGGTCAAAGTTTATAATGCATCATTGCTATCCCACACGAGCTGGTTTTTGTCATACCGGCGTAGGCCGGTATCCATCAAGTCTTTCAAAAAATCTGGATTCCGGCCTGCGCCGGAATGACGAGCGCCCGCTTTTGGAATACCATGTCCCTGGCATCGGCTCACAGAGCCCGAACCAGTTTTTTCAGCCTCACGCATCTATTGTTTTTCTGTTGTGTGTGACAGCGATGATAACAATTAAGACACGCCACTATGACAAACCTTAATCTCGCCGCCATTCTCGTTACGCTTTCGGCGGTCTTCAGTTACATTAACTACCGTTACGTGCGACTGCCTACCACCATCGGCTTAATGCTAATCGCCCTGGTGTTGTCCTTGGCACTGCTTGGCATGGGTAAGCTCGGCCTGACGGCCATAGAGTTTCACGCCAAAAATCTGCTATCACAAGTTGATTTCAACACCACCCTGATGCACGGTATGTTGAGTTTCCTGCTGTTTGCCGGCGCCCTGCACGTCAACGTCAGTGACCTGGCGGACCAGAAATGGGCGATTGTCATTCTGGCCACCTTCGGCATGGTGCTGTCCACCTTTCTGGTGGGAACGGCCACGTGGTATGTCTTGAGCTGGATGAACATCCATTTGTCGTATATTTATTGCCTGCTGTTTGGCGCATTGATCTCCCCCACCGATCCCATTGCCGTATTGGGCATTCTCAAAATTGTCGGCACGCCAAAATCACTGGAAACCAAAATCGCCGGAGAATCCCTGTTTAACGACGGTGTCGCCGTCGTGGTGTTCATCGTACTATTGTCGTTGGCGACCGGCGATGCCACGCCTGATGCCGGCCATATTGCGTTATTGTTCGTGGAAGAAGCTTTCGGCGGAATTGTGTTTGGCCTGGCAACCGGATTTATTACCTTCTGGATGCTAAAGAACACCAACAACTACCAGGTGGAGATCCTGATGACCCTGGCGCTGGTCATGGGTGGCTACGCATTGGCAACGGCAATCCATGTTTCCGGCCCCCTCGCCATGGTCATTGCCGGGCTGTTGATCGGCAACCATGGCCGCCAGTTCGCCATGTCGGAAGTGACGCGGGAACACCTGGATACATTCTGGAAACTGGTGGATGAAATTCTCAATGCGATATTGTTTGTTTTGATCGGTCTGGAATTGCTGGTACTCACGTTTATCGACAATCATGTCCTGGTCAGCCTGGCCATCATCCCCGTTGTGGTGATCGCGCGCTTTGTCAGCGTGGGCATCCCACTGAGCCTGATGCGGCTTAAACGAAGCTTCAGCCCACACTCAATCAAGATTCTTACCTGGGGTGGCTTGCGGGGCGGCATATCGGTAGCACTGGCCCTTTCCATTCCGGCGGGTCCCGAGCGGGAACTTATATTATCGTTAACCTATGTCGTCGTTGTGTTTTCCATCGTGGTGCAGGGACTGACCATCGGCAAGCTGGTACGGGCCACCTCACGTTAGTCGCCAATAGGTGGTTTGTATAAATGGTTCTTTCCGCTAAGGGATGACCGGTTTCCGGACAGGTAGTGAATCACTGGCCCGCCCGGAAACCGTAAAACTGAAGGATTGAGTGTATAAGTTTGGCGTTACTGCTCGACGGTGTTTTCCTCTAACTTTTTCTCCCAGTAATCGGCCTTCTTGGTGTCTTTTGGCAAACCAAACCAGCCTTCACGATAGCCCACTTCCATGTATTCCTGGGCACGGTAGTAACCGTTTTTAGCGGACTTTTTGTACCACTTCACCGCCTTGGCTTCATCCAGGTCCACGCCCAAACCACTGTGATACATCAGCGCCAGGTTAAACTGTGCGATGGGATGGCCTTTTTCCGCCAGCGGTCGCCACTGCTCAACAGCGGACTTGAAATCGCCTTTTTCCGCCGCCATAAAACCCTCATCATAATTCTCGTTGTTAAAGCGGTCGGCCAATGCACTGGTACTGACTGACACCAACAAAACGGCGGCGACAAACAAAAATACAATTCTTGATGACATAAAACTTCTCCTGACGGCTCTCGTTAACGCTTTTGTCCCACGGTCATCCCTACTGCTCCCGTTAACCGGTAATGTGAACTGCGTCACATTTTCACAGGACATGATTTATTGTTACGCTGTTGTTATCGTCCGTTACAGGAGAGCGCTTGATAGCGCCAGAAAACGGCTGACAGCTAAGCCTGGACGCCAACAAACTGATTCAAAAAGAAATGTTGGTTATCGAAAAATGGTGAGAATTGTGAAACCGCTTGGAAATAGTCTGATACCG
>JASFOJ010000028.1:0-38997 GCA_050116575.1 Gammaproteobacteria bacterium | reverse complement strand
CCACCCTACCCCCCTACGCACTACCCACTACTACATTTAAAGACGGGCTATGTACACAAAAGGTATAAACCCGCCCTACTCACTGTGACAATATCCACCGTAGCGTGCTGCTAAGGTACGAAGCGCACCGTTCTGAGTAACGAAACTTCTTAGTTGTTGCGGTTCGCAGCGCTTATCGCAACCTACTGGCTATCGGTATTGCAGAACCATATTGGCTCAATTTTGAACCATATAATAGAAAAGAAGGTGAAGAGTGGGAGCATTATGTAGACCGTGCTGCAATAGAAACATTAAAGCAATTTCAAAATATTTGTGAAAATACTGATTTTGAGAAAGAGGGTATAGGGAATTGGGGACATATAAAAAAGGCGAAAGAAGAAGGTATGAATTTAAATGAACATTTGTGATTTGTACTCTATTTTGATAAAAACAGCTAACAAGGGATCAAAAAAACTCAAGGCTAAATCGGCGCATTGGCGATGACAGCCTTAAAACGTTGAGTCTCCGGTAGGACCCGGGTTCTGGTAATCAAACATACGCGTTACACATCCCGCTCAAACTCGATCACCAGCTCTTTGACTTTATCGGATAAATAATCCGGCACCTGGTCCCACTGAAAACGCCACTGCCAGTTGCCTTCGGTAACGCCGGGGGTATTCATGCGATGCCCTTTACCCAGCGACAACAAATCCTGTATAGGTACAATGGCCCAGTTGGCCACGGAACGAAAGGCGCATTCAATCAACGCCCAGGGCATCGGTTGTTCAGGGTTGCCCAGATAATCGTTGATCGCCCGTTTGGTCTCATCAGGCAAGGCTTCGTACCAGCTTAGCGTGGTGTCGTTATCGTGGGTGCCGGTATAGACAACGCAGTTTTCGATATGGTTATGGGGCAGATAGGGATTGGTATCATCGCTGTCAAAAGCAAACTGTAATATTTTCATGCCCGGCCAGCCATATTTGTCGCGCAGGGCTTCTACCTCGTCCGTGATGGTGCCCAGGTCTTCCACCACGATGGGTAATTCATCAAACGTGTCCAGTAATGTGTTAAACAGGCGTTCACCGGGCGCCTTGACCCAGCGCCCGTTAATGGCCGTTTCCTCGCCGGCGTCGATCTCCCAATAGGCTTCAAACCCCCGGAAATGATCGACGCGCACGGCATCGTACAGGGTGAACGCGACGCGGAAGCGCTCGATCCACCAGCTGAAGTTATCCTGCGCCATTTTATCCCACCGATAAAGGGGATTACCCCAACGCTGACCGGTTTCGGAAAAGTAATCCGGCGGCACGCCGGCCACTGTTCTGGGGGAACCGTCTTCATGAAGATCAAAGTACTGCTGATTTTCCCAGACTTCCGCGCTGTCGTGCGCCACGAAAATCGGCATGTCGCCCAATATATGAATATGGCGTTCATTGGCGTATTGTTTTAATAATGCCCACTGGCGGTAAAAAACAAATTGCTCGAAACAAACCTGGTCAATGGCGTCCCTAAATTGGTTTTTTGCCTGCGCTATGGCGCCCGCCTCGTGATGGCGCAAATCTTCCGGCCATTGATGCCAGGATTGATGGGCGAAGTGCCGGCGTAATACGTCAAACAAAGCGTAGTCCTCCAGCCAGGAGGCGCTGTTGTTGGCAAACTGTTCAAACTCACGCCGCTCCTGCTTCCCCGCACTGGCAATAAATCCTTCGTAGGCTTGCTTCAGGTAAGGTGTCTTGTCTTTTATATCTTGCGGGTTTTTCAGCGCCTTTGCCGGCAACCACTGCCACTGTACCAGCATTTCAAGACTGATCAGCTGTGGATTACCGGCGTCCACTGACAATCCCATATAAGGTGAATTATCTTCATGGGTTGGCCCAACCGGCAACACTTGCCAGATAGTTAATCCACAGGCCTGCATGAAATCCACGAAGCGGTACGCTTGCGGCCCCAGATCACCTAATGTGAATTTGCCCGGTAATGAGGTTGGGTGCGCAATGACACCCGCCCGCCGTTGGTGCAAAATGGAGTTCGGGGTGGTGGGATGATCAGGAGATTCACTCATTATGTCGCTATACTATCTTCTGCCTTAGAGTTAGGTATATTGCGTATGTTACGTATATCGCAGCGTGGCTTACACAAGGTCGAAATTGTCAAAGTTATTCCTTACCGCGCCGCATGACACCGCCCATTTGCGGCTTGCCGCGACCGTGAGCAAATACGTGCGCCAGGTACTCAGGTGGTTCTTCTCCCAGCAAATGATACAGGTTGCCCAGTTGCATACGGAACAAATGATCGAAGTCCGTCACGGTATCTGACGGATTGTAATCACCAAACCACCAAAACCAGTCGGACCCTTCACATACAGCTAATTGGATTTCTGCTTGCTGGCGTTGTTCAGCCGACAAGCTGTTTTGAGCAATGACTTTGTCAAAACATTGTTTGGCGTCACCCAGCATGTCCCAGGCACGATTTTTATCGGACTCACCAATCCAGGTGGAAAACGTGCCATACACCCAGCTGCCGGCGACGAAATGCGGCAAGGGATGCATCGGCACCCCACGGCTAATACATTGTGAAAAGGTTGTTAAATTGAGCTTCGGGTGGTCGGACAACTTCTGGTATAACGCCGTTAAAAAATAATAGCCGTTTTCGGGGTAGTATTCCCAGGCGTTTTCGCCATCAAGAATCATGGAAACCACGTGTTGCGATGCCTGTTTGTCGACCGCGCCGGCAATGTTTTCCAGGTGATGAACCAGGTTGGCCACCGCGTCGTCGGCATGCCAGTCCGAATAGGTAAAACCCACCAGGTCCGATAGGCCGTCATCCCGAAAAAAGCAGGCCATTTCCTGGCCTTCCAGGCAATAGGCGCGGCAATGCCCGGGATCGTGGTCCAGGCTGCCGTTTTGCGCCGAGTGATTCAGCGAATTGCGAATCACGTTTTCCCCGCTGGCCGCCCAGCGAAAACCCGATTTCGCCAACAGGGTTAATGTATCGTCGCTGATCGCGCCTTCCGATGGCCAGCAACCTTGGGGTTTGAAGCCAAAATGTTGCTCAAAAACCTCGATGCCCTTTTGTACCTGCCACTTGGCACGTTGTTCGCCGCCGGGATACGCCGGCAATAAAGGCAACGCCATTTTGGGCACAGCTTCCCTGGCGCTGTGCAAGTCCAGTAACAACGGCACAATGGGGTGAGCATAAGGTGAGGTGGACAATTCTACCCTGCCCGATTGCGCCAGCGCACGGTAGCGGGGAATAACGCCACTTATTAATTCACCAATGATCTCCATCAGTGTACGGCGTTCATGGAGCGTATAGCCGCAACCTTTATCAATAAGTGCAGTAACCCGTTTGTCTTCGCGTCGCACCGTTTCACCCAGCCACGCCAGGTGATACCACATGAGCAAATCCACCAGAAACTGGTCATTGATGTAAAGATTGGCGTCCGGATGCTGTAAAAACCACTCGGACAAACTGGCCAGCCGCTGATAATCGGGAAAGCGCTCGATGAGCCTTTCCTTGTTGGCCCGCAGGCAGTCCCGCACCAGCTTTAACCGTTCGGTAATTTCCGTGGGCAATACCGCCGCGCCCAGGGCCGCCAGTAGCGGATCGCTAATGCGGGCATTTTGCAGAAAGTACGCCTTGATCTGCCGGGCATAGTCATCGAGCTGTTCGAGCAGTACCGGTGCAAAATTCACCACGGCTGAAGCCTTGGGTATGTTTTCAAGGTGGGCCGCCATGTCCACATAGTCCTTGATGGCGTGCAAATACGTCCAGGGCAGATAGTAGTCGCCGGAAAGGCGGTTAGTGTAAACCGGTTGGTGCATGTGCCAACAGATGACAACGTTCAGCTTATTGCTATCGGACATGATGAATTTCTTGTCCCAGCATCTCCGGAATGACCAATACCACGCCGTCAGGCGAAACATGGAAACGGTCGCGGTCACTGACCGGATCGACACCAATCTCCAAGCCGTCGGGAATAACGCATCCCTTATCGATAACGGCACGGTTTATTTTACAGTTCTCGCCGACTTCAACATTGGGCAACAGCACCGAATCCTGTACCTGCGAATGGGCGTGAACGCGTACATTGGAAAACAATAATGAGTGGCGCACCAGTGCCCCGGAAATGATACAGCCACCGGACACCATGGAGTCCACCGCCATGCCCCTGCGGTCATCGTCATCAAATACAAACTTGGCCGGTGGTAACTGTTCCTGATAAGTCCAGATAGGCCATTCTGAATCATACAGATTTAGTTCCGGTGTAATACCGATCAGCTCGAGATTGGCGGCCCAGAATGAGTCAACGGTTCCCACGTCGCGCCAGTAGGCGGAGTTGCTGCTTTGCACATCACGAAACGGATAGGCAATGGCGTTGTTGTTGGCCACCACCCTGGGCACTACGTCCCTGCCGAAATCGTGTGACGATGTTTTTTCATCGGCATCTGCGATAAGCAACTCATAGAGGTACTCGGCATTGAAGACATAGATTCCCATGGACGCCAACGCAACATCGGGATTATCGGGCAAAGGTTGGGGCTTTTCGGGTTTTTCATCAAACCGCTGAACCTTCCAGTCATTATCGACACTCATAACGCCAAACGACGAGGCTTTCTCCACGGGCACTTCAATGCAACCAACCGTAATGTCGGCATTGGTGTCCACATGGGCCGCAATCATCGGACCATAGTCCATTTTATAGATGTGGTCACCGGCCAGGATCAACACGTAATCCGGTTCGTGATTGCGAATAATGTCGAGATTCTGATAGATCGCATCCGCCGTGCCCGAATACCATTGTTCCTGGATGCGCTGTTGCGCGGGAAGGATTTCCACGAATTCCCCGAATTCGCCGCGCATAAAGTTCCAGCCTTTCTGGACATGCTGGATTAACGAGTGTGACTTGTACTGAGTCAGCAGGCCGATCTGCCGGATGCCGGAGTTGACGCAATTGGACAGGACGAAATCGATAATGCGAAATTTTCCGCCAAAGGGTACCGCCGGCTTGGCCCGCCAGCGGGTCAGATCTTTGAGGCGGGATCCCCGCCCCCCTGCCATGATCATGGCAACGGTATTTCGCGTTAATCGGCTTACAAACCGTGGCCGTTGTAACGTACGCATTTGACGCTCCTTCGTTGGATTCAGTCCCCGTGGGAGTCAATCAGCTGTCCGGTTTTATATCAACGGGGAACGAAATATCGTGTCAAGAAATAATACTGACGTTCCACGCATGAAACATTGATTCTGATACCGTTTTTATACTGTTTTTTGTGTTAGCATATATTGCGTTAGTGTCGGCAACAAGACAAGGACAATTGAAGCATCACCGGGTCATATTTTGATTTTAAGCAATAATTTTTAACATTTAGTGAAATACTATGAACAATTCCGACAGTAATTCAATGACCACAGACACCGCCGCCGATGTTCGCTCTTTAAACACGCCAGTTTCCGGCAGCGGCCGCCCCACCGTCGACGACCCCGATTTGGCAAAGATTGTCGAAGCCCGGCACCACGACCCATTTGCCGTCCTTGGCAAGCATAGCCGGGGGAGCACCGAAACTGTGCATACATTTCTGCCACTGGCTAAATCCGTCACACTCGCCGACATCAATGCACCCATGGAACGCATTCCCGGTACGGACCTGTTCCAGTGGCGCGGCGATGCCGGTCAACTGCCGCAGTACTATCAGTTGAAATGGACCGATGCCGCCGGCCACGAACACCTGATCTATGATCCGTATTGTTTTGCGCCGCAGATTCCGGATTTTGACCTGCACTTGTTTGGCGAAGGCAAACACTGGCACGCCTACCGTATTCAGGGATCCCATTCTCACTGTATTGACGGCATCGACGGCGTGCTGTTTGCCACCTGGGCACCCAATGCCGAACGTGTCAGTGTCGTCGGTAATTTCAACCATTGGGATGGGCGTTGCCATCCCATGCGCAGCCGGGGCGGCACCGGGGTCTGGGAGCTGTTTATTCCGCAACTCGGTGCCGGAGATTTGTACAAGTTTGAAATTCGCAGCCGGTCCGGACAAATTCTGCAAAAGACCGACCCCTATGGGCGGCACTTTGAAGTGCGCCCCCAAACGGCGGCGATTGTTGCCAGCGACAAGACGTATCAATGGCAGGACGACAGTTGGGTACAACGCCGTCAAACCAGTGACTGGCTGCACAGTCCGTTTTCCATTTACGAAGTTCATCTGGGATCCTGGCAGCGGGACGAAAACGACAAATTCCTCGACTATAAGGAACTGGCCCATCGCCTGGTTAAGCACGTCCAATCACTGGGATTTACCCATATCCAGTTATTGCCCATCACCGAGCATCCATTTGACGGTTCATGGGGATATCAAACCACTGGCTACTTCGCCCCCACCAGCCGCTTCGGCTCACCGGATGATTTCCGATACTTCGTGGATTACTGCCACCGCCATAACATTGGTGTATTTCTGGATTGGGCGCCGGGGCATTTTCCCAAAGACGCCCATGCCCTGGCGCAATTCGATGGCACTCCCCTGTACGAGCATGCCGATCCGCGCCGTGGCGAACATCGTGACTGGGGCACGCTGATTTACAATTATGGCCGCAACGAAGTAAAAAACTTTCTGTTGTCCAGCGCATTGTACTGGCTGGAGGAATTTCATCTCGACGGACTGCGTGTCGACGCGGTGGCGTCATTAATTTATCTTGATTATTCGCGGCAAGCCGGCGACTGGATCCCCAATATCTATGGCGGCAACGAAAACCTTGAAGCCATCGAATTTTTACGGGAACTCAATACCGTGGTCCATGGTGAATTTCCCGGTTGCCTGATGATCGCCGAGGAATCCACCGCCTGGCCGCAGGTCACCCGCCCTATCTGGCTGGGGGGGCTGGGCTTTAGCATGAAGTGGAACATGGGCTGGATGCACGATACGCTGGTGTACTTTTCCAAGGATCCCATCCACCGTCACTACCATCACGACCAACTGACCTTTGGTCTGTTGTACGCGTTTACGGAAAACTTTGTTTTACCGCTGTCCCATGATGAAGTGGTACACGGTAAAAGCTCCCTGCTCAATAAAATGCCGGGGGATGAATGGCAGAAATTCGCCAACCTGCGATTGCTGTTCGCCTTCATGTTTACTTATCCCGGCAAGAAAATCCTGTTCATGGGTGGCGAATTCGGCCAGGGTACCGAATGGAACTTCGATACCTCCCTTGACTGGTATGTCCTGCAATACCCGCTGCACCAGGGCGTCATGAACCTCGTCGGTGATCTCAATAGACTTTATTGCTACCAGGAAGAACTCTATACCCACGATTTTGACGCTGAAGGCTTTGACTGGATCGATTGCCATGACGCTTCACAATCCATCATCAGTTATGAGCGCCGGGCAAACGGCAAATCCCTGATCGTGATTTTGAATTTCACGCCGGTGCCCCGGGAACAATACCGTATCGGCGTGCCGCAGGAAGGCCGTTACCGGGAACTGCTGAATTCCGATTCGGAGTTTTACGGCGGCAGCAATATGGGTAATGGTATGGGCATGGTGGCCGAACCAACTCCCTGGATGAACCGTCCCTATTCCATGACGTTAACGGTACCGCCGTTGGGGGCAGTGATTATTCAGCACGAGGACCACTCATAAACCATTGCGCCACAACATCCGGCGCATTAATCGGTCTTTCGTGACGTGTTATACACAGTGTTCAGACTCACCAGCCATCACGTATTCATCGCATGCTAAAAATACTGTTCGCCTCCAGTGAAGTTCAACCTCTGATAAAGACCGGTGGCCTGGCCGATGTGTCCGGCGCACTGCCAGTGGCGCTGAAGAACATGCGCCATGATGTTCGAATCATCATGCCCGCTTACCGCGACGCCCTGAAAAAATCCAAACGGCCCCCAAAAGTCGCCAGCCTGCAGCTGACCGGCATCCCCGGCAACATTGATATTTTGAAGAAAAAACTGCCTGGCACCCAGGTCGAGGTATATTTTGTCGATTACGGCCCGGCGTTTGATCGCAGTGGTAACCCGTACGTCGACAGTGAGGGCAACGCCTGGAAGGACAATGGGGAACGTTTCAACCTGTTCTGCCGCGCGGTTTGTGAAATTGCCCAGGACCGGGCCGGTCTGGACTGGCAACCGGACATCGTCCACTGTAACGACTGGCAGTCGGGCCTGGTGCCCGCCCTGCTGGACCTGGAAATCAGCCGTCCCGCCACCATTTTCACCATACACAATCTTGCCTACCAGGGCCTGTTCCCCCATACCATGTTCAATGCATTGGGGTTACCACCGGTGTTGTGGTCGCACAGCGCCCTGGAGTTTCATGGCGAGTTGTCATTTATCAAAGGTGGCGTCGCCTTCTCGGACCGCATCACCACCGTCAGCTCACGCTACGCACGTGAAATTCAAACCGCCGAATTTGGTTGTGGCCTGGAAGGATTATTGACGCACCGTCGTAGCCACCTTTTTGGCATCGTGAACGGTATTGATACCGACGCCTGGAATCCGGCCGATGATCCGCACCTGGAAGCCGCCTATGATGTGAATGATATTAAACCGAAGAAAACCAACAAGACCTTTTTGCAGAAACACTTCCATTTGCCGGAGGACCCATCGTTGCTGTTGCTGGGATTCATCGGGCGCCTGGTGCCGCAAAAAGGCATCGACCTGATTGCCGAACTCATTCCGCAATTGAAAAACCTGCCCGTCCAACTGGTGCTGCTGGGCAGTGGCGACAAGGCTTTTGAATCCCGGCTGCAAAAGCTGGCAACCGAATACAGCAAATGTTTCAGTTGTCGCATCGGTTACGATGAAGCGCTGTCACATCAGATAGAAGCCGGTTGCGATGCATTCCTGATGCCGTCGCGTTTTGAACCCTGCGGTTTAAACCAACTATACAGTTTGCGTTATGGCACGGCGCCCATCGTTAACAACGTCGGCGGCCTGGCGGACACCGTTGACGATCTCGATGAAGATTACGCCAACCTGGAGCAGGCGACGGGATTTATCATGAAGGACACTTCCAGCACCGCTCTTTACTCGGAAATTGTACGCGCCGTTAACCTGTATCAAAATCCCGGGCAGTGGGAAACACTCATCAAAAACGGCATGAACAAGGACTTTAGCTGGCAGCGCAGCGCCAATACCTACGTGCAACTCTATCAAAGCGTACTCGCCGAACAACGAACGGCAACGATGACCATATAACAAACACCAGGCTCTGCAAGTACAGATTATTGATTATCCTACACCTTAGTTGTTTTGTGTGTTGTTTTGAGGATAGTTTTCACGTGTTGCATTTCGCTTTTTTCTATCTTTGCGTCGTGGTGCCTTTACGTTGAAAAACTGCATATTACACTGGCACTAATGACTATTGACTATCCCGTGCCGCGTATACCGCCGCGCCGATAAGCCCCACCTTGGGATTGGTGATCACCTTCACCGGCATGGCTGTCAACAGATCTTTCATTTTACTTTTATTGTTGAACGCCTCGATAAAGGCGCCATCCTGCAGTTTATCCACGATTCTCGGCGCAACCCCCCCTGCAATATAAACACCGCCGGTTGCCAGCGTTGTTAACGCCAGGTTGCCCGCCGCTGAGCCGTAAATGTCGACAAATATATCCAGTGACTTTTGCGCCACCGGGTCTTTTTGTTGCAATGCGTAGTCGACAATCACCGGCGTGGGATCATCGCCGGTTAAATCATTTTTCAATGCCGCTGACAACTGGTTTGGCATCTGATCGGCAACAAAGTCAAAAATGTTTTTGATCCCCGGTCCGGAGAGCACCCGTTCAACGCTCATAATGTCAAATTTGCGCAGCAGAAAACGCAACAACTCTGTCTGCTCTTCGTTGGCGGGGGCAAAACCGGCGTGGCCGGCTTCACAGGGCAATACCTGATAGGCATCATTGCACCACGTTAACATGGCATGACCGACACCGGTTCCGGCGCCGATCACCGCTCGGGTGGCCTGCGCCACGCTGTTACCTTCCTGTAACGTCACCAGGTCCTGTGCGCCCAATTGCTCGATGCCATAGCCGATGGCCTGAAAATCATTGATTAATGAAAAGCGGTCTATGGCAAAGCTATCCGCCAATGCCGTGCTGTCCAGTTGCCACGGCAGATTGGTTACCCTGGCGGTGTGCTGATCAATGGGGCCCGCCACGCCAACGCAAGCGGCATCGATAGATCGGGCCTTATCCCCGCACGTATCGAAAAACGCCTGCAGGACGGCATCGAACTGCTCGTAGGAACGGCTCTCGTAACGTTCTTCTACCAGCACCGAAAAACTGCCGTCCTGGTAATCCGCCAGCCGCAGAATGGTTTTAGTGCCGCCAATGTCACCTGCCAGTACTCGCATAATATTGAATATACCGCTGCCCTATGGATTGCCGGACTGATCCGGTAAATATTTTGCCGCGGCTTCGTCCGCAAACCAGATTAGATCGCCGTCCGGCTGCACGAGTTCAATGGGATTGGTACCTGGCTTGTCCACCAGCACCTGCTTGAGTTTTCCCGCTTTGTTATCGCCGGTCACCATGATACCGATATGCCGTGCATGGTTTATCAGGGGATAAGTAAAACTGACACGGGAGCTCTGCAGTTTTTCAACATATACCACGGCGACCAGCCGGCCGGTTTCCTGTAACACCGGGGTTTCGGGAAACAGTGATGCCGTATGACCGTCTTCACCCATGCCCAGCAATATCAAGTCAAATTGCGGTATGCCATCCGCGCCGGCGGGCAATTCCCGGCGCAGAATTTTTTCATAATGGCGAGCGCTGTTTTCCAGGTCATTGAGATCGGTAATCATGGGAAAAATATTAGTGGACGGAATCGATAAATCATCCAACATGGCTTCGTGGGCCATGGCGAAATTGCTTTGCGAATGATCCAACGGCACGGCGCGTTCATCGCCAAAATAAAACTTGATATGCTGCCAGTCAATTCGCTGCGCGTACGGTTCATTGGCCAGCAAATGATACAATGTGCGCGGGGTATTACCGCCGGCCAGCGCCACGTGAAATTTGCCCCGCTCGGCGATCGCTTTCTGGGCAATTTGCTGCCACCAGTCGGCAATTTGTTGACATAATAATTTTGAGTTTTCTGCAACGTTCAGCTTCGACATAAACGACGTCCACCCGGATTGCGATCAATGAATAACCCTAATAATAGACCCCGTTCCTGCATAAGTCATTGTCGTCAACGGGCGCCCGGCCACGGGTTGCCGGGAATTTGCCATGGGTACTGAACGCGTGCCCGGCTGTGTGTGCGCGGCAGGGATAGCCTGTCTGAAGCGGTTGTGATCAACGGGTGATGGGTGTCGGTTGCGGAACCAATTTATTGGAAACTGACACGAGCGCTACTGATAACCTATAACCTGGATACCAAAGTAAGGGAAACCGGTGATAAGAAGGGATACGCGTTTTTCCGACAACGGCCATTAAATTCGATTGATCACATCCGCCTGCGCAACCGAAGTCCGCAAACAACCAATAATGGCCGTTTGCAGCGAAGTTAGCTCGGTGGGAACGGGTAAGCAATCCACTGCCCCTAATGTCAAGCCCTGCTCAGCGGCTTCGCACTCGCCCCGCAATATAATGGAACATCCTTGCCAGTCGGGATTACTGCGGATAAATTTAATCAACCGCCAGTCACCTACGGCGGCAAATTCCAGATCAATGACGATAACGTCGAAGTACTGTTGGTTGATGCGGGCTATGCATTGGGCTGCGTCAACGGCTGTCTTGGTGATAAATCCCTTGTGTTCGAAGTAATCCACAAATTGCGCGCCGGCGACCGCGTCCCGATTTACAAACAAAATGGAACTGACATAGTTGCGACGCTCCAATTGGCCGTTGGACGTCTTCCTGATTCTCCGTTCACGCGCATCAATCCGCGCCTGCCTCAGCTGTGGGGTGTCGGCGGTCGGGTTTATGGGCTTAACTCTTACGGGCAATACCACGGTAAAGGTGGAACCGCGGCCTTTTGTACTCGTCGCTGTTAAATCGCCTCCCATCAACTGGCAAAAATTGCGGCTAATTGCCAGCCCCAGCCCGGTGCCGCCAAATTTGCGTGTGGTGGATGAATCAGCCTGGGTAAAGGGGTCGAATATCTTCTGTATCTGTTGTTTGGTCATCCCTATTCCGGTATCGGTCACCGTAAAGACAATTTTTTGGGATTGGCTGTCGGTATCCTGACTGACTTTCAATTCAATACGACCATCCCGGGTAAATTTGGCGGCATTACTCAACAGGTTCAACAGGGTCTGCCGCAATTTGGTAACGTCGGCGTATATGTGTTCGACACTGTTGTTGTAGTCAACTACAAATTCATTGTTATGTCTGGCAATGGCCGGCTCAATGGAATAGACCATGTCTTCGATCAACTCCTTAACATTGATCTTAACCAGATCCAGATCGATTTTACCCGCTTCGATTTTGGTCAGGTCCAGAATATCATTGATTAACACCAGCAAATGCCGGGCTGCTGAATGAACCCGGTTCAAATCATTATTCACTTCGTTGTCGTGTTTGTCGCTGACATCTTCCAGCATGAGTTCTGTATAACCGATAATGGCGTTTAGCGGCGTGCGCAGTTCATGACTCATAGTCGCTAGAAACTCGCTTTTCGACTGACTTGCCTTGATGGCGGTATCGCGCGCAATGGCCAGATCCATGGTACGTTGTTCCACCAATTCTTCGAGATGATCGCGACTGAGCTTAAGCTGAACTTCAGCCCTTTCACGTTCTTTAATTTCCTCTTTCAATTCCTCGTTGGCGTGCTGCAACTCGTCGTACAGCGTTTTTAACTCAACAGTCATTTCGTTGAGCCCTGATGCCAGCTCGACGACCTCCTTGTTTCCCTGTAACGAAATGGTTTCACCGAGATATTGGCTGTCGCGCTGGATATTGCCCAAATGACGACTCAGCCGGTGCAACGGGTCAATCGTGGTTTTCTTGGTAAAATACAACATGATCAGCGCCACTATCAGCGTCAATGCCACTACCGTTAACATCAACGCGATTCGGGTGTTGCGCAGTCGTGCTTCATATTGAGACACGTCTTCCACCGCCGCAATTTCAAACGCGTTTTGACCGGTAGCACTGGTTGGGACATAGCGGGCTACAATACTGTGCTCGGGAATACCCTCTCGGGGCCAAGTATCCGACTGATAGGCAACTGTCTGGTTAAGATAATTGATCCTCAACGGCATACCCAGTTGCTTTTCGATTTTGGCAACGCTATAGGTAGGATCCGTTATTACTTCCAAGTAGCCCAGAATTTTAAAGCCGCCAATGGGAATGAGCACATGCACAAACGGATAGTTGTCGGACATACACAATTCGGATATCACTTTATAGCGATCGGTTCCGTACCGGGCATTGGCGCGTTGGTACAGACTGGGGCAGAAAATGCTGTCATGGGACCTGGACTGGCTTGTGTTGACAGCCGCCACTGCAACCCGGTTAAGTTGCGGATCGTTGGCAACGAGGCTATTGAGTTTTAGAATACCGGCGGTCACAAAATATTGGTGGAAATGTTGCTCCAGATAATTGTGGAGTTTTTTGGTGTTGCGGGCTTTGAGGTCCCTGCGAAAATCCGCATTATTTTGTAAAGACTGGCCCAAATCCCGTGAGTATTTTTCCAGTTCCGCCAGTAAGTCTCCCACCCGCAGCCGGATAATTTCTTCAAGAGCGAGGCGTTGATTATCCAGCGCAATACGGCGATAGGTATCGTCCACATATAAGGCCAGCACAACGCTCAAGACGCCCATAATGACGATCCCGATGGCGAGACTGAAGCGCAATGACATTCGGCTGAACATGGATTGATTATTGCTATGATAATTGAGTAAGTTGGCGATTTTTGGATTCTGGTCGCACTAGTATTTATTTCGACAAACCGGCTGGAAACCTAAAATAAAATCAGCGAATTTGCCATCTCATCCAGCCTTGTACCACGGATTGTGCACCGTTACGCCGACATTGGAAATAGGCAAGCCCGCCACTACGCCCGGCGTCACTGCGCAAAATTTATATCCATTAATATCAGATAGTTACCTCTCAGTCTTGTGGCGGTTCCGCGCCACCGCCTCTCCATTCCCGGCGCCGAGGCTGGCATTTGATGGCGTTCTTGCGTATAGTGGCGCCTCTTCATGGATGTACGACCGCGGCCTGTTCATGGCAAATACCGGTTAAGTCGGTTATTGGCGGTTTATGGGGATCCCGGATAAACCGTTGGTACCGGGTGAATTGCTTTACTGGGGGTTGAAGCAATTTTTGTGGTACTCGGAACCGAATGGCGTAATGCGGGATGATGAACAACAATAATTATTGATTCGCTGTTGTCAGCGGCAAGGGTCGTATATTTGTCGTTTCAAAAATTCGCTTTACACGAGCTGTTAACTAAAGGCATTAAGGCGTGCGATTTCGATACCCCCACCGAAATACAGGCTAAATCCATTCCACCGGCCCTCGAAGGACGGGATCTTATCGCCACCGCCCAAACCGGAACAGGTAAGACTGCGGCATTTGTCATACCGGCGCTGCAGTTTCTGGCCGCCAATTGGCCCCGGCAACGCACCGAAGGCAAAGCTCAAACCCTTATTCTTACGCCAACCCGGGAACTGGCGAACCAGGTCACGGAAAACATCCGGCAACTGGGACGCTTTATGCGGGTGCGCTATGTGAACGTGGTTGGCGGTATGCCCTATCCACCGCAGATCCGCTTGCTGAGCCGATCACTGGATATCATTATCGCCACACCGGGCCGGTTGATCGATCATATCAACAACAACCGGGTTGATCTGTCACGCATCAAAATATTAGTGCTTGACGAAGCGGACCGGATGCTGGACATGGGCTTTGTCAATGACGTTACCACCATTGCTCAACAAATTCCGCAACAGCGCCAGACGCTACTGTTTTCGGCCACGTTTGAAAAAGCGGTACAGGCTATTGCCCGGCAATTGCTGAACGATCCGGTGAGAATCGAACTCACCCATGCATTTAAAAAGCACGCGGGCATTACGCAACACGTATTACAGGCGGACAATTACGGCCATAAGAGTGCGCTGTTACAGCACATATTGCGGGAGGAACAGTTACAACAGGCGGTGGTCTTTACCGCCACCAAACGCAGCGCTGAACGGCTGGCGGAAAAACTCAATGAACGCGGTTTTCTCTGTGCGGTGCTTCACGGCGACATGAAACAACCGGCGCGCAAACGCACCATTGACCAGATGAAACACAACCGGGCCAAGGTGTTGGTTGCCACCGACGTTGCAGCACGTGGCCTGGATATTAAAACCATCACCCATGTGATTAATTTTGATTTACCCCAAGTGGCGGAAGACTATGTTCATCGCATCGGCCGTACCGGCCGCGCTGGCACGAACGGTGTTGCCTTTTCGTTGGTCGGTCCGGATGATTGGGTTGCCCTTCATGAAGTGGAGAAGTTCACCGGTAGCAAGATTACCCAGATGACTATCGCCGGACTGGAGCCGCGGCTGGCCAAACCCGCCAATTTGTCGCGACATAATCGTCATGGCGCTCAAAAACGCCCGCCGGTTATTACCCATAAACGCAGCAGCCGTCGGTCAGGTCCGGCTCAAAAAACACCGATGCGGCAAAAACAACGGCCCGATATCGCTGAAAATACCGAAAACTAATCCCCGTTTTTGCATCTAGTACTCCGTACAACCGGCAAATAGACACTCTTGCGTTTATTGCCGTGTGTTCGCGGATCAGCACAAACAAACGCATTTTCACATGTTATGACTGATCTCAGCGTTTTCCGTTGATGCGACAACAGGGCAGACCAACTATGTTTACCCTTTACCGCATCTAGCGTTAATCCAAGGGCGGATGTCCATGAGGCCCGTTGTGTTTAGGAGTAACAGGGTCGCCCAGCGCTGGTGCATTGGAGGGACGTGGCGGATTTTTCATAGTCTGATGGGCATTGGGAATCGGTGGATGACCGCTTTTTTGCAATTTGTTGCTTTGCGGCTGATACGGTGCCACGTAGCGATTGAAATATTCACGCGTCAGGCGCTGCGCATTTTTCACTAGCTCGTCCGACATATCCTGCTTCAGTACATTGCGGTTTTCCAGCGCTGCTGTCAGCCCCTGTGACGCCGCCAGGCTGAACCAGACATAAGCCAGCACAATATCCTGCTTGACACCTTCACCGCGCACATAAGATACACCCAGATTGGTTTGCGCCAGGGGGTCACCATTCTTCGCGGCTTTTTGGTACCACTGAACGGCCAGCTTGGGATCTTTTTTAACCCCTTCACCCACGTCATAGGCATTTGCCAGGTAATATTGGGCCGCCGCAAGCCCCTGCTCGGCGGCTTTTTTAAACCAATGTACCGCAAGTTTGGTATCCCGCATCACGCCTTTGCCCTGCCGGTACAAAATTCCCAGGTTATACTGCGCTTCGGCATTGCCCTGCTCGGCAAGTTTTTTCAGCAACTGGTACGCGGTCATGAAATCCTGCTGTTCAACCGCCTTAACGGCCGCGTCGAGATCGTCATCCTGGCCGGCCACGACCGTCGGCGCAACCACGATCATGACGAGTAACAGAATATACGAAAATATAATACGTTTAATCATCCAATCCACATAATACAATAAGTGTGACTTACATACACCCACCGGTGGCAGGCACGCTTTCAAGCGATATCTTCAATTCCGCTTTTTTAAAAGCCCGGCAGCGCCGGTAATCTGTTAATTTATCACAATACAACAGGTAGAATGAATACAGTCAAATCGCCACCGCGGTTAGCCAGGGGCGTCGGTTGATTTCTCCACCAGTTTGAGATCACGTCGCACCGAATTCGTTCAGGCACCAGCCGATGCCGTTGGATTGGGCGCTAATCTTCTGGCAGTAATTAGTTCCATACGGAAACATCATTTATGACCAAGCAGACAACCGAAGAACAAATCATACTCTATTCTCCGGTATACAGTGACCAAACCGAGGAAATCAATCTTAACCGGATCACGCTGGAATTGCTGCAAACCAGCCGACTCAGGGAATATCAGCAACTGTGCCGCATCTTTGATGACAAATTTCTGAACGTCAACCAGAAAAAAGCGCGCAATACCCGCGGTTTTACCGTACCGTTAAGCCTGCTGGACGAACAACCAGTGCGCAAATGGTTTATCCGATTTCGTTACCTGCTGTTGGCCATCATGTTTTTTCTGCTGGCCTGGACTGCCTATACTCTGATGCAGCAACACATTGGTATTTTCAACCATCCAAACACCTACGCCGCAATAACCTTACTGCTGACCGTCGGCGCAATATTCATTGTCCTGATGATCAAACAGTCGCGTCATGTGTTGATTTTCAAATCCAGACACGGTCAGATCCCGCTGCTCGAACTGATGCGTAACAATCCGGACAAATACCGGTATCGCCAATTCGCCGCGCAACTGCGCGAGTTGATCGCCCGGAGCGACACTCAAAATCATTATTCAGAGTCACAACGCCTGGCGGCGGAACTTAGCGAGCACCGCCGCCTGCGCAACGAAGGCATACTAACCGACAAGCAATATGAACAGGTCAAACAAAACATCATGGCGCGCCATTCCCGTCCCACGATGCGCTCACCGAATGAAACCATTCACTGAAAAGCCCCTTTTCCAACGTTATTAAAATAATTATCCAGCGTCCGTGGATTCGGAGTTGCTAATTTAGCGATAGTTGAGTATGGGCAAAGGATTGAACTTAAGCCGTCACGGCTTGTTACGCTGAACCAATAAACGTCCCGGCTCCGTACGATACTATACAGAAAGACGACATTAATCGGTCAAAATCATAAAGCGATGGTAAAAGTGATTGCGTTGGTGCTCGCCATTGGCCGTTTCTGATTTGGCCTGGTCCGGATTTGGGGGCCGATGGCTTTTTGAATCCATTTTACTGTCCCGCAAACTATCGTCCGGATCGATACTCATATTATCGTAGCGAATGAATGTATCAGCCGGGCGACTGCCGCTATTGTCGTCGCCACCGGATCTGCCGATTTGCCGGTGGCCTTCCTTGAGCTGTTGCAAGGCGAGTTTTTTCTTGTCGATTAACCGTTGTTTTCGCGCCCGTGATCCAACACCCGCAGGCTTGCTCTGATTCATATGTGCCAGGTATTGCTCTTTTGACCACAGGTCGATCGCTTCAACATATTTTTCTTTTAACAGTTTCAAGATCTTCTGAGATGTTCCCGGCTTTAATCTCAATTCGTGCAGGGTAAATTGAATGATGCGTCCGGAAAGATTTGGCTTGGTAAACACGAAAAAGCGATTGCTGGCTAATTGTTGCCTGAGAAACTGGTAAATGCTTTGCGGACGGCCATAGTGAAAACTTACCGTCGGTGACCGCCAGTGGCGATCATTTTTATCAAACTTGGCGGAAATCACTTCACCCTGTGGTGTGGAAATTCCCCCTATATTGTCGCGCAACATGCGTAGCGGTTCCGACTGGGTACGTTTGAATGTACCGTCGGGCTCTTCAACATAGATGGAAACGTGGTGCAACTGATTCTCATCGGTATAAACGGGAATACGCGCGAATGACGACATTGTTTTGTACCCTTAATAGATTCGTGTTCGCATGGTTACCAACACCGGCGGCCATTGACGCCGGATTTTACCTTTCCCCCGTAAAACTTCTGAAATCTTATTTGAAATATTTTTGAATTGTTGCAGCGATGGTTGGAATGTAAAGTTGTCGTTGCATATAACGAGAATCCTGTTTTGCTCGCACAGCAGAAACACTGATACCTGTGTTATATGCAACGACTCCCCCAACCTTTTATTATAGTTGTTTTGCTGACCCCGAAACGTAGCAAGTGAAAACTTGTGAGATGTGTCCTGCAGCTTGTTAGGAATTTGCGAATGATGTTAATGATGGTCTGCTGCTGATACATCTGTGTGCCTGTCTTTAGAGTTATAATAGTCACAATCACATGGCCGGCGCAATAGGTAAAAACAGCATGCCGGGCAGTGGTAATGCTGTGGCGGATCACGCTCGTGATTGCCGGGCAAAGTGCCTTATCACCAATATCGTACTAATCGATCGTTACAATTCACCAAACTGTACGCCATCCGTACAACGCCGGGAAATGCTATACGTAGCCAGCACAATGCTACGTAAGTATTTTTAAAATTAACCTCCCGGGAATGACTGCACACGAGTATCCATGACATACGTCCATGGTGCCCGCATGATGGTTGTTAGACAGCTTGCACAACCTTGCTCATGGACATATCTTGCTACGTAGTGAAGGCATTGGATGACTGTTTTGCCCTAACACGTCGCTATATCCGCGGTTACGATAAATCACTCGCACAACAACTAACTTTGCAGAAATGGAGGATAAAGAAATTTTAGGGGGTAATAGTAAATTATGATGAAAAATTGATCAATTTTTCATGGCCACAGGCCTAACATGCAGATTCAGAAGCCGGTATCCGCCGGCAGCAGAACCGTTCATCGCGCGAATACCAGCTGAACAGGTGGGGATAAACAATGAAATCTATCGGCTGTTGGCGCGGGAAATCTATACGGCCACCCCGAAAGTTTGACCTTATCGACAAACATCAGTTATTCGACTTTCCAATCCAGCCCGAACCGGCTAAATCATCAACCGTGACTCTCGTCCGCGCTATCCGAGTTCCAGCCCGCCTCATAAAGCACAACGAGGTTTCGCCCCTGATCCTTGGCGTGATACAGGGCCTGATCGGCCGCTTCAAACCATTCACGGTGATCGTTCATTCCGCTATTGAGTTCCGCCACACCGGCACTAATCGTATATTCGATTTCACACTCATCATACTCAATGATCAACGACTCGATACTTTGGCGCAGGCGTTCCGCCAGAATACGCGCGCTGCGTGCCGCGGTATCAATGAGGATAATTCCGAACTCTTCGCCGCCGTATCGGCCGGGAATATCCGTGCTCCTGACCTTATCCCGCATCTGGTCCGCGGTAACCTTAATAACTTCATCACCGGCCTGGTGGCCGTATTCATCGTTGATGTTCTTGAAATAGTCGATATCAAACACAATCAGGCTGCAGGGTTGATTGGTGCGCAACGCCCGGTGAAACTCTTCGGCCAGCCGCTCCTCCCAATAACCCCGGTTATGCAACTGGGTAAGATGGTCAGTTCTGCTTAATGTTTGCAGGGTTGCGTTGGCCCTTTCCAGCTCACTGCTGTTAACAGCACTATCAGTAACATCGTAAACAATAATACCGACATGGTTTACTTCGCCGTCCACCGAGGTTAGCGGAATCAAAGTGACGTTTTGATACATAAAGTCACTGGGGCCGGTAATAGGCCGATAGTTTTTAAATTTTATAAAATAAGGCCGCTGTTCCCAGGTAGTAAATGAACGACACCCCAACAAAAAAACCGGTTCGGCTTTTCGCATAAACCAGTCTTCCGGAATTTCATTAAATACCTTAAAAATATTTTTACCGATAATATCACGTGCGGGAACACCACTATGGTTGGCCATAAATCCGTTCCATACATGTATTTTGTATTCCCTGTCCAGTACGATCAAACCCACGTCGATGGACTGCAGCATACCCATCACCCAATGGAATTCCTTAATCTCAATCTTGGAGTCTTCTGAATTCATTCCGGTAATATATAAGCTATTAGTTCGTCCAACGGTGCAATGGAATCCTCGGTAAACAGAAACAGCAATTCACAATTAATGTCCCGGTTTTCAAAGGAAAAACTGGTCTCTATCGCGAGGGTACGGTCCCATCGGGTGGCATTGCGCTTAATAAGGTTGTCGACATTAACATGGCGTCCCAACACGATGGGGTGCCCCTGGCTGAATTGAATCGCCAGTTGTTCGGCAATACCTTTAAGAAATGCGCTGATTACAATACTGGAAATATCCATCAACAACTCCAGCTCCATGGAAGACTCGGTTTGTTTCTGGTAATTCATAAGGTCTGCCATATCGGTAAAACTGGCGTCGTCGAAAATCAACAGCGCCTCACCGGCGATACCTGAACCAATAAATCCCTGGCAGACCGCAGATACCTTGTTTCCCATGTCAACGTATTTGACCGCCATGCGCAGTTCATTTTTTTCAATGGTGTTGACATTGGGGATAGGCATATGAATGTAGACATTGAGTAGGCGGGCCAGCAAATCGATGGCGCGTCCCATGGCAACGTTGGCGATTTCCTGGTATCCGGACCGTACATCCGTTTTTATTTCCGGCTGCTGCTGCCTGGTGGTGGTTCTGGTTGCCTTGATACCATAGCCGTCCAGTAACGCCGTGATTATCTCACGGCTCACCGGCTTTTTTATAAACGCTTCGGCACCGAGTTCCATCACCCGCTTACGCGCATCCGGCTGAATGTCCCCGGATACCACGATTACCCTGGATGATAAACCATCGTCCCGCATTGCCTGCAACGTCTGATAGCCATCCATAACCGGCATGTTCAAATCGAGAAACACAATTTCCGGGGCATTTTCCTTAATCGCCTCAAGTCCCTGAACGCCGTCATTGGCGAATGTAATTGTCAAATCGCAATTATCCGGCAACGCGCGCGCCATTTGTTTGCGGGCGAAACTGGAATCATCACAAATTACTACCGGGGTCGGCATATACCCTCTGTAATGCTCACGTTAACGGAAAGCACTTGGGGCAGAACATCCGGATTGACGCAAGCGACGCTGCTACCATTCGCCGATATACCGATACCCCAAATCACCACCAGTCCAACAAAATTCAAATCAACACTATAAAATTATATCGGCAGGCAGTGGGGCAACTTAACGGAAATGCAGCAATTTCGATTATAAAATTAATCGAATATTCAGTTACTTAGAGAAAACAAAAAGAAAAGGCTCACAGCTGAAATCGGGCACAAAGCACCTCCCCACGTCAGGGATAGTCAAGCGCATTGTCCGCGATACCCGTCAATTAAAAATGCCCGATTGGTGCAGCACGGCACACAATCGGGCATGTGGATTTAGTTGTTCGTCGTTATTAAGAACGTTTATGAGGGAGCGTTGACCACGCCATAACACATCAATACTGGCTAATCATTTTGTAATAGCCCGTTGCTCCTTTCTCCATGAAATAGTATTGTTTCACGCCCTCGCGTTCCAATGCGTACTGTAACCACCGCACCTGTTTGCCGACTTCATCATAAATAAAAAGTGTCTTGCCTTTTTGCTTGGCTTTACGGATATAACTGTACACCCTGTCCATTTTATTCAGGCTGGTCCAGCGCTCCTGGATCGGAAAAAAACCAACCCCTGCCCGCTGATATTTATCACGAATATCCAGCACAATGGCCTTACTCGGATCATTGGTCGCCAATGTGCTGAATTTGTCGGGATGCAGCACACGTGCTTTGAACTGTTTCTTTGACAGGATATCATTGGGATGCACGGGGCTTTTACCCAGCAACTCAGCTTCTTTAGGGTACGCTTTGGCCCATTCAAAAATACCGGCATCATAGGCAAAAACATTTTTCAGGCCAAGTTTCATGGCGCGCTTGGCGGCCTTGTAGGACTTCATACAAGTGTGTCCATTGCAGTAAAAAACAATAGATTTGTCGGTCTTCTCCCGCAATTTCCTGATACTGTCATCAAATGTCTTTAACGCAACGGGGATATTAATGGCACCTTTGATTTTCAACGTATCAAATTCGAATTTTGACCGCGTATCAACGATTACCACTTTGTCACGACGTTTATACAAATCTTCCAGCTCGATGTAAGGCACCATGCTGTATTTTTCGCTCGCCCGACCAGGAAATTCTTCTTTATCGGCAAATGCCACGCCCTGCACCATCGCAAGTAACGCGATAGTGATCACTGCTTTATATCGACGCATCTCAATAAACTCCAAAAACGATAAATTTAATTACCTGAATTCCCTTGGTTTTATATGCTCCTGCGTTACCAGTCTATCGGTCTGAGCCGATCAAACTTTAGAGAATGCTAAAATACCCGCCGCATTTGCCACCGGGTTTTTCTCTGCAGGTTTGTCACGATATTCAATAAGTTACATTTCCACCAATAATAAATGCCAGTAATATATCGGTGAATAGCCGCGCTGCGCATTCCCTCTCAGGACCTTTCAAAACGACACTCGTAATTGGCAGTGCATATAGCACCCGGATGTAGATTTTTTTCCAATTATGTCAATAATAAAAAGATAAGCTGGTAACGTACCCACGGCAATAAAAACCAACAACAAGACATATTCACATCGCAAAACCTCGTCAAACCTATTAACAGGCAATCGGGTGATAACGTGATCGCATTTGAACATAAGGACGCACTGGAAGAACTTAACTCCAGCATTCCCTTGCGGGAGAAACTGGTCTCCGTACATAAGGTCTTAAAGGACCGCTATGATTTCATCGATCGTATTTCAGTAGCGATCTACGATCCGAAATCCCATGTCATTAGAACCTTTGTCGACAGCAGCGGCACTGATCAACCCCTCATTCACTACGAAGCCCGTTTGGCCGATGTTCCATCCTTGCAGGAAATCATCGACAAACAGCGCCCCCGTGTGATATCCGATCTAACCATCTACCAACACAGCCCGTCCGAACATGCTACCGCCATTAAAGAACAGGGCTATCGCTCCAGTTACACGTTGCCCATGTATGTCAATGGCTCATTATTCGGCTTCGTATTTTTTAATTCCTATACCGTTGATCCTTTCGACAAAGATGAAATCCTGCACCACCTTGATATTTTTGGTCATCTCATTTCGTTGCAAGTTATCAACGATATCAGCGCTATCCGAACGCTGCTGGCAACCGTTAAAACCGCCCGCGACGTTACCAACAAACGGGACTTTGAAACCGGCTCACACATCGACCGCGTTGCCGCCTACGCGCAGTTAATCGCCCGTGATCTGGCGGACCAATACGATCTCACCGATGAATACATCGAACATATTTTTCTATTTGCCCCGTTGCACGATATCGGCAAAATCGGCATTCCCGATCGTATATTGCTCAAGGCAGGTCGGCTCGATGAAGAGGAATTTCAGCAAATGAAAACCCATACGCAGCAGGGTCGGGAAATAATCGACCAGTTACTGGGTAACTATGGTCTTGAAAGTTTTCACCATGTCGATGTACTGAAAAATATCGCCCTGTACCACCACGAAGCGGTCGACGGTTCCGGCTACCCCAAAGGTCTTAAAGGCCAGGAAATTCCGATCGAATCGCGAATCGTCGCGGTTGCCGATGTCTTCGATGCATTGACTAGCCGACGCCCCTACAAAGAACCTTGGGATAACGATGCCGCCTTTGAAGCACTGCACCAGCTATCGGGTCGCGTACTGGACCGTGATTGCATCAATGCCATGGAACGGCATCGTGAGACTGTGGAGAAAATTCAGCAAAGATACCAGGAAGATGCCCTTGGCTGACAAAGACCAATAATTCGAAAAAAAAGCACAGCCTTGGGGAAAGCTGTGCTTGTGAGGGGGGCTATGGGCAGCCCACAGGGGTACTAATCCATTGCTTTAACGTCGAGCTGTCTAACTGTGTTTGGGCATATGATGGGTTTTTAACAGCTGTTCGCTGAACCGCACCGTGTTGTCAAACTGTCTGGCAACCCACTGCCCGGCCGGGTCATAGCCAAACACACCAGCAAAAATCGGATAAGTGGCGATTAACGGCAACAGGGCATACAGACCCAGCGGTGTAACCGTGGTTAACATGGTAAATACAATCAGGCCTGTACCAATCACGATGCGGGTAATACGTTCCAACGACGTCAGTTCAGTTGTTTTCATGGTCCGACCCTCCTTTGGGTGAATCCTGCTGCATGAGAATTTATTTGCTCTGCTTGAGGGTAATTAAAACGCACGGGGATTAGCGGATAATTACGGCAAGATTAAGACACGCTTAAAGAACGTAACTTATTGACTGAATTAGGATATTTTTAGCACGGCCGGTGAAAAAATTATGGCAGTGCTTGCGGGTCCGGTGGCAGTTGATGACGAAATGTCCGATAGTAGGACTTGATCCAGAACGGCGCCAACAGCGTCGTATAGGCGATAACGATCACGACGGCGGCATAAATATCATTGTTGAAAATGCCCGATGTTTTTCCCAGTTCGGCAAAAATCAGTCCCACTTCACCCCGCGGTACCATGGCAATGCCGATAACAGTACGCAGGTAGCGGTTTTCAGGAATCAACCAGGCGCCTGCGATCTTACCGGCAACCGATAGCACCAACACCGACAGGGAGAACATCCAGAAGAACGGAGAACTCCAGTTAACCGCCGTCAAATCCAGCGACAACCCGACCATGACGAAAAAGATCGGCGTCGTAATACGAATGATGGGCCGCATTTCCTGCTGGATCTGGCGGGTGAATTCCGGCCTGAAACGAATAGCCGCACCAAAGGGTAGAAAGAAACGCCGGGACAACGCGATACCGGCGGCGAACCCGCCCAGCAGTTCGGGCGCACCTATCAGGTGGGCGAGCCCGGCAAAAGTCAGTACCAATGCCACCAAGGTAACGGGAATAATGCCTGATGTCGAACTCCTGTCATGCAAATGCTGAATAATGTTCGACAGGAGTTTCGCGACAATCGGTGCAATAATAAAAAATATGCCGATAAACAAAATAACTTTACCGGCATTGATTAAACTCACCTGGCCGTTGATGGCAAACTCATAAAGCACCGCCAGCAACACGACACCCAACACATCATCAACAACCGCCGCCCCCAGAACAATCTGTCCTTCATGGCTTTGATGACGGCCAAGGTCCGCTAAAATACGCACCGTAATACCAATACTGGTTGCCGTTAATGTACCGCCTACAAACAGACTAACCAACGAGGTTAGCTCAAATACCCAATAACAAAGTGCAAATCCCAGCACAAAAGGAAACACAAAGCCGCCGATGGCAACGGTAGCGGCGCGCTTTCCTGCTGACAACAGACGCCCCACATCCGTTTCCAGCCCCACTTCGAACAACAACAATATGATGCCGATTTCAGCGAGCAAATTGATAATGTTATTGGGAGCAATCCAGCCAAAAACCGTGGGCCCCAACACAATACCGGCGGCAAGTTCTCCGATAATCGGCGGAACCTGAATCCGAGCGGCGATTTCCGCAAATACCTTGGCCGTAAAAAGTATCAGCGCTATCTGGAACAGGACTTGATAGGTTTCCATCCAGTGTGGCCCGGCCTGTCAATGACGAGAATTCAAATGTTGTTATGTTTCCGGTACGTTCAATACAAAAGCACGTAGACCATTTACAGGTTTCACACTGTAGGTTGACAAAGCCCGCCAACATCCGACCTGCGTTGCTTGTTTAGTGGCATTGGTTTGTAGCCAATACCCGATAGAAGCATAACTACCAGAACATATCATCTTATCGATGGTGCTTAGTAATGGGGTGGCGGCGTCTCTTCTGAGGTATTTGCCAAAACAGAAGGCATAATGGCCTGCAACTGGTCCCTGATATCCTGGTACTGCGACACAAGTTGATCAAGCTGGTGTTGCTGTTTCACGATAACATCGTTTAATTCCTGAATGGTATTGTCCTGAAAGGCAACACGTGATTCCAGTTCTGCTAGCCGATCTTCCATTTTAGACCCTCCTGGCGGATTAATTAACGCTGGTCAGTCAACGTACGATTCACTAAAATACCGGGTGATGACAGCAGACAACGATCAAAATACGAATGATGAACTGATTTTCCAGAAACTCAACCTGGAAACCGGAAAAATTAGCTGGCTTGAGTTACAGCGGCATTTTGCCCGCGGCGTCGTTATAATTGTGGCAAAAGATCTTGACCTCGTCGAGGTCGCCAGCCACTTTTCCAAAGACAATAAAAAGGCCGTACAGCGCTGGATGGACCAGGGAGCGGTAAAACGCGCCACCGACGACGACGCCAGGCAGTGGCACGAACGGCAACAGGATTTTTGGGCCGTCGTCACCGCACCGTGGGTGCTGGTTCAGCCTATTTGACGTATCCCGCCAATAGACTAAGCAACGGCGAATAGACCGCCAATTGACGTAAACCCCGTTATTGCAAAAATACGGGCCGGTCAATCTGTTTCGATCTGCTAGTTGCGTTTTATTCAGCCTACTCGGGGTTGAGTCAGGATTTCACCGGGCGGGGGGGTAAATTTCTGAAATACACCTGCGCAAGCGTGGGAATGTCTTTGATTGCGGAACGAAACGAAACTGGATCGACAAATTTGTGCAAAAACGGGGTAAAGCCATAATATTGATGTGTATCATATTGACTGTTCGACACGGTTTTTTACCCAATTAAACGGTAATATAGTATGAATAAATGCTAGATGTACCAAAGACTGGAAGCGTGCGCCAGCACACATTCATGTGGGCCCGCTGATTTCGTCGTATCAAACCGTATCGTTGCCATACCGATACACCAATCAGTCACTTTAAATTTCTGACCCGAAAAGGAGAATTATAACTGTGCAGGAATTCGTACCCGGTCAGCGCTGGATCAGCGACACGGAATTGCAAAACGGCCTCGGGACCGTGCTGAAAACAGATCACCGTAGCGTCAGTGTTGTGTTTATCTCGACCGGCGAAACCCGCACCTATGCAAAGGAAACCGCTCCTCTGTCGCGCGCCCGATTTGCCAAAGACGATGTTATTCGCAGCCACGAAGGATGGTCCCTGACAGTCCAGAGTGTCGAAGAAGTCAATGGCTTGCTCACCTATCACGGCATCCGGGACAACGGAACAAGCGCCAGCTTGCATGAGGGGGAACTCGACAACTTTATACAACTTAACAAACCTTCAGATCGTTTGTTAACAGGACAGATCGACCCGGACAAGTGGTTTGAGCTTCGTTATCAAACACTGCTGCATGTTAACAGTCAACTGCATTCCGATGTTCGCGGCCTGGCCGGTGGCCGCACCGACCTGATACCCCATCAACTTTATATCGCCCATGAAGTTGCCAACCGTTATGCGCCGCGCGTGTTATTGGCCGATGAGGTGGGACTGGGAAAAACTATTGAGGCGGGATTAATACTTCACCAGCAACTCGTCACGGAACGCGCACAGCGTGTTTTAATCGTAGTTCCGGAAAGCCTGCTGCATCAGTGGCTAGTCGAAATGCTACGCCGTTTTAATTTGCGTTTTAGTATATTTGACGAAGAACGCTGCCTGGCGGAGGAAGAAACCGCCAATCAGGATAATCCCTTTTTTACCGAACAACTGGTGTTATGCAGCCTGGGCTTTCTGTCAAAATTTCCAAACCGTTTTCAACAGGCGTTAGCAGGTTCATGGGATCTTCTGGTCGTGGACGAAGCCCATCACCTGCAATGGCAACCGAACCAACCCAGCACTGAATACCTGCTCGTCGAACAGTTATCGAAACAGACCAAAGGCGTACTCCTGCTCACCGCCACCCCGGAACAATTGGGCAAGGAGAGTCACTTTGCCCGTTTACGCCTGCTGGACCAGGACCGGTTTGACAATTATGAAGCCTTTGTCGAGGAAGAGCAGAGTTATCAACCGGTGGCGGACGCCGTGGATGAACTATTGGGAGGCAACAAACTGAGTGAACGCGCTTACCGCACCCTGGTTAACACCATCGAAGAAGGTGACAACTATGAACTGCTGGAACAACTGGCATCCACCGACCGGAACATTACTGATAACGCACGCCAGCAACTGGTGGATCACCTGCTGGATCGCCACGGCACCGGCCGTGTATTGTTCAGAAACACTCGCAGCGCGATCAAGGGTTTCCCGGACCGGCAAGTCCATGCCTATCCGCTGCCCCTTCCTGACGAATACGCCGAGTGCCTAACGGAGTTTCAGTCTTCCGGCGTTATCCATCCCCAGGAATTGCTCAGCCCGGAGCTGCTTTATCAGTCGCAACGCAGCGGCACGCCACTTTGGACACAAATAGATCCCCGCATCGACTGGCTGACCAACCGGCTGCGCCAACTTAAACCCGACAAAGTATTGGTCATTGCCGCCAACGCCCGTTCGGTACTGGATATCGCCGAGGCATTACGCGTCACACAGGGAATTCATGCCGCCGTGTTTCATGAAGGTCTATCTATTGTTGAAAGGGATCGCGCCGCCGCCTTTTTTGCCGAACCGGAAAGCGGTAGTCAAATACTGATCTGTTCGGAAATTGGCAGCGAGGGCCGAAATTTTCAATTTGTTCGGCATCTGATTTTGTTCGACCTGCCCTACAATCCCGATTTACTGGAACAGCGTATCGGCCGGCTGGACCGTATCGGACAGAAACACACCATTCAGATACATGTACCCTATCTCGACAACAGTCCACAAATGGTCATGTTTCAGTGGTACCACGAAGGGCTCGCCGCCTTCGAACACACCTGTCCCGCAGGACAAAGTGTCTTCACCCGGCTGGAAACGGAGCTTATTGAGACATTGCACCAGTTCGAGGAAAGTATCGAAGACCTGCCGGCGTTGATTGAGACCACCAGACGCCTCAACGTGGAACTCAACACCCAACTGCAACAGGGACGCGACCGCTTACTGGAATACAATTCGTGCCGGCCGGCGATCGCGGAGAATCTCATCGATAAAATCCACCACCAGGATAACGACGATACCCTGCCGGCGTACCTGGACGCGATTTTTGATGGCTTTGGTATCGATACTGAAATTCACAGTAAAGCCAGTTATGTTGTCCATCCCGGCCCCCATACGGACCTGGCCAGCTTTCCTTTGTTGCAGGAAGACGGCACCACCATTACCTTTGACCGGGAAACGGCACTGGCCAATGAAAACATGCAGTTCATCACCTGGGAACATCCCTTGGTCAGCGGCGCTATCGATCTTATTTTAAGTAACGAACAGGGTAATACCGCCCTGTGCGCCATTAAACATCCCAACATCAATCCCGGCACTTTGATGGTGGAAGCGGTGTATGTCCTGGAATCTGCCGCCCGCGAACAACTACAGGTGGGGCGCTACCTGCCGCCGACCACCTTGCGGATAGTGACCGACGGTGACGGCAAGTCGTATGAACAGTTGCTGACCCACGATAGTGTCAGGCAATATCTTAATCCCGTTAACGTGGAAACCGCAGTCAAAGTGGTCAAAACTCACCGGACGGAAATCAAAACATTGATCGACAACAGCGAACGCATCGCGTCACAACGTACCGCCGCCATCCTGGCAGAGGCACAGCAACGTGCTTATCGAATGCTGCATCACGAAATCAACCGGCTGCGCGCTCTGCAGCGGGTCAATCCCAATGTGCGCCAGGAAGAGATTGACTTTTTCCAGGAACAACAGGAAGCCACTACCCAGGTATTGGAAACGGCCGCGCCGCGCCTGAACGCCATTCGGATCATCATTGCCACTTGAGTACCGTTGTGCGCAGGAACACCGGCTGGCGCCCGTCACCCAAACGACCTTAATCCGTTATCGGCTGAAAAAAATGAAGCGTCGTACGCATGTCGACGGGTGCTTTAATATTAATGGAAACCGGGCAATGCATCATACGATCGACGATATAAGCTTCGTCATCATTGGTGGGAATTGTCGACGCCAGCTGGGTATCAAAATGGATATGCAGTTTTTGCAACCGCCAATGATCGTCGGTTTCCGCTTCCAGTGCTCCGTCAGCACACTTCAGCTGGATACCCCGCTCGGCGGCGTTGATTCGGAAATATAAATGCTGGCAATTGAATATGGCGTAAAGCAATATCAGAAAACCTTTGGCGTGGTTGTGCGGATCATATTCCTGCCACTGGTTTTTTACCTGATGCTCAAACAACAGTGAGACAACGTCATTTTTTTCCGTTTTATAGTCACAATGCAGGCGAAATTTAATGGTGTGCTTAGTCATGGTCAATATCCTTATTGTCCTTTGCCATTGCCGGTGACGAACTGGTATGAATGGCGGTGGTTTTCTGGGTAGTAAGCGCCGTCGCCCTGCCCAGACCAAACGGCGGCATGTTTTTGTAAACAGCTTTAAAATCACCCGGCTGTGCGGTATAAACCTCGTGCCAAAGACCGACAGATCCGTCTGAACGCCGGGAGTTGTAGGCAAACCAGGCCGGGAAATGTTTTGCGCCTTTGTCTCTGGCATAGGCCAGCAGCGCATCATAGCTTGTCCAATATTGAATACACATAGGCGTTCGGCCACCCCAATACTCGTAACCGAGACATCCTTTGTGCGGATTTTTCGCCAGTTCGTTGAGCATGCGCCGAAAAGCCAGCCGAACCGGCAGCCACTTGTGGACTTTCCAATAATTATTGATTCGAAACCCCACGATGAAAACGATGAACGGTTCATCCATCGTGGGTTCCATGCGCTGTTTATTGATCATAGTGCATCACTATTGTGCATTCCATTAATCGATTATTCAGATGGCGCCACACCTAAACTGATAGTAACAATAAGTATCACTGATCGATTGTTGCCGGTTATTGCCATACATCACCTCAATCGCCCGAACGTTCCTTGATGTAGATCAATTTCCGTTGATTTACGCGGCAAGCTGCCGCTTATAGGCCCATAAGCCGCGCAAAAGTCTGATTCAGTTCACGTTAATGTTGGCAATTTTACAATACGCCCGTCAAAAACTTTTTGGAGGCTCGTATCATGAAAACGAAAGTATGTAGCTCTTGCGGTTACAAAGGCGAAGCCATTAATCAATGCTTCGAAAGCTTTTTGCTTGATTTGCTGGTGTGGTTAATCGTGGGCAGCGTTGCGCTGATGACCGGCTTGTTGCCGTTGCTGGTTATTCCTGCCGCCTGGACGATTTTTCACATTGTAAAATTCCGCACCAAGTGTCCTGAATGTGGCAACCTGGATATGGTATCCATGGACAGTGCAAAAGGTAGAGAAACACTGGCCCATACCCACCACTAAGGCCACTAAGGCAATACCGGCGTTTTGAACGCCTCGAGCCGAATTGTTGCGCCACGGCGCCAGTTGCCGGCTTTATAGAAGAACAATAGCATCTTCATCGTACCCATAACCCGGCCGTTCCGCCTGCAGGAAGCGCCGGGTTATTTTATTTGTATTCCATTTTTTTATTTGGGCAGAATATATCCCTGCGGTTTGCTGGGATTCAGTTTTTGCGTTCGTTGAAAACGGGTCTGTGGCGGTACGTACCGGCGGGTGGAAAATTTTAATCGGGTATTTCCCAGCCGGATAATATCGCCTTCTTTCAAAGTGTGACGGACAATCTCGTGATTGTTGACAAACGTCTTGTTGGTGCTGTCGAGATCTTCCAGGATGTAGTCATCACCGTCCGTGCCGTCTCTGGCGGGCCGAACCGTTACCAAGGCATGGTAACCGCTAACCGTTTCATCTTCCAGAACGATTTCATTGTCCACCGCCCGTCCAATGCGGGTCTGTGAGTGCTCCAGCAGGCATTTCGTGTCTGCCCCCAGTTTTTGTAACGTGGCCATAGAGATATTATTGCGTCGGGTTTTACGTATTCCGGACATTGTGCGTCCGACACCTTAAGTTATCGTACCTGGCTGACAACACAACGTGAACCACTTCACATTAAGCACTTAAGAGGAAGTAGCGCGCGGCTCAACCACTCGCCGGATTCTAGATTGTGGAGCGCTGGATGATTTGCTCATCGACACAATAACCGCTGCAGGCTGCTGCAGGCTATGGAAAAAGGGTACCGGTTAAAAAGCCATTGCGTATAAAAAAAAGAGGGCACAAGCCCTCTTTTTTATATTGATTTTCAGCGATCCGGCAGCACCGGTTGCCCTGGCGCACTAAATTTCAACCATGCTGTCATTATCGTCGCTGGATGAAGAATTTGCCGGTTGATCGGACTTACTATCAGCCCCATGTTTGGCGGCATCGTGGGCCGATTTTCCAGAAAACATCCAACTGTGGGCGTCCTTGAATTCCTTCATGGCTTCCGCGGACATTTCGTGTTTGCCGTGCCCTTTCATGGAATCGCATCCTGCCCCACCGGCGAAAGCCGCCGCGGATAGCATTGCAATGAATACCGCTGTAACCAATTGTGTAAACCGAATTTTCATATTGATAATCTCCATATAGAACATCATGAAAATGTGAGTAAACGACCGGGTAGTTAGCCGCCGGCTGCCTTTCTAAATCATAGCAGTTGTCTTGGCGATGACACTTGATATACGACCACATAATAACAGCACGGTTCACCTTACCAGTCATTCCGTTGGTGGTCGAGACCGTAGCATTTATTCATACAATTTGTCAGTGATAACCATCAGATCTGCAAGGGCATTAACAAACACCGGACTTACAGCAAGCACTGTTGGCCAAATGGACTGGTAATTCGCAGTTCCACATCCAGACGTGGTTAATACAGTCGCCATTATCGCTCCCGCCATCATCATGATTTGCCCCTAGCCGCGGAACCAAATAAAAAGCCCCGGCACGAATACCAGCCTGGGCTTTTGGCGATAACAACTTGTCTAACCTGCGTTATTTATGACAGACCTTTCATACAACTCAACACTTAACGCGGATACACGTATGTATAACCTTTTTCCTGTAATTCGATCACCCTGACCACGCCGTCAGGTACCGTACCGACTCCGGAAACCAGTTTGGGACGCTTGCCCTGTTTGGCCTCTATAAATTTCAATGTACCTTCACAGGCACTGAATTTCACATTGTGGTCCAACAGGCTCTTAACCTTTTTTGCATAGGGACTGTCCGCCGTCATAATACCCAGACCCGGGCCGTAGGCGACGACCTCGATATCGACATTGTCCATACCGTAATGTTTTTGCAGGTTGCCCGCTATCGTCAGCGCCAATCCCTGGAGCTCTGGATCAGAACTGGAACTTTGCAGCACCACTTTATGTTGGGCCAGACTCACGTCTGCGCTGGCGATGTTGCTACTTAGCACGGCTGCCAGAAAAACCAGAAGCCCCAACCAAAACCCGTTCGACCGTTGTCTTAAAACACACACCATAAACCGCTCTCCTGGATATACAATCACAATCAAATTATTAACTTATTTTGTATTTATCGTCTGATAGATAATGAACTTTAAAATTCAGGGGCTCCAGCGCTTCGGGAACGTGCACACCAAAACCCTGCGCGAAATCAACATGCATTTGTTTAAGCATTTCCAGGATCTCCTGGTTTTCAACAAACTCTGCTATGGTTTTTATGCCCATGCTCTGACCGATCTGATTGATCGCATTAACCATCACCTGATCCACGGAATCGGTTAGCATGTCACTGACGAATGCGCCGTCAATTTTAATATAGTCTACAGGCAGGTTTTTAAGATAATTAAACGATGACATACCACTGCCGAAATCATCAAGTGCAAAGCGGCAACCCCGCGACTTTAGCGCTGTGACAAATGCACTGGCATGACTCCAGTTGGATATTGCCGCGGTTTCGGTAATTTCAAAACAAATGTTGCGAGGATCGATCTTACTGTTCACGATCTCGCTGACACAAAATTGCAGGAAACTGTCATCACACAGCGACTGTCCGGAGAGGTTTATTGAATAAACATCATGAGGCTTGATTTTCTGGCTGTTTTTTCCCAACCAACTGAACACCCGCCGCAACACCCAGCGATCAATGGCAACCATGGTGCCATAGCGTTCTGCCGCGGGGATAAAAGACATGGGCGAAATGATTTCGCCGGCCTCGTTTACCATGCGGACCAGAAATTCATAATAATGCCTGCCGTCATTTTCAGTGATGGGCTGCACTTTCTGATAATACAAAAGAAACCGGTTTTCCTCCAACGCCGTATTGATTTTGGATGCCCATTCCATTTCACCATGACGTTGAGCGACTTCGGCATCATCCAGTTGATGAATCCATACACGGTTACGTCCTTTGTCCTTGGCGATAAAACAGGCGGCATCCGCCGCACTAAGCACTGTTTCCGCGTCACGGCGATGTTCGTCAATCATCGCCAGTCCGATACTGACTCCCAGTGAAAATACCTTGCCTTTCCAGACAAACCGGAATTCGCGTACGGCTTCGACCAATTGGTTGGCGATGCGCTCGGCCTTGTCCATGGGGCAGCCTTCCAGTATCAGGCCGAATTCGTCACCACCCAGGCGCGCCAGCAGGTCCGCTTCGCGGATATTGGACTTTAATAAAATGACAATTTGCTTGAGCAATTCGTCCCCGGCAATATGGCCGCAGGTATCGTTAACCAGTTTAAACTGGTCCAAATCCAGGTAAAGTAAGGCGTGCTTGGCTCCTTCAACGTCAAAATTGGACAACAATGTCATTAACGTGTGCTCAAATTGCCGGCGATTAGCCAGCCCTGTCAAACTGTCGTGCCGGGCCTGCCACGACAACTGATTCGCCAGCGTACGCTCATGCGTGACATCGCGGGACACCAATACCATGCCGAACTTGTTACCGCCGTGATTGTATAGCGGTGATGAAGTGTCCTTGACGATATATTCATTTTCGTCACGGCTGGTCAGAATGCAATGCGGATGGAGCGCCATGGCCTGGCCGTCGATTTTGCCCTGATAAATGGGATGGTCGACGGTATTTTTACCATTCTCATCTTTGACACAATAAACTTCGGCAATATTCCTGCCCACAGCGTCCTCATGCCGCCACCCGGTCAGGTGTTCCGCGGCGGGATTCAGATATACCACTTCGCCGGCGCTATTGGTGGTAATCACGGCGTCGCCAATAGCATGCAGGGTAACTTCGGCCTGTTCCTTGGCTTCATATAAATCCCCTTCAATACGCCTTGTCCGGTGAATAACCAGGGCAGTTATCAAAATACCCAACACGGTGACAATAATCCCGATGAGCACCATCATATAATAGGCTTCTTCGTAGTCCTGCTTGGCCGTCACGTTGGCGTTACGGGTGATCTCCTGTTCGATTTCAATCAGCTTGTCAAATGTCGCCAGAATGTGTTTTTCCAGTGGTAAATCGATTGCTGACATGAGGGTGTAGATATCGGTGTGTTCCTGATCCATCATCAAATCGACAATGTTCTCCTGCAGCGGCGCGCTGCGACTAATCAATTCCAGCCCCTTGTCAAACATTTGCCGTTGCTGCGGCAACACGCCCGCTTTTTCGAATTCCGTACGCAACTTAATAAACTGTTCCGCCAGTGCATTAAAATGCATAAATTCCTCGTCCCGCTGAAAAGGATCTTTCGTCAAATAGATAGCGTACATGGTTAAGGAACGCTCGCGCACGATACGGCGCATCGCGGTGAGGATATTGATTCGTTCGGCCCGCTCCGTGGTAATGGAATCCATGGCATCCTTGATCGACCCCATATGGGAAATACCAGTGACCGCGAGGCTAATCATCAATGCAATCATTAATGATGAACCAATCGCGACCACATAATTCGCATTGGAGTGCAATTTGCGGCGAAAAGAAGTCATTTTGTTACTAATAAGAAAGCCCTTTACATTAAATCGGATATTTAATGATTTCCTTTATTATAGCGGGGAAAAGTTTTTTGACACATAGCGAGGTAAAAGCGTCTAACAAACTGATACTTCAAAGATTTTCAATTCGGTATCGAAAACTTCGATAAATGGGAAACTGTAACCAACCGGGGCGCTCAGAAATTTAATCGCCACTGCGCTGCTTTTACCACATTACGCGGCACGACCCTCGATTGCGGCAATAGTATTGAGCAACAGGCTGCATTCAGTCGCTGATAACACTGGCTTTGTCACGCACCAGCCGCCCATCCCGATAATCGGCAAACGCCTGCTCAATTTCTTCCCGGCTATTCATGACAAATGGCCCGTATTGCACCACCGGTTCGTTCAACGGGCGGCCCGCCACCAGGATAAACCGGGCGCCGGCATCTCCCGCCGTTATCTCGAAATTGTCGCCTTCCCCCAACACTGCAATACTATGCATGGGTAGTTCCTTGTCAGCAATACGGCCGCTGCCCTCGAAAATATAGACAAAAGCCCGCAATTCATTGGCCAGTTGGTGGCTGAAAGTCGCGTTGGCGTTCAAGCTGACATCCAGATACTGAACATGAGTATGAGGATCGTCAACAGGTCCCTTGGTCTGCGTGAACTCACCAATGAGCACCCTGATCCGGGCGTTGGCGGTTTCCACCGCCGGGATCATGGCCGGCGAAAATTCCTGGTAAACAGGGGCGGACATTTTTTCCTTCGCGGGAAGGTTAATCCATAACTGAAAACCGCGCATCATCCCGGCCGTCTGCTGGGGCATTTCGGAATGAATAACGCCACTGGCCGCTTTCATCCATTGAGCACCACCGGCACGCAAATCGCCCCGGTTGCCCATGCTGTCCTGGTGCAGCATATGACCATCGAGCATATAAGTAAAAGTAATGAATCCCCGGTGAGGATGGTCGGGAAAACCGGCAATATAATCGTCGGGGTCATCACTGCTGAAATGATCCAGCATCAAAAACGGATCCAGCTGGCGCAACGCCGGTGTCCCGATGGTACGGTGCACAGTGACGCCCGCCCCTTCGGATACCGGCATGGCCCGTACGAATTGTTTAATCGGACGTGTGCTCATGGTTCATCTCTCTACTGGCTACTGGCTACTGGCTACTGGCTACTGGCCTACTGGCTACCCTCGCCCTTCGCCCTCGTAGCCCGGTATCCCGAGCCTTGGACGGGCGGACCTGGTGGGTCAGTGATTATGTGGGACCAGATATAACACGGTGCACTGCGACAGACAATCATTGGGCTGCCGACAGCGCTGTCCATCGCAGCATGGAGGTGAAACAAAACCCGTCAAGACGCTTACCGTGACTTGCTTAAAGTGTAAAAAATACTTTTAAAAGAACAAGTTGGCTGGTTGATATGCGGCGTACCGGAAAACTGTGTTAAAAGCGATCCTTCACCGTCGCCGAACGAACAGTCAAAATTTCACCGTCACTGGATTTTATAAACAACTTCAGATAAATCTTGTCAGTGCCCAACGCCTCATCGAGAATTTCGCAGGGAACGATAAAATGACGCTCCATCGGCATGGACGTGCTGCGGTCAACGATATGCGGGTCATAGACGGGCTCGCCCAGGGTCTGGTCGTAAATGATGTCATCGCCATGTAGTTCCACCGCCACACTGAACGAATCACCATGGCGATATTGTTGTGGCGCAATGGCAAGGTAATAACCGTAGTCGATCCTGCAAATATGACCAGCGGGCGAAGATGTCCGGGTAATAGTAAATGTCAAAGAATCAATTTTCGCCATTGCCGCTCTCCCATATCGGTTGTAAAAAACAATGAGACCTCGTCGAGTAATTGGCCAATCCGTTTCCTGTTAATGCCGACGCACTTGGTATCGTTGATTGCCGACTGCCGGCAACATGTCAATCAAATCCCTGGTAATACACGCCCGTTACTATTTCATAACAACTCGGCAACCAATCTTGACTATATCACCAAATGTTCGTTGTTTATTCGATTTTCTGCAGACCGGAATGTTTCTAATCGTTTGTTACTGCTGTATTTTTTGTCGCCGCAAAATCTTATCATGCCAGCTGACCGAAAACCGTCTTTCACTTAAAATCCATGATAAAACAAACCGTTTTACAATCAAACCGGTTCCTGTATGCTACTTATTGTCTGTGTTAGTAATATAGTTTTTTTAATGTAAAGGTTGTTAGAGGTAGAACCATGGGGCTGTTTCAAAAATCCAAGAGCACTGAGCAAAGCAAAGATGATTTGCCACAATACGTGGATAACCTGCTGGAAAACTCCGGCCAATCCACCAACGAGGAGATCGATGAACGGTTTTCCGTTGAAAATATGGCTTTGGGCGCAAACTATAGCATTGACCAGGCCGTTGCCTTGATGCGTGATCTCCCCGATGACCAAAGTGATATTGTTGTATCCGTTGTCACCAAAACACTGCAGTCCGCCAATATCAATGTCACAAAAATCATTGATGAGGCCAGAAACAAAGAAGGAGCCCTCGAATCGGACATCGAGAAATTAAATGCGGATATAGAGTCGTTGCAAGCGGAAATCGCCAACCGCAAAGAGCAGATTACAGTCACCAACGCGAT
>JASFOJ010000027.1:0-40099 GCA_050116575.1 Gammaproteobacteria bacterium | reverse complement strand
CAACTGCAACCACGGCCCGCTCGTGAATTGCATTTTTCGTGTTTATATATGAATCTATTCCACCAGTTACCGGTTGAATCCCGGTTTTGTCCTTAAATATCATCGCCGACTTTTCACCACGCCCTATTACCACAAACTCATCACAGAGCTCTGCCATTACCTTAGCGTGATCGATCGCCATAGGGCCTGTGCCTATCAACCATGTCATATTGCATTCCTTTTGCTAAGTAACCGGGACACAATCGTTAACTATATAGTCATTGCTTACAGATTCTAAATATTCTTTAAATGCAATAAGTAGCATCAAGTGTTGCCGCATTGATTCATGATACGAGACTAATTGGCACTGATGTTTATAAATTATATCTTTTACAACAAAATTTGATAATTCACTTTGATATAATGGTTTAATATCGTATTCTTCTGATTTTCCTTCTTGTATTTTTTTACATTTCCTGGTTGTTTCATCTACCTCTAATAGATCAGTATCAGTTGCAATTACTAATTTTCGATGTCCTATATAATCTTCCGACGTAGTCATGTTGAGCGTACTTCCGCCACTAAATTCGCAACGCAATTCTCCAGTCACTTCTATAAAACCTTTTCGTTTACTTTCAATGATTAAATTATCTAGACTATCCGTAACAACTCGCTCCAGTTTCTCATGGCTCAACCATTCCACAAGATCTACAAAGTGAATGGTATTGCAGGCTATATCCCAACCAAAAGCCTCACATCTAATATTTTTATCGTTATACCACTTCCTTATTTCTTGATAATAAGGATACAGCCTCAGTGGGCAATTTACCCAAGCGCCAATTCCGTATTTTGACAGTAGGTCATTAATTTCGTGATAGTCCGATATTTTCTGAAAAAGTACTTTTTCAAATAAAATATATTTTACGCATTTGTTCTCAATAAGCTGTTTTGTTATATGTGCTCGGACGTCCGAATTCGTAGATATAATTACAACGTCGATTGTATTTGGCAATTCATCAATACCGGATAAAAGCCACAATTTTTTAATTCTCGGATTTTTGTAATTATCACTATTTATTGTTGATTTAACGGCGTTTATATTTGTATCGACCAAAAATAAATGAGCATCAAAGTCTATATTCATTAAGGCCTGGTAATGACGGTAACCGAGATTACCCACACCAATTATGCATATATTCTTCATCTAACTCGATTCTACCAACTAGTTAAGATCAATAAAGTATTTTTGCGTACTCAAAGACCAAATCTCCTCTCGTTCCAATATCTCTAGAAACATTTCATTGCTTTTCCCGTCTCCAAATAACGCTTCTTTTTTTCTTTCAACATTATTGACAGCCTTTAAAGCAGATTTAATTTCTTCTTTGCTCGTTCCAGAGTGGAGAACGGTAGCAGCACTACCACGATCGGCTTGCCGAGTACCAATATTTATGCACGGAACACCGTAAAATGGCGCCTCTCTAATCCCTGCGCTGGAGTTGCCAATGATAAATTGCGAGTTCTTTAAAAGAGTCAAGAAATACTCAAACCGCATTGAAGGAAATAATCTACAATTTTTTGCAGATTTAAATCGATTATACTCATAAAAGATAGTATCGGTTCCTTCGTCATTGTTAGGGTAAATCACAACATAATTCCTGCTATCTTCCAAAACACAATCAACGAGGTTTTCTATATCTTGTCTTAAATTCGCCAGTTCAGTAGTCACTGGGTGGAAAAGTAGTATCGAATACTTTTCAAAACTAATTTCATATCGTTTCTTTACTTCTTCCAAAGTGGGAAGATTTTGTGAAACGAGTATATCCATATCTGGTGAACCGATTTCATAAATTGATTCCGGAGCTTCACCCAACTGTAGCAATCTTTTTCGCGCAACCTGGTTGGCTGCAAAATGTAGATGGGACATTTTGGTGATGGCGTGGCGCATTAGACCATCAACTGTACCAGATACTTCTCCACCCTCAATATGCGCAACCAGAATATTATTGAGACTACCGACAATCGCCCCAGCTAATGCTTCAACTCGATCGCCGTGCACGATAATAATACTGGGATCGATTTCTTTTACATAGTCAGAGAATCCTTGCACAGTTTTAGCAAGAATACTGTCCATTGTGTCGGAATGATTTTGATTAATATATTTATAAATATTTTTAAACCCGCATTTCTCTATTTCGTCATATGTATAGCCATATTTCTTCAGCATATGCATTCCGGTAACAAAAATATGCACCTCGAAATTATGCTTGCATTCCAACTGATACAGTAAAGACTTTAGTTTCCCAAAATCTGCCCGCGTTCCGGTTAAAAATAAAACTTTTCTCATATGACACTAATCGAATATCATTCGACATCTATTCTTCGCAGTTGATGATTCGTTGCCAGATCAATTTTCGCTTTTTTACCCAGCAAACTGTTGTATTCCTTGGCTAATAACTCACCCGTACCGGGCCTTTTCACCCAAATATTATTTTCTGTAAACAACTCACCCTTTTCTATTGCCCTGGTTGTCACAACACATGCATAAGCAAAATCAATTGTTGGCTGTTCTTCTTTTAAAACTTCCTTTTTACCACCCAATGATTTGTGGATAGCTGCTACACCCCGAATCAGATCTATAAGTTGATCAGGTGTTATGGAAATCGGCACGTCCGGGCCGGGCCAATCCCTATTCGATGTAAAATGTTTTTCGACAATAGATGCACCCAGCGCGATGGCAGCGAAACATGTATAGTTACCTAGTGAATGGTCACTCAACCCAATTACCGCGTCTTCAAACGTATTTCTAATTTCTGTAAGTGCGCCAAGTCGTACTTTCTCATAAGGTGTCGGATACATCGAGGTACAATGAAGTAATGCGTAAGGTGTATTATATTTCCGAAAAATAGCAACCGACTGCTTGATGCTTTCTAAATCATTCATTCCCGTACTTAAGATAATCGGCTTTTTGTACCGTGCAATATGTTCAATTAAAGGATAATTATTGCATTCGCCAGATCCAATTTTATAGGCGCTAACCCCCATTCTTTCCAACCGCACCGCCGCTTCACGAGAAAACGGTGTCGATAGATATATCATTCCTTTTTGTTCGACATATAACTTTAGCTTGATATCTTCCTCTTCTGATAACGCGCATCTCTTCATTATGTCCCAGATAGTTTCCGTGGCGTTGCCTGGAACGACTTCGTTTGGAACCATTTCATCATCAATGACATGGCACTGAAATTTAACGCATTCACAACCTGCGCCATATGCATCATCAACCATTTGTATCGCCTTATTCAAATCGCCTTCATGATTTATGCCAATCTCCGCAATAACAAACGGGGTAAAATTTTCACCGATTTTTCTATCTTCTATCTCTATTGTTGCCATGTTGGCTCCTGCTTCATCAATCGTTCCGCTTCTTTAAGATCACTATACGTATCAATATCAATACTCACTGATTTATTCATAATGAATGGCACACAACGTTCCTGATAAAACGACATATTCCTAATAAACTTTTCCGTTTCAAATATATAGATCGCTCCATTCGACAAATAACAAGGAGGTAATTCCTGTCGATTCATAAACGGAGTTTTGTTATTAAACAGGCCCTGAAGAGTATTATCCTTGTAAATTACAAAGCATTTATAAGGCGTGTATTCATATTCAACGACACTAATCAGGGATGATGCTTTTTCACTCAACAATACTTCATAGGCCTGATCAATGTGCATACTCGTCCTAAGCGGAGAAGTTGGCTGTAGCAATATTGTATAGCGATAACTCACTCCTTTTTGCAACTGCGCCTCTAACACATGCTTAATCAGCAACTCCGCTGACGCCGTATCCGATGCTAGCTCTTTCGGTCTTTTAATAATACTGGCGCCATAGGTTTTCGCTATGGTAAGGATCTCATCATCTTCGGACGACACTATTACATCGTCAATATACTTACTATCCATCCCCGCTTTGACGCTATAACTAATCAACGGTTGTCCATTTAGCAACCTGATATTTTTTCTTGGCAATCCCTTTGATCCACCACGTGCCGGTACTATTGCAAGCACTTCCCTAATATTCATGACATAAATCCCTTCAACGAATTAACCCTGCCCTTAGTCACCACCACAATAATTGCCAGTAACATAATTGTGTTTATCAAAATAGAATTCATAATGCTGAACCTATAGTTAATAAGCTGTTGTTTTACGACCACAAGCACCACGATTGGGGCCAGCGTAGTAAGCATGTTCCTGACAGATACAGAATCAATTCTGATAATATAAAGATTGACCACCCACGACAGAAACGCCATCAGAATAAAGGAGCCGAGTGTTGTGTAAGCGGCAGCAACAATACCAAATTTAGGAATAAAAATGATATTTGCGACTACGTTAACTACCCCGCCCATAATGGCAACCATGGATTGGTAGATCAGCTTTTTAATATAAGTAGTGTGTTTGTTGTAGATAACAAACACCATATAGAATACATAACCAAGAACAATAAGGGGTATAAGATTTACTCCCTTATCATAGGCCACCGGTGATATGGCAGACGCTATGATATCTCCATAACTAATTAGTACCGCAGCTGCCAACAAGGTAGCGTTCATTACCTTTATTGAGAAATCATCATGTTTTATATAGTTTTTAGCATTCATATACCTCATGTACTTTGGCGTCCACGCGGAATTAATTGCTATAATAAAAACCAATAATAGCGATCCTATTTTATAGGCGAACCCATACACCCCAGCTTCATCCGCACCTAAATAACTGTTGATCATCAAAACATCAAATGAGGTTAGCAGCTCAGTACTTAGAGTATAGGGTATTAAGGGGATGCCATATGCCAGAGCATAGCTTACATGGATCTTCCTGATTTTAAATATGCTCAGATAACCTCTAAAGCGATAGACGATGTAAATCGCAACACCCGTTTGAACCGATATATTGGCCCAGATCACACTTTTGTAGCCACCGTCCTGACTATACAACAGCAGCAATACAGCGAAAATCGCATAGGACATTGTGTAGTAGACATTCATTCTACTTACAGTTTTGCTCTCCTCTTTAGCCCGACAATATTGGCTAAATATGGATCGCAGAGATAGCAATAGTACAATCGGAAGAACGTAGTAGACCAGTTCAGATGGGATTTTAATAAATGCTGATATTTCTTTTTTAAAGGATACAATTACCGTGAAAAAGAGCAACATAATTACCAGCGAAAAAGCTATTACACTTGACAAAAACGAAGATAAGTCTATATTCTCCTCAAAATAGTATCTACCAATTGAGGTATAGGTGTTCAACGACAACAAAGTCAACAACAACAGAGTTAACGAAGTGAATACGGACAATATACCAAAATCATTTGGTGTCAATAAAAATGTTAATACCGGGATCAGTAAGAATGCGATTAGCCTGCTGACAACATCACCGGTAAAATAGGTAATAAAGTGCTTTAATACATTGGAAAAATTATCTTCGTCTTTATTCATCGTATATTAGGCAGCAGTCGATAAATACCGGAAAATATTTTTTTAACAATGTCACTCCTGTTTCTCCTGGAAAAGACCAGGACTGTTGCTATATAACGCAGAATATAGCCCTTCCTAAGATAGGCCAGTGCCAAATATTTTTCTATTTCGTTTATCGTCACAGCTGTGTAAAACAAAGTCCGGGGAAAATCTGTTTTCTTTTGCTCTACTTTTAACCTCTCGAGCTCCTTAATTAACGTTTCTTCGCCAATTTCTCTATATTTATACTTAATCAACGTCGTATATAGTTCATAATCCACACAAAAAAACGATACGCTTAACTGCCGCAACTCCTTATAATATTCCTTTTCATATAACCAACGTATGTAGGTAGATTTAAAATCATCGCTCAGTTGTTTACCTTGGTTTAATACATCAGCATATTTTTTAATGGTTTCTGAAGTGCAATCTTCACACTCCATTCGATACAGATCGTTTGCATTTCTATACGCATTTGAATAATTAAGATATTTTGATTGTATTGCCGTTAATTTTGTCTTTAATTCTGAAAATATATCTTCTTTTGCATAACCGGCCGTCATATAAAAACGGTAGAAATGATCAAGACAGGTGTTATATTCCCTGTTCAAATTGTGACTATAGGAGATTTCACCATTATCTTCCTTTTGGCCTCTGGCTATATACTCTGTTATTTTTTGTTGATAGTTTTCGTAACTGAGATCCAAATAAGGTAAAAGCTTATTATGACCGGAAACGCTACGAGATATAAACTCCAATATTTCAGTTATTCTTTCCGCTGAATGTCTGTCTGCTTTATAGATAATACTGTTTACTACATTCTTATTAACGGGTTTCGCTGCAGTCACATATTCTTTTAGTTCTGAGTAGTGTATAACGTTATTGGTTTCACTATATTGTGAATAATAACTGTCTATCACTTTTTTATTATAATAATGAATATCATCTGAATCGAAACCAGCGACCCAAATAACCGCCTTATCGGCTATTAAGCAAGGATATATTGCTGTACTAAAAGTAGTTGCCACCACGCAAGAACTATTGATTAACCCCAGTAGATCCATGTGCTCACGGAGCAAAACCAAATTATCAGGCAGCTCGCCTTCGCACTGCGTTTCAATATAACTGTATATATGTCTGGATTTATGTTTAGACTGACTGTTATATTTGGGCAGCGTTCTAGGTTTTACTATTATTTTATAGTCTGGATTATTTTCAGCCGACTCTATCAATGCTGTAGCCAGTTGGCACTTCCCTTTATCGCCTGCGGGATAAAAATGTTGTTCGAGAAATAAAAAAGTTTTTCCTTTTACCCTGGAGTTAATTTCTATATCGTCATACTGCGGTGACCCAGTGGGTATAATTTCCTGGATAACACCATTTCTTCGTTGTGTTTGCTTAAAGTTTTCGCCAAGAGAGAAAGTCAGGTTTCCGTACAGATAACCTGCGCCCATAATATATTGTGTTGGAAAAGCGTGAAAAAACATGCTAACACAGAACACATTGGCATCATGAAGTTGTTTTAACAGTTTTTTGTTAAGCACGTTCTCAAAAACAGCGAAATCATAAGATTCTAGATCTCGTATAACACCAAAATACTTTTTAACGGGTAAGCCTTTTATAGCGAAATTATGTTCTCTTCCAAATTCTGTTTGCATCAAAGTAACTTGGTGACCTTTTTCTTTAAAGCAGGCAAACAGTCTCGGTAAACTGAAGTTATAAGAATCTGTTGAGGCAATTAGTAATATCTTCACAAGCAATCAATAGTTAACGAAGATTCATCGATTCGCTTAATTTCATATGGCGGGATTGGGTTTTCGTTTTCGGAATTACCGGTGGAAAAAGAATATATAATTCCTTTTTCTTTCAGATAGCTAGTTACATTTTGATTATATGTGCCAAAGGGATATGCATATGTATCGACCTTCCTTTTTAAATTTTTATTTAAAATGGAAAGACTAATATCTATTTCCTTTTTCATATCATCGACAGGCAATTTTTCCAACATGGGATGAGTATGAGAGTGCCCCCCTATGACCATATTTTGAGACTCCAGATCTCTTATTTCTTCCCATGTCATGTAATATTTATTGATAAAGTCGCTCTCACTTTCATATTTGGTTAAAAATATTTTAGTGATAATATCCTCAAAAACACTTGTAGACAAAAAATCGTTTCTTACTTTTCTGTAAAATCTTTCTTCATTTGAGTAAAACTCAAATTCTCCCATGTAATCCTTATGAGCATTGATGTTGTCTTCTGTCGGATAAAGCTCTTCCGATTCCAGCTGTGGGTAATGATAAAATAAAGACTCCATAAAATGATTCAGAAAACTCCTATACGACGGAAAACAGCTATACTGACATACCCGTTGTTTTTCTACTAAAGATATTTTTCTGTCATACAAAGGCATCGTCGGTATAAAAAAAGACGCGCCAACTTGATGTTCAGTTAGTATTGGCATTGCATTGGTCAACTGCTGTTTAAGCCCCTCATCGAAGGTTATGTAAAAACATTTATCAGGCAGTTTATATTCAGGTCTGTTGAAATATTTTTGCAATTCATTGTGCGTTATCGGTTCATAGTATTTGCATAGATACTCCAACTGCCTCGTAAATTCTTGCTTCGTTAACCCGGGGATACCCTTGAATACCGGATCATCACTTTCGTGGTGCACAAAATGATACATTATAACTTTAAGCATGATTTTCTATTTGCTCAGTTCTAACAAGTAACACGACGATTCTTCCGGACTTTGTTTACTGCATAAAAAAGGTGACGCCAGAGTTGAAAATAAATCCAGCCACTCTCTTTTGATTTTTACAAGGTTCTCGTTGTCTCTGATACGCAACGTATTGACCAAATTTATAAGCAAAGGAGCTATTGGCCTCATGCCTATACACCAGTAAGGAATAAATTCTTTGGACACCAACGGGTAAACTCTTTCAATGCAGAAACCCGCGTTTTCAAATACTTTTATCCAATCGGTGTATTGATACCTTTGCCGAAAGAATGTTGCCAAAAGACCACGATCTATTACTTTGGCCAGATCAGTCGGGTAATTGGTGTATACATCACTCAGGAAATTAATTATTGATATATCATATACGCTAATATAAGCACGCCCACCATCGGACATAATTCGCCGAATTTCTGCTAGTGCCTTATCCAGATTTTCATAGGCATTTACCGTATGATTTATATAAATCGTATCGATCGTGTTGTTTTCTAACCCAACCCCCCTACAAACATCGCATTGAATCAAGGCGTTATAGAAATTTAACGCTTTCGCTTTTTGCAACATACTAGTCTTTATATCTAGCGCATACTCTATTTTTCGTTTAGGTCGAGCGATCACGTTCGGGCAATATTGCGCATCCACGAAATCGTAAATATCGGCGTTTTTGCTTCGTACTTTCTCAAGGTTGTCGGTACTCTTAAAAATATCAAAGTCAAAAGATATTTCACCACCTAACATTGTATGCATAAACAACCCGTCACCGCAGCTCATATCCAGAGCCACGCCATCACAGGAAAGCTTAGCTAACTGATTGGCCAATATCGCAGAAATAACGGCATTTTCTGGCCTCAGCCAATACATGCTTAGAAATTTTAAGAATAAGTCCTCGACAGCCATCTAGTTGGTTGCTTCAGCTTCGATATATAAAGAAATTTTTGGATGGGTATTATCGAAGTACTCTGTATCACGCATAACAGCCGCGATACTTTGCCCATAACCGGAAATAAATATCTTTTTGAATCCGCATCGTTGCAAGAAATTAATTACTTTATCCCGGTTCCACCAGTTGATATGGTTACCGGGGTATTTGCGCTGCTTGTCCAGGGAACACCGTGACACAATAGAGTCCAACGCCTTGCTAAACTCCATACTTTGAAATATTTTATCAATCTCCGCGTCACTTAGCGGATTATCGATTGAGTCCGAAAATATTTCACTGACATGTGTGGCAAACTCATAAAGAAACAACTGTTGTGTTGAAGCCTGAGAAAGCGGCTGCCTGAGATGGACTTTTCTGTACTGGTAAGCGCTCTGATAATTTTTGGTCCAGTAAAAGAAATGCCTGTCATTACTTAAATACGCTTGATAATGCAAATCTATGTTAGGAGCCGTTATACGGAAAATTCCGCCGGTTTTTAGCACACGATTGACTTCTGAAAATAAGTGTAGCGCCGCGTCATCTGTAATATGCTCGATGGTATGGCTTGTATAAAATATTTCTGCACTGTTTTCCTGCAACGGCAATGGGTCCATGGCCAATATATCGTATTCCAGAAAACAATCATCTTTTTGTTGTTTGCCATACCAGTCACTTTTATGGTCTAAATTAGTCCAACAAGGGTGACTAAACGATCCTGCACCAATGTTATAAAATTTCCTTCCCCGTACAGATTCCAAACCGTATGCTTTTTCGTAAAAGCCGACGTCAATAGAATTGTCGATTTTTACCAACTTGTAGCCCAACATGTTAAAGAAATGCTGAGTGTATTCTTTAATAGATTTCACAACAATTTAGGTGTTAGAAATAACGTTGAATGGTGTTTTTCCATCCAGAATGCGTTTGACATTACTGGCAGCCTTGAATCTCATTTCCCAAAACGCCTTGCCGGAGAAATATGCTGTGTGTGGGTTAATTATTACCCTACCATCCAGCACTTTATCTCGGTTGCGCCAAGCCTGAATCAATTTCGAATTCTTTGGCGGTTCATATGGCAATACGTCGAGCGCAATACAATTAAGCTGATTGTTAATCAATGGATCATAAAAAATATCTATATCCGAAATTACTTGTCCTCTGGCAGTATTTATGAAAGAAGAGTGCTTCTTCATCTTAGAAACAAAGCGTTCATTCACTATGCCTTTCGTTTCGCTCGTTAATGGCGCGTGGAAACTGACTATATCTGAGGCGTCAAGCAGTTGGTCCAGCTCGTCAACCCTGTTTACACCAAGCATTTTTTCATACCCACGATCTTTGTAGGGGTCGTAAATTATTACTTTAATGCCAAATGCCTTCGACTTAATTGCTACACTTCCGCCTATCCTTCCCGCTCCAATTATTCCTAGAATGAGTTCATCGCTACGCTTTAGTTCCGCAAGTGTGTTTTCCTGCCAGGTATCTGTATACTCACGGCACATAAAATCATATCGCGTTACGCCACGTACAATATTCAAAATCATTGCCATGGCGGTATCACTTACTTCATCAGTTCCATAATCCGGTGTATTACAGAAAACAACCCCTTTACTGGTTGCGTAATTTATATCTATGTTGTCATAACCCACGCCATATCTCACAATACCCTTAAGGTTTGGAAACCTATCAATGTATTCCTTATCCACTTTTTGATGCCAGACAAGTATAACCTCAACCTGATCATTTGCCGCAGCACATAGATAATCACCTAATACCTCTTTTTCCACGTCAGGATTGGCTATGTAGTCGGTAATTAGCACTTTAGACATTTTTAACACTCTTAAATATTTTGCTAACATCGGCATAAGCACGACGAAGCATGTCGCAATCAACCAGATAAACTAAATATTTTATACCCATTGCAGTATAAGTCTTTATCTGGTCTATATTTGTAGCTATCGTACCTGGATATTTTCCAGATTCATTAATCTTGTCGGTAAGTTGGCTTAGATAGTCTGTTACAGATTTATCATTTACCCTACCGGGTATTCCAAGAGCTTTGCTTAAATCAAACAAACCAATAAATACTATATCCAGACCTTCAATTGATAATATACTATCGATATTTTCAATAGCCTCCTTACCTTCAACATTAATTCCTATCATGGTATTGTTGTTTGCGATTTCAGGCAGCGTTTTGGCGTTTTCCAACGAATAACCGCCGGCGCGAGTAAAGGGTGAATACCCTCTGTTGCCTAGCGGGGGATACTTTGCATAATGAATTATTCTATTAATTTCTTTAGTGTCAGATATATTAGGAACTTGTATCCCATGCACACCTACGTCCAATGCGCGAAGGATATCTGCTTCACAAACATCAGCGACACGCATAATTGGGGATACCTGTCGAGATTCACAGGTAATTACCATTTGCTGAGCAGTTTCAAAAGTAATAGGACCATGTTCGCCATCAATAATGATAAAATCAAGTCCTGCTGATGCGATGATATCAGTCACCACCGGAGACGGAATCACCGACCAGGTACCGATAACTGTTTCACCAGCTCTTAACTTCTCCTGAATGTAGTTTTCTCTTAGCATTTATTATATTTGTTTCCAGGGAATTACTGTTTCAGTAAAGCCATGTTTTCGTAACCAATATTCGATTACGACATATTGCCATTCAGTATCAATATCGAAGCCAAAGTCTGTCTCGATAGCTTTGGAACGTTTGCCTTGCCATTTGAATGGCAACTGCCCATTTTCCATGTCCTCAAAACACACGGGCTTCATAACCTGAATCGATAAATCACAAAAATATACTGAACCCTGAGAAGACCGTATGGAAGAAACATTTTCGATATGTTCCAAGTCTACAAACGGCGTCATCTCACCTTCACTGGTTATTCTTCGCGCTCTTGCGGGCGAAAACATGTCATATCTGGCGACAGAAAAGCATGAGTCAAACTCCCTTGTGGATTTGGTAAATTGAATTGCTTCCTTCAGGAGATCAACATTAATAGCCGGATTATTGCAAAACAAAAGTGATATCGTGCTTATCACTTCCCCTGTCAGATCACTTTTAATAAATTCATAGGCGTGAAGTAGCGCATCCTCTGTTAAAGCATCAGGTGTAGCCAACTCAGGTGGTCGTTTGATGTAAATTGCGCCATACGGCTGTCCAATTTCCGCAATTTCATAAGAATCTGTTGATACGTAGATGCGGTCCACACCCGCATACTTAGCGGCTATAAAAGCGTACTCGGCAGCCGGGCGCCCCACGATTTCTCTTACATTTTTACCGGGAACACCGGTGCTAGTTTTTTTTCCAATAATTAGCGCAATATTCATAAGAACCCAAACCTACTTGCTTTTCAACCGTTAAAACTCATATTCCTGGTAACTGGTATTTTCACCATACCCCCAACCCGCAAAAAAGCAGCTAACTCTATTGTCTTTGACTGAATTTAGGTGAGCTACATTATCATCTATAAATATCGCTTCTTCCTCAGAATTTTTATCGAGCAACTCACTTATAAGCGCCCCCTTATTTCTCGCCTGTTTTATTTCATCATTTGCGTAGATAGCCTTAACAGGTATCCGATAGTAGCCCAGAATTGCTTCGGTAGCATGACGATTTTTGGTTGTTATGATGTATACGTTATCGTTCACCTGGTTTACTAAAGATTTGCCGAATTCGGTTAGTGGATTCAATTCAATCCAACCATAAAAATCTCTTTCCTGATACAATGATCTGGTATAAAAGAATTTCTTTTCGAAGTTATCTGCTTCATCTACGTGGACTTGCGCTACTGCTTTATGAAACAGACCATTAATATGGTCGCACGCCTCCCCGTTTACTATCATTAAATATTCTTCAATAGCCCTATGTAGACACAGGTATTCACGAGCTGGCCCTACAAGGCCACGGTATTTGTAAAACAAATTTTTATATTCAATTTCGGAAAAAGCAAATTTCGCATACCCAAAATAGGTTTCAAAAGACACCTGATAACACTCTTCAATAGAGTCGACAACCACCCCATCAAAATCGAGAAACACTATCATAACTTTAGATTGTACTGAGTTTATTAACAAGATCTAGAACTCTTGCACTGTATCCCCACTCATTGTCGTACCAGAGAACTACTTTCACCGTTTTTCCTTTTACTTTTACCCATTGCATGTCGAGTATAGCGCTAGCTTCTTCCTGCTCGTAATCCAATGACACTAGGGATTCTGTATTGATCTTTACATATGGATTATTGTGACATTGCGTGGTTAAAAATTCCTGCAACTCTGCCTCTGTGACATTTTTTGAAAGATTTAACGTGATGTCCGAAGACGCGACAATATTTGTTGGTATTCTATAGGAAAACGACAGAATTTTGCCTTGCAATTGCGGCAATACTTGTTCCGTTGCACTCATCGCAGTGGTATTTTTTGGAATTAGACTGTCCACACTTGCTCGACCTAGCGCATAGTCAGTCCAGACTATACCAGGATTTGACTGTGATATAGAAGGACCATCAACTAGATTCTGATATGAAAGCCAAGGATGGAGTGTTGTCAATGCCCCTCCTTCTATACCATATTTGTCATCGAGCCACTTCAATACATGTGCAATAGCATTTGCATCACAAATACTGTTTGATACCACTTGGTGTTGGCTGGTCAATGTATCATCGTTCACCCCCATAACAACTTCATGGTCGACGCCATTGCCTGAGTGAGTAACTACCACTTTACTTACTACGCCATCTTTTACCAGGCGTTTTGCTTCCACTACATTACTTGCGACACCCGACGAATCGATAACTATATCAACGTGATATTTGCCCCAAGGCACATCCTGTAAACGACGATGTGCAGTACATATTGCACTCTTCCCGTTTATCGTTAATGTTTCTTCATTGCTCTCTACCTTTCCGTTAAATCGGCCATAAGTAGAGTCATACCTAAACAAGTAAGCTAGATTGTCTAGATGCGGGTTTATGTCATTTATTAGCACCAAGTCATAATAGTCGTGCTGCGCATTGATCTTCGTTATGGCTCGCCCAATGCGACCAAATCCATTAATTGCAATTTTGAGTTTTTTATTTAACTTCATTAGCTAGTATGGAATTTAAAGTTTAATTTATGGTTGTCGAGATAAAATTATAGTACCGTGATAACACCGTCTATCAATCAGATTCTAAACAATTGCACGTAATCATCTATCCCATTTGCACTGTTTCAGCAATCTCGGAAGCTTTTAATTGAAACCAGGTTTCGCCTCATTCGGTAGACTTCTAAGAATGCGGGTTATCGTGGCAACACACCCACCTAATCCCACCTAATATAGTTACTTTCTCACAAACACCGTCGCCTACCGCCATTTGGTGAATACGCAATGATAAGTTGGATAATTAATAACCGCATAAATGGATGCGAATGAAGCCACTTCCAGTAGGAAATTTGTCTCAAAATACGTGCCAAGTCACAATGTCGCTGTGATTGACTTAACATTTTATATCCTATTGAATCCAGGCGAGAAAATAGTACTATGCTGGTGAATTGCCGCTAAACAATGAGAACATTTTGCCGATAAGGATTAAGTTACAGATAGTTGTCAGTTGACAACACGTAATGTGCGCGCGAAAAATGAAGTAGTTTTGCGAATAGGCTAGACTGGCAAAGGTATTTCCGTGCTGCTTTTTCCTGGGAAGATTTTAGGTAAAATCGCTGCTACAGCATGCCATTAAATCACTCATGGCAACAGAGACCAAATTTGACCACGAATCGACCAGCCGTAAACACTACCTATCACAATCGAGTTTAATATAGAATCAAACAAGATAAATTCATCAACTAAGCTTATAAAAAAATGGCGACACCAAAATCCAGTATGCAAGTGAATGTCAGCGGCCTGGCTCGCAAACTCGTCCTCGACGGGTTGTTGTCGGAGGCCGATGCAGCAAAAGCTAGTGAAACGGCAACCAAAAAGAAGTTACCGTTGGTTTCCTATCTTGTGGAATCCAAAATGGTGGAGAGTAAAGCCCTGGCGACGGCTGCGGCCCAGGAATTTGGTGTGCCGCTGCTTGATATCGGCGCCCTGGAATTGGACCCGGAAGTCACACGGCTGGTCGAAGAAAAGCTGGTGCGTCAACACCATGGCCTGCCTATATACAAACGCGGCAATCGCCTGTATATCGCCGTTTCCGATCCCACCAATCTCATGGCGCTGGATGAAATAAAGTTCCATGCAGGCATGAATACCGAACCGGTGCTGGTCGAAGAAGACAAACTGACGGTTATGATTGAAAAGGCCATGTCGGATAGTGACACCTCGCTCCAGGATCTTGACGGTGACCTGGATGATATCGATATATCCGGCGAAGAAGACCCCAATGCCGAGGGTGGCTCCGTCTCTGAAAGCGATGTGGATGATGCGCCGGTCGTCCGTTTTATCAATAAGGTACTTTTGGATGCTATCAACACTGGTGCTTCGGATATTCATTTTGAGCCTTACGAGAAATTCTACCGTGTCCGTTACCGCCGCGATGGTGTTTTAACGGAAATCGCGACACCGCCCGTAGCGCTAACCAAAAAGATATCAGCTCGCTTGAAAGTATTATCACGATTAGATATATCTGAACGCCGTGTTCCCCAGGACGGCCGGATGAAAATGAAACTGTCAAAAAACCGTGCCATTGATTTTCGTGTCAGCACCTGCCCAACACTGTTTGGCGAAAAAATTGTGTTACGTATTTTGGATCCCACCAGCGCCCAGCTGGGTATTGACGTATTGGGCTACGAAGAAGAACAGAAACAGCTCTATCTTGACGCCTTAAGCAAGCCTCAGGGCATGATCCTGGTGACCGGCCCCACCGGTAGTGGTAAAACCGTTTCCCTCTATACGGGACTCAATATCCTCAATACCGAAGACCGTAATATTTCAACGGCTGAGGACCCGGCTGAAATTAACCTGCCCGGCGTCAATCAGGTAAACGTGGATAACAAGGTCGGGCTTACCTTTGCCAGTGCACTTAAAGCCTTTCTGCGTCAAGACCCGGACGTGATCATGGTTGGTGAGATTCGCGACATGGAAACCGGTGAAATTGCCATAAAGGCGGCGCAAACCGGTCACCTGGTGCTGTCCACCCTGCATACTAATGATGCACCGCAGACACTGGGCCGGATGATGAATATGGGTATTGCTCCCTATAATATTGCCTCATCGGTGGAACTGATCATCGCCCAGCGACTGGCACGCCGTTTGTGCAGTAACTGCAAGCAGGTTAAAGATATCCCTCACCAAACGCTGGTTGATGAAGGATTTCAACCCGATGAAGTAAAAACCCTGAAAGTCTATGGCCCGGTGGGTTGTGACCAGTGTAATAGTGGCTATAAAGGACGAGTTGGTATCTACCAGGTCATGCCCATTTCCGATGAAATGCGCCGAATCATTATGGAAGGCGGCAATTCCATTCAACTCGCTGACCAGGCACAAAAAGAGGGAATCAATGATTTACGGCAGTCCGGATTGGTCAAAGTCCGCAATGGCTTGACCTCTCTTGAAGAAGTCAACCGTGTAACGAAGGAATAACGTATGGCGAAAGCAGCTGCAGCACAGAAATCCGAAGCCTTTGTATGGGAAGGAACCAACAAACAGGGTAAACGTGTCAAGGGAGAATCAACGGGCAACAATGTCGCCCTGATTAAAGCAGACCTGCGCCGCCAGGGAATCACGCCGCTCAAAGTTAAAAAGAAGCCCACTTCCCTGTTTGGTGGCGGCAAGAAAAAGAAAAAGATCACCACCAAGGATATTGCCGTTTTCAGCCGCCAGTTAGCCACTATGATGGCCGCCGGCGTACCACTGGTGCAGGCCTTCGAAATCGTCGGCCGGGGACATGAAAACCCGTCAATGCAGGAATTGATCATGAGTATCAAAGCCGACGTGGAAAGTGGTACCGCGTTGGCAGATGCGTTACGCAAACACCCACTTTATTTCGACGACTTGTTTTGCAACCTGGTACACGCCGGTGAACAGGCGGGTATTCTGGAAGGTTTGCTGGATAAAATAGCGACCTATAAAGAAAAGGTCGAAGCCATCAAGGGTAAAATCAAAAAAGCCTTGTTCTATCCCGCCGCGGTTGTTGTTGTGGCTTTTATTATCACCGCCATTCTTTTGATTTTTGTTATTCCCCAGTTCGAAAGCATGTTCAAGGGCTTTGGCGCAGATCTTCCCGCACTAACATTGATGGTTGTGAGCCTTTCGCAAATATTCCAGGCCTATTGGTGGGCGATATTTGGCGGACTTGGCGCCGCCGTCTACGGACTGATGGAACTGAAAAAACGATCTAGGAAATTCAATGAAATTATCGATACCTATATTTTAAAGGTACCCATTTTTGGCGAAATCGTTACCAAGGCAACCATCGCGCGATTCGCCCGAACCTTGTCAACCATGTTTGCCGCCGGTATGCCGTTGGTTGAAGCATTGGAAACTGTAGCAGAGGCAAGCGGAAACGTCATCTACGAAAAAGCAATTCTGCAAATGCGTGACGAAGTTGCAACGGGTACGCAAATGAATGTATCGATGAAGCAATCAGGTTTATTTCCAAACATGGTTGTGCAAATGCTCGCAATTGGTGAAGAAACCGGTGCCGTTGATACGATGTTGTCTAAAGTTGCCGATTTCTACGAAGAAGAAGTTGACAACATGGTGGACGGACTAAGCTCATTACTCGAACCCATGATCATGGCGATACTGGGTGTACTGATTGGTGGCCTGGTTATCGCGATGTACCTGCCCATTTTTAAGATGGGCGAAGTGGTATAAGGAAAAGGTACAAATTCAGGTTACTACGCGTAACACTACGGGAAACACCAGCTCAATTACGAGCTATAAAGAGTCAACCTTTTCATGCTAAATAGTGAAACCACCGCTATATTCATCCGCCGCTTACATCGCGGATGATAATTGGTGTTCGGTGTAGATCCTGGAATAACCCAAAAGCAAATAACATATTTCGAACAGGCCATGGCGCTAATTCACCTACTGGAAACCCATTCCGGCTTTTTTCTGTTGTTCGTAGGCCTGTTCAGCCTGGCCGTGGGCAGTTTTCTCAATGTCGTCATCCATCGCCTGCCACTGATGATGCAAACCGCGTGGCGCAATCAATGTATTGAATTTCTGGATGCTGATAACCAAACCGCAACCGATACGCTGGAAACCAAAGACCACGCCCAAAAACCTTATAACCTGCTGGTACCCCGTTCTGCGTGCCCAGCGTGTGGTCATCAGATTACGGCTCTGGAAAACATACCCGTATTCAGTTACCTGTGGTTAAAAGGCCGTTGCTCCAATTGCCAGACCCCTATCAGTAAACGTTATCCAATCATTGAACTGATGACCGCTGTTTTGTCAGTACTGATAGCCTGGCAATTTGGGTTCTCGTGGCAATGTCTTGCCGCCCTGTTTTTCACCTGGGCACTTATCGCCGCCAGCCTCATTGACTTCGACCACAAATTGTTGCCCGATGACATTACGTTACCGTTTTTATGGCTCGGTATCCTGCTGGGCCTTTTTGGCACTTTTACCGACACCACCTCGAGTATTATCGGCGCGGTCGCCGGCTACCTCTCATTATGGACAGTCTACTGGTTATTTAAGTTAATAACCGGTAAGGAAGGCATGGGATACGGCGACTTTAAGCTATTGGCCATGCTGGGCGCATGGATGGGCTGGCAGGCATTACCGGGAATCATATTATTATCATCCTTTGTAGGCGCGGTGATCGGCATCTCCCTCATCCTGCTACGCGGCCGAGATAAAAATATTCCCATTCCCTTCGGACCCTACCTGGCCATCGCCGGATGGATATACTTTCTCTGGGGATCGCAAATCAACGATGCGTATTTTTCGTTTGCGGGTATCCGCTAATCCGGGCCGTTGTTACACAATGGCTTTCTGATTATGCCCGCCATAGCTTACACTCTGTGATAGCATGACACCAAAACGATTACGGATACCATGTAGAATATCCAGGTAACTCTATGCTTATAATTGGCCTTACCGGTGGAATCGGTAGCGGTAAAAGTACGGTAGCAAATCTGTTTAAAGAACTGAATGTGCCGGTTTTTGATACGGACGTCATTGCACGCGAACTGGTCGAACCGGGACAACCCGCGCTAAACGAGATCACCCGTATTTTCGGCGCCAACATTTTATTGCCCGACGGACGGCTGGATCGACAGCAACTCAAAGAGCGCATTTTCAACGACGAGCGGTCAAGAAAACAGCTGGAGTCCGTCCTTCACCCCCGCATCCGCGACGAATTACTGTCATTAATCCACCAGTGCGGCGCGCCCTATTGTGTCGCCGTCATCCCCCTGCTCGTTGAGCACAACTGGCAACACATAGTGGACCGGGTTCTGGTGGTTGATACTGACGAAGCATCTCAGTACCAGCGAGTAAAGCAGCGCGACCACTTATCTGAACAGGTTATTGCGCAAATTATCCGTTCCCAGGCCAGTCGCGAACAACGCCTGGCGGTTGCCAATGATGTTATTCACAACAACGGCGACCTAAATAGCCTCAAAGCGACAGTCCAGCAGCTGCATCACCAATACCTTGACCTGGCTCACCAAAATTAGGCGCCAACCGTCGTTATACCCGCAATTTATCAAACTTCACATTTGCATAAAATTTTTAAATCCTGCGCGTTTGCATTTGGCACCGCTTCAGTCTAAGGTTGCTAATTAATCACCCGCATAGCAAAATGCGCTTTACGCAATCCTGACCGCCCCGGCATTTAGATAAAAAGGGATTTATGCAAACTGACGTTATCAAATATGAACACCCCCTGAATGAGCGCTACCGCGTTTTTCTGCGGCTGGAATGCCTGTTTCATTTAATGACGTTTCACAGCAAACGGGAGTCATCGGAAGACAGCCATAATGCATTAACCGTTTTGCTGGATACACTGAATGTTATCAGCCGGACTGATGTTAAAACAGAGACTTTGAAAGAGCTGGATCGAATTTGCAGCGTCCTGACGCCGCTGACCAACAAACCCGGAGTCGAAGCCGGCCGTCTGGACGAGATTTTGTCGACCTTGAAACAATTCAGCGCTCAATTGCGGGGTATAACGGGGCCAATCGATCATCAACTCAAAAACGACGAATTACTGAAGACCCTGCAGCAGCGTAGCAATATCGCTGGCGGTTTGTGTGATTTCGATTTGCCGGCCTACCGTTACTGGCTCAATCAACCGGCAGAGCGCCGGCTCCAGGATTTTTCGCAATGGCTGGAACCCTTTGAACCATTACATTACGCGATAGAGAGCATACTTGATCTGGTACGGGCAAGCACATCGCCGAGTCGGCAGGTCGCGGAAAATGGTATTTACAAGCAATCCCTGGACGCCAAAACCCCTTATCAGTTGCTTGTTGTATCATTGCCGGCGAACAGCAATTTGTACACAGAATTCAGTGGCAGCAAACACCGGTTCACGGTACGTTTTCTCGATGCATCTGAAAACCATCCAAGGACCACCGACAAGAACGTCGAGTTTGAGGTGAGTTGTTGTAAGTTATAGCCATTAACTTATTTGTGTTTACGGCGCGCCTTGTAACGGTGCACCGACACCAACCCTTACCTATTCTGATATACAACAAGTGAGAATGAATTTAGCCCGAAGAAAACCACGGGTTGGAACTGGAAAATGGTTAAAATTGTAAAGTGCCCCACCTGTGAACGGGAAGTGGAATGGTCTACCGACAATCCATGGCGACCGTTTTGTAGCGAACGGTGCAAACTCATTGATCTTGGTGAATGGGCCAGTGAATCCCACCGCATAGCCGGCGACACCGCGGACGATTTCGCACTGCCGGATCAGGGTGACAAGCCCCATTACTCAGACTAGCGTTTGTGTATCCAGTTAGCCCGACCGGGTAATTACAATGTGCAATCGGTTGTATTCCAGAGCGAACGGATAGCGGCAATACCTTGCCCCCCGCATTGCCGGCTCTTGTTAACGTCCGCTATCGCCACCCCCCCCAACGCAAATACCGGTATGACGGCCTTGCGCGTCAACCGGGAAAACTGATCCCATCCCAGAACGGCTGCTTGAGGATGGCTGGCCGTGGCGCTGACCGGCCCCAACACCACGAAATCCAGTTCCAGTTTGGCGGCGGTAGCAATGTCATCGCCATGATGGCAGGAAGCCGCCACCAGGTAACGGGAATCGGCAGGCCGCCCGCAGAGCATATGCAACCGCTGCGAGGTCAGATGAATACCGTCGGCAGCAGGCAATTCGGATAACAGTTCCACGGGTCCGTTTAATAACACCTTGGCCTGATAACGATGGCACAGGGCAATAACGTCATCAGCAAGGGTTAGGTAGCGCTCGTGCGTCAGTTGTTTGCCGCGCAACTGCACCAACGCGATATTGCGCTGCAGACAGGATTCGAGTTGCCGCACAAAAACGCCGGTATCGTCTCCCGGCTCTGGTGTTATCAGGTAGGTCGAGGGCAATTGCGCTGCTGTAACAATGGGTCGGTTGGCGGCGGGAAAGGTATAGTCATTGAGTTGTTGCGGGCGTACCCAGCGACAGACCTGGCCTTCCCTGCCATGCGCCGTTCCCGTGAAATCACTGACTTCCCACACGTCAAGCGTTACCCGCTTATCCGGATAATCATGATCAATGGTTATCAAAGGCCTGGCTTGCTGAACAATAATGCCATTTTCTTCGTGAATCTCACGTACCAGCGCATCATAAACGGACTCGCCGCTCTCAACCTTGCCGCCTGGAAATTCCCACAACCCACCCTGGTGCACATGATTCGGCCTGAGGGTAATAAAAATGTCGCCGGCGGCGTTGCGAATAACGGCAGCCGCTACGTGAATCGCTTTCGACATGGCAATGAATAGTGTAATGGAAATGAAAAGCAGACCATCCTAGGAATCCGCCGATTCACTAAATGTCGCCATTAAATGAAAAGATGCCTTTGCGTTAAACATATTGGGCATTAACACAACGGTACCGTCAGACAAGAAAGAACAGTCGACCACATCAGCTGATTTACGTACGGTACTCAGCGTTGATTTTGACGTAATCATACGATAAATCGCAGGTCCATACATTGGCCTTGGCATCACCTCTGCCGAGATTAACATCGATTGCAATCTCATCCTGTTGCATGGCCCGTTGTCCCTGATCTTCCGTGTAACCGTTGTCCCTCTCACCTGCAGTGACAATGCGGACCCCGTTAAGGTCAATCGCAACATGGTTAATGTCCAGGCCCGCAAGTCCGGCGCGGCCGATCGCCGCCAGAATGCGACCCCAATTAGGATCGCTGGCGAACAACGCGGTTTTCACCAGCGGCGAATGGGCAATGGTATAAGCAACTGCTTCACATTCGGCAACGTCCTTACCGTGGGTCACGGTAACGTTCACCAGCTTCGTGGCCCCTTCCGCATCGCGGATAATGGCCCTGGTCAGGAACTCAAAGACTTCGGTTACCAACTGCGAGACCTGGGCATAGTGGGGATGCTCGATGCCGTTAATCGTCGGTAACCTGGATTGACCCGTGGCAATCAATACGCAAGCATCATTGGTTGAGGTGTCACCGTCCACGGTAACCCGGTTAAAGGTTTTATCCGCAGCCTGTTTCAGCAGGGTCTGCAACAGCGCATTGGGTAGCGCGGCGTCGCAAGCCACATATGCCAGTAGCGTCGCCATATTGGGACAAATCATGCCGGCCCCTTTGGCGATGCCCGTCACGGTCACTTCGTGCCCGTCAATCACTGCCGAGCGCGAAACACCTTTGGCGACCGTATCCGTGGTCATGATGGCATTGGCCGCGGCCTGCCAGTTGTTTTCCGCAAGCCGTTCCTTTGCCTGCGGTAATGCCGCGGCCATTCGCTCAACGGGCAAGTATTCGCCGATAACGCCGGTGGAAAACGGTAACACCGCATCGGGTTGGCATTGCATTAACTCACTGACTGCCTCGCAACAGCGCTTGCTGTCCTCAATGCCCCGGGCACCGGTACCGGCATTGGCATTGCCGGCGTTAATCAATAAATATTGTGGTTTTGCATGGGAAAGATGCTGCCGGGCAACCACAACAGGGGCGGCGCAAAATACATTTTGGGTAAACACCGCCGCCACTTCCACCTCGCTCGAGATCTGCAATAACAACAGGTCATCGCGGCCCTGGTATTTGATACCGGCCGCGGCGGTACCGGCGCACACGCCTTTGACCGGGCGCATAGCGGCGCATTCCTGCTGAATATGTTGTTTGGTAAGTGTTGAAAGTGTCGTCATTTATAGTGTTATCAGTTCGTTAACCGGTTTCAATATCAATTCTTATTTATCCGTGACTGCGATGCATGGTGCTGTAAGTCAAATACAGCATCATGCTAAAAAGTTTTGTTGAAAGCAATCAGGAAAACCAAAGAAGGAGACAAAGATTTGCCCCGTTATTGCGAAAATAACAAATACCTTAACTGTTTCTGAACAATCTCAGCAATAACGGGGGTTACTGAATTTTACCGTGGCACTGTTTGTATTTTTTACCGGAACCACAGGGACAGGGCTCGTTGCGGCCGATCTTTCTGCCTTCACGAACGAAGGGTTTTTTCTCTTCCATAGCAGGGTTGGTGGCCTGACCTTGCGCCACGGGCCCGGCGCCGCCACCGCCGGCGGCAACCGCGGGTGCCTGTTCGTGCTGGAGATTCATGGGAGCCTGGCGCCGGCGCTGCGCTTCCACGGCTTCGACGTCTTCTTCGGCCCGCACCTGCACACGGGACACCACGTTAATCACTTCATGCTTGATACGGTCCAGCATCTGGGAGAACAACTCAAACGCCTCGCGCTTATACTCCTGCTTGGGATTTTTTTGCGCATACCCGCGCAGGTGAATACCCTGGCGCAAATGATCCATGGAACTTAAATGGTCCTTCCATTGATCATCCAGTACTTTGAGCATGACCGCTTTTTCGAAATGGCGCATGACTTCGGTGCCGGCCAGCATCTCTTTTTCCTTGTAGGCCTTCACCAGTTCGTCTTCGATTTTCTCGCGCAGGGATTCCTCGTGCAGGGAATCGTCTTCGTCCAGCCAGCTCTGCACCGGCGTGGGCATACCGAACTCCGCCTCCAGCGCTTTTTCCAGCGCCGCAATATCCCATTGCTCTTCCATACTCTGCGGCGGGATATAGGCATCAATCACTTCGTTGAGCACGTCGTGGCGAATGGCGTTAACCGTTTCGGACACATCGTCGGTGGACATGAGTTCACTGCGCTGCTGGTAAACCACTTTACGCTGGTCGTTGGCCACGTCATCGTATTCCAGCAATTGTTTACGAATATCGAAGTTATGGCCTTCTACCTTGCGTTGCGCGTTTTCGATGGCCTTGGTGACCCAGGGATGCTCGATGGCTTCGCCTTTTTCCATGCCCAGTTTCTGCATCAGGGCGCCGACCCGGTCCGAGGCGAAGATCCGCATCAGGTTATCCTGCAGGGAAAGATAAAACCGGCTGGACCCGGGATCTCCCTGGCGACCGGAACGGCCCCGCAACTGGTTATCAATACGGCGTGATTCATGGCGTTCCGTACCAATTACATGCAGGCCGCCGGCAGCCACCACCTGTTCGTGGCGTTTTTGCCATTCCTGCTTGGCTTGTTCGTGGGCAGCGGTGTCGTTCTCGTCAATCTTCACCAACTCTGCATCCAGGTTACCGCCCAGCACAATGTCCGTTCCGCGACCCGCCATATTGGTGGCAATGGTTACCGCGCCGGGACTGCCCGCCTGGGCGACGATTTCCGCTTCCCGTTCATGAAACTTGGCGTTAAGCACTTCATGCTTGATGCCGTCACGTTTCAGCAGGCCGGACAGCAATTCCGAGGTTTCAATGGACGCCGTACCCACCAGCACCGGTTGACCGCGCTCACGGCAATCCTTGATATCCGCACTAATAGCTTCGAATTTTTCCTCCGGCGATAAATATACCAGGTCACTATGGTCGGTACGCGCCACCGGCTGGTTGGTGGGAATAACCACCACTTCCAGCGCGTAAATCTGCTGGAACTCAAACGCCTCGGTGTCGGCGGTACCGGTCATGCCCGCCAGTTTGTTATACAGTCGGAAATAATTCTGAAAAGTAATGGACGCCAGGGTCTGGTTTTCGTTCTGGATGGGAACACCCTCTTTGGCTTCCACGGCCTGGTGCAAGCCATCGGACCAGCGCCTGCCCGGCATGGTGCGGCCGGTAAATTCATCAACGATCACCACTTCGTTATTACTGACAATGTAATCGACGTCTTTTTGAAACAGTGAATGCGCCCGTAACGCGGCGTTGAGATGATGCATCAATTTGATATTGGTGGCATCGTAAAGGCTCTCGCCCTCCAGCAACAGGCCGGATTGCATCATCAAGTCTTCAACTTTTTGATGGCCCCGCTCCGTTAAATAGGCCTGCTTGGATTTTTCATCCACATAGAAATCACCGTCGCCGACCTCTTCGCTTTCCTGTTGCTCCAGTTGGGGAATAAACTTGTTAATTTTGGTATAAAGCTCGGAGTTGTCTTCCGTCGGTCCGGAAATAATCAGCGGCGTACGCGCCTCGTCAATGAGAATGGAATCCACCTCGTCCACGATGGCGTAATTCAAGTCCCGTTGTACCCGGTCCTCGCTGCTGAACGCCATATTATCCCGCAGGTAATCGAAGCCGTATTCGTTATTGGTGCCGTAAGTAATGTCAGCGGCGTAGGCCGCTTTCTTGGCGTCGTGGTCCTGACCGGAAAGAATTACGCCTACCGTCAATCCCAGGAAACGGTACAGCTTGCCCATCCAGTCAGCGTCGCGGTTGGCCAGATAGTCATTGACCGTCACCACGTGCACGCCCTTGCCTTCCAGGGCGTTAAGGTAAACCGCCAGCGTTGCCACCAGGGTTTTACCTTCCCCGGTGCGCATTTCGGAAATTTTCCCGTCGTGCAGCACCATACCGCCGATTAACTGCACGTCAAAATGGCGCATGCCCAGGGCTCGCTTGCTACCTTCCCTGACCACGGCAAAGGCTTCGGCAAGCAAATCATCCAGGGTTTCACCCTTGCCCAGGCGCTCCCGAAATTCATCGGTTTTGGCACGGAGTTGGTCGTCGCTGAGCGCGGAAATCTCCGGCTCCAGGGCATTGACCGCCACGACGTCTTTATTCATGCGTTTCAGCAACCGCTCATTGCGGCTGCCGAACACTTTACTCAGTAATTGACTGACCATTACATTCCATTCGAATTTGTGCAAAAAATAGGCGGATACGTGCGCCCCCACCACAACTTTCCCAACCGGTAACGTTGAGAAAGTTGTGGATTATAACGGGGATAGCACGAATATAGAAATGCTAACTAGGAAAGAAGTTTCATTTTGCGGCTTATTTTTTTGCGCTGCGGATGTATTCCATGGGATCCACGACCTTGCCGTTGTACCGGACTTCGAAGTGCACGTGGGGACCGGTAGAGCGGCCTGTAGACCCCATTAACGCAACGACCTGGCCTTTTTTAACCGTATCACCCACTTTCACCAAAACCTTTTGAGCGTGTCCGTAGCGCGTGGTATAGCCGTTCCCGTGGTTAATCTCCACCAGGTTACCGTAACCGTAGCGACTACCGGCCCAGGTCACTACGCCGGAGGCCACTGACACGATATCACTGCCCAATTTACCGGCAAAATCCACCCCTTCGTGATGCGCTTTGTGACCGGTAAAGGGATCGGTACGCAACCCGTAAAATGAGGACATCCAGCCCTTCAATATGGGACGCCCGGCCGGCATCACCTCGTCCTGTAATCCCTGGTTCATTAACATGCTTTCCAGCAAATCCAGCTGTTGGGCCCGGTCATCCAGTTGCTTGGAAAGGTCATTCAAACTGGCGACAAAATCCGGCATCTGTTGCTCTTTCTCATTAGCATCTTCCGGCCCTCCCACCGCGGGGGCCATCGAAAAATCAAACTCACCCTTCTCCAGGTCGCCGATTTCCGTGAGCCGGCTGCCTAATGCATCCAGGCGAATGACATGGGCCTGCAACTTCGCCAGGCGGCGAGACAGTGCTTCCATGTTTTCTTTGGCGTTGCGGGTCGCCATGTCGATTTGTTGACGCTGGGTTTTCATTTCGTTTTTCCAGCTATCGATGAGCGCCCAGGGCCCGGGTTCGGAGTTTTCCTGGCCCAGGTAATAACCGCCTCCCAGCAGACCCAGCGGCAGTGCGAAGAACAATAGGCCGATGCCCCAGAACCCACCCCGGGAAAGTTTATAAGTAGCTGATTTTCCTTTCCTTTTTGGAACAAATATTATATTCATTGAAAATTCTCGCAATCTGTTAAAATTCGACTGATCGTACCCAGTTGGTTCACTTTAACTGCTGAATGTATTCCCTACTTTCGGCGATTTGACACAGTTGGTGTGAGAACCGCTTCACAGTTTGTTCATATTTTGAGCCAATTTTTGGTTGACATTTAATCAATCGAATATCAACACTTATTATAACGGTTGCTGTCCTAAACACTTTATAGATCGTAATCAACTGTTTATTAAAGGATAATTTCATGTCCAGGACGCCGTCGGTCGGTTATTTGCTCAATCACGGGGGTTCAGGCCTTTCCCAGGTCATCCGGCGTACCCGGGAACTAACACGGCTGACCCGACATTTGAAAGCCATGGTCGATGAGCCCCTGTGCCAGCACATTTACGTGGCCAATGTGCGTGATACCACCCTGGTAGTGGGCACCGATTCCGCGGTTTGGCTCACCCGGGTTAAATACCTGGCCCCCATGATTATTGAGCAAATTCAACAAGTGCCGGGGATGGAACACATCCGTCAAATCAAATTCCGGGTCCAACCTTTCAGCGCCCCAACCAACCCGACGTCAACCCCATCCTCTGATCCCCAAGTCCGGAACATCAATCCGGTCGAGCCGTCACCGCACCTAAACCTGCAGGATCTTTCGAAAAAACTAAAAGATAAATCAGGAAGTTAGCAAAGGATCACGATACGCCAAGCAAATGTTGAATAGCGTTATAGCGTCAACCAATCTCGAGAAATGAAAGGAAAGAAAGTGAGTAACGACCGGCGCACTCGTCAGTTATCGGGACACGGCAACAACCAGATCACCTGATGTTAAAGGTAACCCGGTTCAAAAAAAGAAAACGTGGCGTTGGAATTAACTGACCAGGATCGGCTGGGTGAAGGAGATCGGCGCGTGCTCGATGTCGTCAAAAGTGGCTGACTCCCAGGCTTCCGAATCCGCCAGCAACGCACGCAGCAAGCGATTATTGAGCGCATGGCCGGACTTGTAGCCGCTGAATTCGCCGATCAGACTGCATCCCAGTAAATACAAGTCACCGATAGCATCAAGTACCTTGTGCTTGACGAACTCATCTTCATAACGCAAGCCATCTTCATTCAACACGCGATAATCGTCCATGACAATGGCGTTATCCATGCTGCCGCCCAATGCCAGATCGTTGGCGCGCAGTTGTTCGATATCGCGCATGAACCCAAAGGTTCTGGCGCGGCTGACTTCCTTTACAAAGGAGGTACTGGAAAAATCCACACTGGTGGTTTGGGAACGATTGAGAAAAACCGGATGTTCGAAATCGATGTTGAATGAAACCTTAAATCCTTCGAAGGGATCGAACCGGGCCCACTTATCACCGTCTTCGACGATGACCCTGCGTTTGATGCGAATAAACCGCTTGGGGGCATTTTGCTCTTCAATACCCGCCGATTGCACCAGAAACACAAACGGTCCGGCGCTGCCATCCATTATGGGCACTTCCGGGGCACTTAAATCTACATAAGCGTTATCAATACCAAGACCGGCAAACGCCGACAGTAAATGCTCAACGGTAGACACACGCACATCCCCTTTGATCAGGGTGGTGGACAACCGCGTATCGCCAACATTTTCAGGCTTGGCTTCGATTTCGACCGGGGTATCCAAATCAACCCGGCGAAATACAACGCCTGTATCCACTGCGGCGGGACGAAGGGTCAGATAAACCTTTTTGCCTGTATGTAGTCCTATTCCGGTCGCTCGAATTACGTTTTTTAGTGTACGTTGTCTAATCATTAAAAAGTCTTTTAATTCAATATAGTTATTGTTGTCCGCATTTCCCCCTGCCGGATGACGGATAATAGCACAGCACCCGAACCTTGCCTAGTGAACTGCTTCTCAAAACGCCGGCAGTATTACCGGCTTCATCAGATCCACACAATTAGGTAATAACGGAACGATTGACGGACAACAGTTAACAGATAATCTATCTGGCGTTTTACTCCACCACAGGCTGGTTATGATTCATTCAATCCGCCTGCCGACGCAGAAAAGCCGGAATATCGTAATAGTCCATATCATTGTCGTCCTGGGGAGCAAAACCACTGTTGCTGGCCCGCTGCCGTATCACTGTCGGTTGTTTCAACTTTCCGTAGTCTATTTGACCGTCGGATCCTTTAGCCACCAGCGAAACGGGCTTTTCACGATGCCGTAAAACATTGCCTAGGCCGGTTGCCACAACAGTAACGCGTAAGTCATCCGACATTTCCGGGTCAATAACGGTTCCAACCACTACAGTAGCGTTCTCTGAGGCAAAAGCTTTAATGGTGTTGCCTACCTCTTCAAATTCACCGATTGCCATATCCATTCCGGCGGTAATGTTCACCAGGATCCCTTTGGCGCCGGCAAGATCGATGTTTTCCAGCAACGGACTGGCAACTGCCGCTTCAGCAGCTTCCTGGGCCCGGCTTTCACCCTTGGCAGAACCGGATCCCATCATCGCCATACCCATTTCCGACATCACGGTTTTGACGTCAGCAAAGTCAACATTAATCAACCCCGGACGGGTAATGAGTTCCGCAATACCCTGCACCGCACCGAGCAACACGTTATTGGCCGCTTTAAACGCATCGAGCAGGCTGACACTCTTACCCAAAACCGATAACAGTTTCTCATTGGGAATGGTAATCAGCGAATCGACGTATTCAGTCAACTGCTTGATACCGTCTTCGGCCACCTGCATGCGTTTCTTGCCTTCAAAGGGAAACGGTTTGGTGATAACCGCTACCGTGAGTATTCCCATATCCTTGGCAATCTGGGCCACCACCGGTGCGCCGCCGGTACCGGTACCACCGCCCATTCCCGCGGTGATAAACACCATATCCGCACCCTGGATCACTTCCATGATGCGTTCCCGGTCTTCCAGTGCCGCTTGCCGGCCCAGGTCTGGATTGGCACCGGCCCCCAGTCCTTTGGTAATGTTGGACCCCAACTGCAATACGGTCCTGGCCGAGGTATTTTTTAACGCCTGTGCGTCAGTATTAGCACATACAAAATCCACGCCATCTATGTTTTGCTGCACCATGTGTTCAATGGCATTACCACCGCCGCCACCGACACCGATCACCTTGATGACAGCGCCTTGCGTATACGCATCCATTAGCTCGAACATGTCATTCACTCCTCTGATTAAACACCATTGATGGTATTAATTGGTTACGCAACCTTTGCCTAAAAATTTCCCTGAAACCAGTTTTTCATCCGCTGCCACAAACTCTTGGCAGCCCAGTCACCGTGCCGCTCGCGGCGTAGTTCACCGTGTTGTTGACTGCCGTAGATAAGCAATCCCACACCTGTTGCATAAATGGGATTTTTCACCACATCTACCAAACCACTCACATTACCCGGCATACCCAAACGCACCGGGATATGAAAAACCTCCTCCGCCAGATCAATGACGCCTTCCATCTTGGAACAGCCACCGGTGAGCACGATGCCCGCCGCACACAAATCCTCGAAACCACTGCGCCGCAATTCGTTTTGCACCAGCGTCAACAATTCTTCGTAACGGGGTTCCACCACTTCGGCCAGTGTCTGGCGCGCAAGGCGCCGCGGGGGACGGTCGCCCACACTGGGTACTTCAATACTCTCATCGGGACTGGCCACCTGGGTTAAGGCACAGGCGTATTTCTTTTTAATGTCCTCAGCGTATTGGGTCGGCGTGCGCAGGGCAACGGCGATGTCATTGGTAATCTGGTCACCGGCGATGGGGATCACCGCGGTATGACGAATAGAGCCTTCGGTAAACACCGCGATGTCGGTGGTACCGCCACCGATGTCCACCAGGCACACTCCCAGTTCCTTTTCGTCTTCGGTTAACACGGCATAGCTTGACGCCAGCTGCTCTAGAATAATGTCATCCACTTCCAGACCGCAGCGCCGCACGCATTTAACGATGTTTTGCGCCGCACTCACCGCCCCGGTCACCAGGTGCACTTTGGCTTCAAGCCGCACACCGCACATGCCCACCGGCTCCTTAATACCGTCCTGGTCGTCGATCACAAATTCCTGCGGAATCACATGCAGCAACTTCTGGTCCGCCGGTATGGCCACAGCCTTGGCGGCATCAATAACGCGGTCGACGTCCGCCTGGCTCACTTCCTTGTCGCGAATGGCGACAATGCCGTGTGAATTCAAACTTTGAATATGACTGCCGGCAATACCGGCAAACACCGAATCGATTTGACAGCCGGCCATCAACTCCGCTTCCTCCACGGCCCGCTGAATGGATTGGGTGGTGGATTCAATATTGACCACCACACCTTTTTTCAAGCCTTTTGACGGATGCGACCCAATGCCGATAACCTCGATTTTCCCATCGGTGCTGACGTCGGCCACAATGGCGCCGATCTTGGACGTACCGATATCCAGTCCAACCATTAAATTTTGATCCGAGCGTTTGGCCATAGCGTTATCCTTGTGCGCTCAAGACTGCGCTTGACGCACGGTTATTATTATCTGCACCAGAAGTGGAATCCCGTTTCCAACGCACCGCCAGTCCGTTGGTATAACGCAAATCCACCAATTGAATATTTTCTATTTTTGCCGCCAGGGTTGCCTGATACGCCTGTACAAAGCGTTTCATTTCAGTAGTTATATCCCGGTCGCGGCGCACCCTTCCCAATTTCAATTGCACCCCGTTGTTCAACGTCAATTGCATGGCACGACGGTTATCCACCGTCACACCCGCGATACGGAGCCCCGTAGTTGTTATCATGCCAGCCAGTGTCTGGTAATGCTTGATTAACGTATTATGCATACCCGACGGCCCCTGCAATGTAACCAGGTCCGGCGGAAACACATTAATACCACGGCCGAAAAGCTCGCCCCGTTCGTTGACCATCACTTTATGATTCCACACGGCAATGGGCTGCTGTTCCGACACGCTCAGCTGCAACACGTCCGGCCAAACCCGGCGAACGGCAACAGAATCAATCCAGGTTTGCCGTTCAAGTTGTTGTTTTAATCTGTCAACATCCAGACTGAAAAAGCCACCGTCGAGATTCTCCAACACCACGCGATTAAGGGTTTTCCGGTCCATCCATTTCAATTCACCGAACACCTGAATCGTTTCAAACGACAGCGTTTGCGGTTGATATAAATGGTTAACAAAAGATCCAACGCTAATAAACAAGACGGCAACGGCTGCCAGCTTCAAATACCCGGCTTCACGCCACCGTGACCAGCGCGATTCACTTTTTCGTTGATTGTTTATTCTTCTGGCGCCCATTGCCTGTTGTTGTCCGTCATCCCGTAGCTGTTTGTTTCACGATACTTCTTGGTTTTATAACGTGGTCTGTAAAATTCGTACCATCAATTCCTCAAAGTTGATACCGGCGGCTTTCGCCGCCATGGGGACCAGGCTGTGGTCCGTTAAACCGGGAATCGTATTTAGCTCAATTAAATAAGGGCTGTTTTGATCATCACACAACACATCAACACGCCCCCAGCCAAAAGCACCTAACCCTCTAAACGCACGCAACGCCAGTTCCTGTAATGCTTTCTCCTGGTCGTCACTGAGACCACTGGGTATGTGATAACCCGTGGTGTCTGCAACGTACTTGGCGTCGTAATCGTAAAAATCATTGGGTGTTTCCAGCCGAATCACCGGCAAAGGCTGTTCGTCCAGTATTGCAACGGTGTACTCCTTGCCGGTTATCCATTGTTCTGCAAATATTTCAAAATCGTATTTCGCTGCGGCCCGGTAAGCCGGTTCCAGCTGATCCGCCTTGGTCACCTTGGACATGCCGATACTGGAACCTTCATGGGCTGGCTTGACCATTAACGGCAACCCGTACTGCTTTACTACCGCATCGAAATCCGTACCGTCCGTTAACGCGCAATAGCCGGGTGTGGGCAGGCCCTGCCCCATCCATACAAACTTGGTGCGCAACTTGTCCATGGCCAGCGCCGAGGCCATCACCCCACTGCCGGTATAGGGCAGTTTCAGGGTTTCCAGCGCACCCTGGATGGTGCCGTCTTCGCCGCCCCGGCCGTGCAACGCGATAAAGGCCCGGTCAAATTGCCCAGCGGCCAGTTCCGATAAAATGTTGGGCCCCACATCGATACCGTGGGCATTAACCTTGTTGGCTTTTAAAGCGGCCAGTACCGCGTTACCACTTTTAAGGGACACTTCCCGTTCCGCCGATTCGCCGCCCATTAACACGGCGACTTTGCCAAATTTTGCTGGATCAACATTTGCTGCCATAACTACTTCACCTCACCAACAATTCTCACTTCACGCTGCAATGTGACGCCCTGTTGTTGCTCAACGGTACGCGCCACGTGTTCAATAAGCTGTTCAATATCCGCCGCCGTTGCCGTGCCGGTATTGACAATAAAATTGGCGTGCTTGTCCGAGACACAGGCGCCGCCAATGCAATAGCCTTTTAATCCACTGGCCTCGATCAAACGGGCGGAATAATCACCCGGCGGATTTTTAAAAACCGACCCGGCATTGGGCTGCTGGATTGGTTGGGTGTCACCGCGCTTGTTTAAAAATTCCCTGATTTTTGCCAGTGACTGTTCACTGTCGCCGCTTTGCAGCGTCAACTCCGCCGCCACAAACCATTCACCTTCTGCGCCTTTGACGGAACGATAAGCCACTTCAAATTCATCCGGCAGCCGGCGTTGCAGTGTTCCATCGCGGGATAAGGTTTGCACCGCGCTGACAATGCTCCAGGTTTCGCCGCCGAACGCACCGGCATTCATGGCCAGCGCACCGCCCATGGTCCCGGGTATACCGGCCAGGAATTCCGCGCCCTGCAATGATTGGCGCGCACAATAACGTGCGACTTTGGCACACGCAACGCCGGCTTCGGCTCTTACGGTTTGTTCATTAATATTACTTAAACCTTTTAAAACACCACTGGTGGCAACCACCGCGCCGCGTATCCCGGCGTCGCGCACCAGCAGGTTACTGCCCAGACCGATAAACGTGACCGGAATATTCTTATCCAGCTGGGAAAAAAACTGCGCCAGGTCCTCGATATCCGCCGGTTGATAATAAATGTCAGCGTTACCACCCACACGCCACGAGGTATGTTTGCGCATGGGTTCATCGTGGCTTAACTTGCCGCGTAACGTGTCATTAATCGGCGCCGCCATCATTGAATGGCCTCCGCCAGTGTCTGCGGTAACGTTTGTGCCACCCGTCCAATATCACCGGCCCCGGCGGTCAGCACGATATCACCGTCGCAGACTATATCCGCCAGCACCGCCGGCAGGTCATTCACGTCTTCGACAAATACCGGTTCAATGTTACCGCGGGCGCGGATGGATCGGCTCAAGGCGCGGCTGTCGGCGCCCGCAATGGGTTCCTCACCGGCGGGGAATACTTCCGTCAGTAACAACACATCGACATCCGATAACACCTGGGCAAAATCGTCAAACAATTCGCGGGTGCGGGAATAACGATGGGGTTGGAACGCCATCACCAGCCGCCGCTGCGGCCACTGCTGGCGCACGGTGTTAATGGTCGCGCTTAATTCCTTGGGATGATGCCCGTAGTCGTCAATGCACAATACTTTTGCCACTTTACCGTCGTCGCCGCCTTTGACGGCCACTTCACCGTTAATCTGGAAGCGCCGGGCGATGCCCTGGAACTTGTCCAGGCCCCGTTGAATGGCGTCATTGGGCACCTCGCATTCCCGGGCAATGGCAATGGCTGCCAACGCATTTAACACGTTGTGTTCGCCGGGCATATTCAGGTGCACATTAAAACCTTCGGAACCGTCCTTAAACACCACGTTAAAGCGGCAGGTAGCATTGTGTTGTTCGATATTGTGCGCCTGCAGATCGGCATCCGTTGAAAATCCATAAGTCAGTACCGGCTTGGAGATGGTCTCGATAATTTCCCGCACGCCGGGATCGTCAATACACAATACGGCCAGGCCGTAAAAGGGCAAATGATGCAGAAATTCCACAAACGTGTTGCGCAGCCTGGAGTAATCCCCGCCATAGGTCGCCATGTGGTCCGCGTCAATATTGGTAACCACCGCCAGCATGGGTTGCAGATAAAGAAAAGAGGCATCACTCTCGTCCGCTTCGGCCACGAAATAACGGCTGGCGCCCAGGCGCGCATGGGTACCGGCACTGTTGAGGCGCCCGCCGATCACAAAGGTGGGATCCAGGCCCCCTTCGGCCAGCAAACTGGCAATCAAACTGGTTGTCGTGGTTTTACCGTGGGTGCCGGCCACCGCAATGCCATGACGAAAGCGCATAATCTCCGCCAGCATTTCCGCGCGTCTAACCACGGGAATGCGCAGGTTGCGGGCTTCGTAAATCTCCGGATTGCGATCGCTCACCGCGCTCGAATAAACCACGGCGTCGCAATCATGCACATTGCTAACGTTGTGGCCTATATAAATAGTGGCCCCTAGCGATTGCAGCCGCTGGGTGGCCGGGTTCTCCTTGATATCCGAACCGGAAATGGTGTACCCCAGATTGAGCAACACTTCGGCAATGCCGCTCATACCGGACCCGCCAATACCAATAAAATGAATCCGCTTAATGCGGCTCATTTTAACGTCCTGGTGATTGTTGATTGGGTCATTGGTCATCGCAGTTAATCCTTCAGGCATGCGCCGCCTCCAGGCATTTGTCCGCCACCTTGCGGGTGGCATCGGGCAATGCCAGGGCGCGTGCCGCTTGCGCCATTTTCTGTAACCGGTTTCCAGTCAACTCCTGCAACAGTTGACACAACACATCCGCGGTTAAGTCCTTCTGTTGAATCAATACCGCGGCATCCTTGTCCGTAAGGTATTTGGCGTTACTGGTTTGATGGTCATCCACCGCGTAAGGATACGGCACCAGGATGGACGCCACCCCGGCAATGGCCAGTTCCGCGATGGTCATGGCCCCGGCCCGGCAGATCACCAGGTCCGCCCAGCGGTAGGCCTCGGCCATGTCGTCGATAAACGCCGCCACGTTGGCTTCAACGCCGCTTTGCTGATAATTGGCCCGGGCCTCGTCGATATTCTTTTTACCTGTCTGGTGCCAGACCACGGGACGCTTGTCGGCGCCCAGGCCACTCAACGCCTGCGGCACCACCTCGTTCAGTGCCTTGGCGCCCAGGCTGCCGCCCACCACTAATATATGCAGCGGATCATGCAGGGGCCGCGGTTGTTGTCCGCTTTCATGCTCACCACTTTCATATAAGGCCGCGATATCTTTGCGTACCGGGTTGCCGGTATGAATGGCTTTACCCACGGCGATGGACTGCGGAAATGCTTCCATAACCGTCGTCGCAAAGGGCGCCAGCAACCGGTTGGTTAATCCTGAAATGGCGTTTTGCTCATGCACCAGCAACGGCTTGCGCGCCAGCCACGCGGCGATACCACCAGGGCCGGTAACAAACCCGCCCATACCCAGTACCGCCCGCGGTTTCAATCTCCACATCACATTCAATCCCTGCCACAGCGCGTACACCAGTTTGAGCGGCGCCAATAGCCAACCCAGCAAACCTTTACCGCGTAAACCAGCCACATTGATAAACGAAATATCAATGTTGGCCTTGGGTACCACGTCGGCTTCCAGACCGCGACGGGTACCCAACCAGAACACGTCGGCACCCTGTGACCGCAATTCATCGGCCACGGCCAATGCCGGGAACACATGGCCGCCGGTACCGCCGGCCATGATCAATATTCTTGTTCTGGTTGCATCTGCCATCATCTTTAACTTTAACGAGCTGTATTAAATTCCTGTCTGCAGCCGACGCTTATTTAACGCGCCTGTTGCCACGCCGTTGCTTGCGTTGGTTATGTTGCGTTGCATCTGCATCCGGCAACGCATCGGGATACTGGTGGCCAATTCTCAATAATATGGCGCAGGCCACGCAGGTCGCGATCATGCTGCTACCGCCGTAACTCATCAGCGGCAAGGTCAGGCCTTTGGTGGGCAATATGCCCATGTTAACGCCAATGTTAATGAGCGCTTGAAATCCCATCAGTAATCCGATACCAAATGCCAGGTAGCCGGCAAAGCGGGCATTGTGACACAGGGCAACATGACCAATACGAAACGCTCTGAACACCACAATGGTAAACAGGCCAATAACCAGCATGCCGCCCCACAGGCCCAGCTCCTCGGCAATCACCGCGAACAGGAAATCCGTGTGCGCTTCCGGCAGATAAAACAGTTTTTGCACGCTGTGCCCCAACCCAACACCCAGCCATTCACCGCGGCCAAAGGCGATCAACGCCTGGGTCAACTGAAAGCCGCTGTCAAACGGATCGGCCCAGGGATTTAAAAACGACGTCAATCGTTCCACCCGGTACGGTGAGGAATAAGCCAGCATCATTAATGACGACGCCATCACCAGCAACAACACGCCGAATTGCCAGATACGAACGCCGCCCAGAAACATCAATCCCAGCGCGGTAAACGCGATCACGACTCCGGAGCCAAAATCCGGTTCCAGCAACAGTAAAATCCCCACCACGCCCAAAATAAGCATGGGTTTCAAAAATCCTTTCATCGTGGTGCGAACTTCCTCGCCGCGGCGCACCAGATACCCGGCCAGGAACACAACCACAAACAACTTCATCAGCTCGGAGGGCTGGATGTTCAATACCCCCAGGCTTAACCAGCGGGAACTGCCGTTAACTTCCTTGCCCAGCAGCAACACCATCACCAGCAACACCATTCCCACGAACAATAAATAGGGACTTGCCTTGTTCCAGAACTCCACCGGCACGTGTAACACACCCCAGCCCAGCATCAGGGCGATACCAATAAACACCACCTGCCGCCAGATATAATAAAAAGGTTCACCGTATTGTTTGTCGGCAATGGCAATGGATGCCGACCCCATCATCAACAACCCAATGGCCAGCAACGCCAGCACGGCGCCCAGCAACCAGTAATCAACGTGAAAACGCTGATCCGATCGCGCTAGCCTTGCCTGTTGATAGAGCGTTGTTGCCGCCACTGCCACCTGCCTCACTGTTGGTCCGCTTTTCCTGTCATCATTCCGGTAAATTATTAACCGCCGCCATGAACACCTCGCCCCGTTGCTGATAATCGGAGAACATGTCAAAACTGGCGCAAGCGGGCGATAAAATAACTTTCTCGTTTGGCCTGGCCAATTTGTTAGCCACTGCCACCGCGGCGGTCATATCGCCGGCCTTTTCAATTTGCACCACACCGGTTAATACACTGGCGATACGATCAGCGTCTTTACCGATTAAAATCACCAGACGCACATTGTTGGCAATCACCGCTTCACGCAACGGATCAAAATCCGCGCCCTTACCGTCGCCACCGGCGATCAGCACTTTGTTGCCCGGCATCCCGGCAATGGCCGATACCGTGGCACCGACGTTGGTTCCCTTGGAATCGTTGTACCATGCCACATTGTGTTTGGTAGCCACCCACTGCATGCGATGGGGCAAACCGGTAAACCGGCGCAATACCGACAACATCGCGTCCACGGGAATATTCATGGTTTCACCCAACGCCAGCGCGGCCAGCGCATTGGCCTGATTGTGACGGCCCGGCAGATACACGTCCTTTGCCGCCATCAAACGCTGCCTGCCTTTAACCAACCAGGCCTGGCCATTATCGTATTCCAGACCGTAATCCTGTTCGGTAGGCGGTGCGCTCAAACCAAACGACACAATACCGTTGGCTTGCGCATCCTGCGCCGCAATCATTGCCGCCACCGCCGGATCATCGCGGTTAAACACCTTGTGTTGACAGTTGTGATAAATGTTCTGTTTCGCCGCCACGTACTCCTGCAGGCTGGTATAACGGTCCATATGATCCGCCGATATGTTCAATACCACTGCCGCGTGAGCGTGCAAATCCGGGGTGGTTTCCAGTTGAAAACTGGATAACTCCAACACATAAAACTCAGGATGCTGCTCCTGTGACTCAGTGCTATCCGCCAACAAATCCAGTGCCGGCACACCCAGGTTGCCACCGACTTTCACATTCAAGTTGGCCTGTTGCGCCATGGCATCCAGCATGGTGGTAACAGTACTTTTGCCGTTGGACCCGGTAATGGCCACGATGGGCGCATCGGCCTGCTGGGCAAACAAGGCAACGTCACCCACAATCGAGGCACCGCGTTGCCGGGCGCCGGCAATCACCGATTCTTTGACGGAAACACCGGGACTGACGATTATTTTTTCAGCCTGCTCAAACACAAACGGCTCCAGCCCGCCCACGTAGCAATCCACGTTAGGTGCAATGGTCAGCAACTCCTTAAACCCGGGCGGATTCGCCCTGGAATCCACCACCACAAAAGGCTCGCCGCGGCGCACCAGGTAACGGGCACAGGACAACCCGGTCTTACCCAGGCCAACAATCACGGTCTTTTTGTCTGTTGCGCCATCTGCCATTGTCATCGAACTGATATCTTCCGCTGTTAACATAAAATAAATTCGCTCCCGCGGTTACCGCAGTTATAAAAGCTATTTAACATTAACGAATCTTCAACGTCGCCAATCCCACCAAAGTTAATATCACCGTAATAATCCAGAACCGCACGATAACCCGCGGCTCGGGCCAGCCTTTCAATTCAAAGTGGTGATGCAATGGCGCCATGCGAAAAATG